>NZ_JBGCCT010000007.1:0-300000 GCF_041260665.1 Catenulispora sp. GP43 | reverse complement strand
TCGTCGATTCCTACGTGGATATCAGTCCTCTGGCAGTCCTGGTGCCCTTCTCCTCGTCCTACTCGCCGCTGTGGGTGGGCCTGGGCGCGGTCGCTCTGGATCTGATCCTGGCGGTGACGGTCACCAGCCTGCTGCGGGCCCGGCTGGGCCGGCGGACGTGGCGGGCCGTGCACTGGCTGGCCTACGCCTGCTGGCCGGTGGCGGTCGTGCACGGCGTGACGCTCGGCAGCGGCACGGGGCATCCGATGAACGGCTGGGCCCTGGGGGCGACCCTCGGTTGCGTCGCGGTGGTGCTGGCCGCCGCCGCACAGCGTTTCCTGGCCGGGCGGAATCCCGTGACACCGGCTGACCTTCTCGCGGCGGGAGCCCGACGATGACCACGACTGTGACTGCCCTGCCGGTGCGCGTCCGCTCGTACGCCACGAGCGCGGCGAGGCGGCTGCTTCCCTCAGAACCGTTGACCTACGAGGCGCACTGCGCGGTCTACGGCGGCCTGTCGTACCTCGACGGCGCGCAGATCATCCTGGCCGCCGAACTGGCGGGCCTGAGCGGGCACGGCGGCGCGGCGTTCCCGACTCACCGCAAGATGAGCGCGGTGCGCGAGGCGGCTCGGCGGGCCCGGCGCGGAGCCGTGGTGGTGGCCAACGGCACGGAGGGCGAGCCGGCCAGCGCGAAAGACAAAGCCCTGCTTTCCTCGGCGCCGCACCTGGTGCTGGACGGGGTGGCGCTCGCGGCGGCGGCGGTCGGCGCCGACCGCGCTTTCCTGGCCGTGGAGGCCGGCCGCGGCTTGGGCCGGTATCTGACCGAGGCGAGCCGGCAGCGGCCGGCGTCGGCAGCGTCAGCGGCGCCGGTCACCGTCACGGTCGTCGAGGTGCCGCCCGGGTTCCTGTCCGGCCAGGAGTCCGCGCTGGTGTCGTTCCTGAACGGAGGTCCGGCCAGGCCACGGTTCCAAGCCCGGCCGGTGTACGAGCACGGCGTCGGCGGCGACCCCACACTGGTTCAGAACGTTGAGACACTGGCCCATTTGGCACTGATCGCCCGCCACGGCCCGGGGTGGTACCGGGCCGGCGCGGCCACGTCACTGTTCACGGTGCGGCACGCGGACCGCACACCGGCCGTGATCGAGGCCATGCCGAGCACACCCTTGCGCCACTTCGCCGATCCGGGCGCGGGCCAGGCGATCCTGGTCGGCGGCTACCACGGCACCTGGCTGCCGTTGGCCGACGCGGCGCCGAGGAGCCTGGACGCACTCGGCGCTCCGCTGGGCGCGGGCCTGTTGGCAGTCCTCCCCCACGATCGCTGCGGCCTGACCGAGACCGCCTCGATCCTGCGCTACCTGGCGCTGGAATCGGCCGGCCAGTGCGGACCGTGCCTGAACGGCCTGCCGCGCATGGCAACGGCCTTCGCCGAACTGGCGAATCCGACGCCGCGCACCGACTTCCGCCGGCTCCACACCGACCTGGCACGCTGGGCCGGCCTGATCACCGGCCGCGGCGCGTGCCGCCACCCCGACGGCTCGGCACGCCTGGCCCGCAGTGCCCTGATCACCTTCGCGGCGGAGGCGGACGCGCACACTCGAGGACGCTGCACCGCGCCCGGTCGACCGGCGATGCTGCCTGCCGAGGGACGCGGGGCTTGACCATGCCCGGCCGCTGTTGATTGCCGACCACCGCTGATTGCCATGCCGACACCGACTGCTCGACCGCCGCCGATTCCCTGGTTGCCGCCCATTCCCTGGTTGCCGCCGATTGCCCGGCCGGCACGGGTCCCCCGACCGCCACCGATTCGCCGAAGCACACCGATCCCCCGCCCAAGGAGCCCGACCATGCCCGAACAAGCGCCCCCGCCCCCGCCGCCGCGCGCGGCCGTCGACTGGACCGCCTGCCGAGGCCACGGCGCGTGCGCCGATCTCCTCCCGGAAGTCATCTCCCTGGACGAGTGGGGCTACCCGATCATCCAGGACCGGCCCGTGCCGGCGCAGGCCCGGCGCCGGGCCCGGAAAGCCGTCTCCGAGTGCCCCGCACTGGCGCTGCTTCTTCGGAGCTGATCAGGCTACGGCGTCGCCCCGTAGTCAAGCAACTCCATAGCGTCGCCCATTTTCTCGATACCACCGCGATAGAGATCCGGATTTCGGGGTAGCCGGTCCGAATGAACGCTCAGAACGCTACGAAGGGCTTATTCCGCACAAAAAGCATCGAAGACACCCTCAAAGACACAGACGACTCCGAGCACAGCCTCAAACGCGCGCTGTCGGCGTTCGACCTGACCGTCTACGGCATCGGTGTGATCATCGGTACCGGGATCTTCGTGCTGACGGGAACCGCCGCCAAGGACTACGCCGGGCCCTCCGTCGCGCTGTCCTTCGCCGCTGCGGGGATCGTGTGCGCACTCGCGGCCCTGTGTTACGCCGAATTCGCCTCGACCGTGCCGGTCGCGGGGTCGGCGTACACCTTCTCCTACTCCTCGATCGGCGAGTTCCCGGCGTGGCTGATCGGCTGGGACCTGATCCTGGAGCTCGCGCTCGGCGCGGCGGTGGTCGCGGTCGGGTGGTCCGGCTACATCCAGACGCTGCTGGGCGACATCGGCATCCACATCCCGGCCTCGATCGGGGGCGGGACCGACCAGCACTGGGGGCTGAACATCCCGGCCGCGGTGCTGGTGCTGGCCGTGACCGCGCTGCTGGTCGCCGGGGTCAAGGAGTCGGCGCGGTTCACCGCCGTGATCGTCACGGTCAAGGTGGCGGTGGTGCTGCTGGTCATCTTCGCGGGCCTGTTCTACATCAAGGGCTCGAACTACCACCCCTTCATCCCGCCGACCTCCAAGGCGACGAGTACCGGTTCCGGCGGCTCGCAGCCGCTGATCCAGCACCTGGGCTTCGCGCCGGGCTCGTTCGGAGTGATGGGCATCTTCACCGCCGCCGCCGTCGTGTTCTTCGCGTTCATCGGGTTCGACGTCGTGGCCACCGCCGCCGAGGAGGTGAAGAAGCCCCAGCGCGACCTGCCGCGCGGCATCCTGGCCTCGCTGGCGGTGTGCACGGTGCTTTACGTGGCCGTGACGCTGGTCGTGACCGGCATGCAGAAGTACACGGCGTTGTCGGAGAAGGCCCCGCTGGCCGACGCCTTCAACGCCACCGGCGCGCACTGGCTCAGCGGCTTCATCAGCGCCGGCGCGGTCCTGGGCCTGACCTCGGTCACCCTGCTGCTGCTGATGGGCCAGTCCCGGGTGTTCTTCGCCATGAGCCGCGACGGCCTGCTGCCCCAGAGCTTCTCCCGGGTCCACCCCCGGTTCAAGACGCCGTACCGGTCGACCATCCTGCTGGGCGGGGTCGTGGCCTGCTTCGCCGCCGTCATCCCGCTCAAGGCGCTGGCCGAGCTGGTGAACATCGGCACCCTGGCGGCCTTCATCCTGGTCTCGCTCGGTGTCATCATCCTGCGACGCACGCGCCCGGACCTGCCGCGCGCCTTCCGCACGCCGGCGGTGCCGTTCGTCCCGATCGCGGCGATCCTGGCCTGCCTGTGGCTGATGCTCAACCTGCCGGTGGACACCTGGATCCGGTTCGGCGTATGGATGGCGGTCGGGCTTGTCGTGTACTTCGGCTACAGCCGCCGCCACGCCGTCCACGCTGTGCAGGAACCCGAAGTCGAGACAGTCGGGTAGGGCGCGACCACAAATCAGAGTCCTTCTTCGCCGCGCCGGACGCGCCCCGCGACGACTGCTCGCCGGGGGCGTCCGGCTCGTCGTTCCCAGCAAGTTCTCAAAGGGTGAAAACCCGCCTACTCCCCCGTTTCGATCCGAGCAGAATGGTCAAGTCGAAAGTGTTGGAGGTGACAACACATGGAAACAGACCGGGACGGCCACGGCGCGGACCAGCGCGCAGCCGTGCGCAGTGCGGAGCAGGCGGTGAGCGACGCCTGGATCAGGCAGCTCCTGGCGGCCGAATACGAAGCGCACGCCACAGTGGACATCTGCACGCGGGCCCGGCAGCAGCTGGCCGACCGGCTCCACGTCGCCCGGCGGGTCGGGGATCCGCCGGCGATCGAGGAGACCGCGCGCCGGCTGCGGGACGCCGAACAAGCCTGTATCGCCGCGCTGGACACGTATTCCGAATCGCGCGATCTGCTGGCCGAACAGCTGGAGAACTGGCTGTGCGCCACCCGGATGCGGTATCGCCAGGCCCAGGACGATCGGCGGGTCATCGGCTGGTGACGGATCGTCGAACCCTGAGCCGATCATCGAACCCTGAACAACCTCAGCTCCCGCTCCCCTTGCCCGCATGCTCGGCGATCCGTCCCCCGGCCAGGATCGTCGCGATCTGCCGGGGCGAGAGCCGGTGCCGGACGCCGAACGTCGTGTTCTGCGACAAGTTGCCGACCGTGAACTCGCCGTCGGCCAGGTGTCGGCTCAGGTCCTCGAGCTGGAGTTCGTCGCCGGGCCGCACAGCGTCGTAGTCGGCCGGGTCGGTGAACTCCAGGGGCAGGACGCCGAAGTTCACCAGGTTCGAGGCATGGATGCGCGCGAACGACTTGGCGATCACGACCCGAAGTCCCAGGGAGCGCGGCGCCAGGGCGGCGTGTTCGCGCGAGGAGCCCTGGCCGTAGTTCTCGCCGCCGATCACCGCGTGGTCGCCGGCCTCGCGGGCACGCCGCGGGTAGGTCGGGTCCAGGCGGGTGAAGGAGAACTCGGCGAGCTTCTCGATGTCGCTGCGGTAGGGCAGCGCCGCAGCGCCGGCCTGCAGGATCTCGTCGGTCGACACGTTGTCGCCGGCCTTCAGGACCACCGGGACGTCCAGCCGGTCCGGCAGCGGGTCCAGCTCCGGCAGGCCGCCGATGCTCTCGGCCTTGACCAGCTCGACCTCCGCGGCCAGGCCCGGCGGCAGCGGGTGCTCCAGCACCACGACGTCCACCGACGAGGACTCCGGCAGCCGCACGTCCGGGTAGGCGAACCCGAGTTCGCGCGGGTCGGTGATGCGGCCGGTGAGCGCCGCCGCGGCAGCCGTCTCCGGAGAGCACAGCCAGACCTGGTCGTCGTCGGTTCCGGAGCGGCCGGGGAAGTTGCGCGGGAAGGTTCGCAGGCTGTTGCGGCCCTTCGCGGGGGCCTGGCCCATGCCGATGCAGCCCAGGCAGCCGGTCTGGTGCAGGCGCGCGCCGGCGTGGATCAGGTCCAGGGTGGCGCCGGACTTCGTCAGGTCGGCGAGGATCTCGCGCGAGGTCGGGTTGATGTCGAGCGAGACCTGCCCGTCGGCGCGGCGGCCGCGCAGGATCGCGGCGACGACGGCGAAGTCGCGCAGGCCCGGGTTGGCCGAGGAGCCGACGACCACCTGGTGCACCTCGGTGCCGGCCACTTCTCGCACCGGTACTACATTGCCGGGCGAACTCGGTTTGGCGATCAGGGGTTCCAGGGTGCTGAGGTCGATCTCCTCGGTGAGGTCGTAGTCTGCGTCCGGGTCTGCCTCCAGTGGTACATACGCGTCCTCCCGGCCTTCTGCGCGAAGGAATTCGCGCACCCGCTCGTCGGAGGGGAACACCGTCGCCGTCGCGCCGAGCTCGGCACCCATGTTGGCGATGACGTGCCGGTCCATCGCCGTCAGCGTCGCCACGCCCGGCCCGTGGTACTCGATGATCCGGTGCACCCCGCCCTTCACACCGTGGCGGCGCAGCATCTCCAGCACCACGTCCTTGGCGCTGACCCAAGTGGGGAGTTCCCCATTTAGCCGGACGCCCCAGATCCTGGGCATGGTCAAGTACAGCGGCTCCCCGGCCATCGCCAGGGCGACCTCCAGGCCGCCGACGCCGATCGCCAGCATGCCCAGCGAGCCGGCGGCGCAGGTGTGGGAGTCCGAACCGATGAGCGACTTGCCGGGGATCCCGAAGCGCTGCATGTGCACCGGGTGCGACACGCCGCCGCCCGGCGGGGAGAACCACAGGCCGAAGCGTTGCGCCGCCGAGCGCAGGAACAGGTGGTCGGCCATGTTCCGCTCGTCGGTCTGCAGCAGGTTGTGGTCGACGTACTGCACCGAGACCTCGGTGCGGACCCGTTTCAGCCCGAGGGCTTCCAGCTCCAGCATCACCAGGGTCCCGGTGGCGTCCTGGGTCAGGGTCTGGTCCACGCGCAGCGCGATCTCGGATCCCGGCGTCGTCTCGCCGTCCACGAGATGTGCCTCGATCAGCTTGCGCGCCAAGTTCTTTCCGGCCACTTCGACCGATTGCCCGGTGATCCGCGGCGCAAACCCACTCCAGGGGTGCATAACCCCCATAATCCCGGGTACGCACGTGGCTCGAACGCGAACCACTGACTGATGAGGGCAGGCGGCGGACACATAAGGGTTTCGATTCGCGCGAACCGGTCAGCGGGGTCACAGAGGCGGCACACTGGGAAACCGGTACTCCGCAAAGAAAGGAGTTTTCATGGCCACGACTATCTCCGAGATCATGACCACCCCCGTCCAGTGCGTCGACGGTGACCAGCCCCTGGAAGACGTCGCCCGGCTGATGCGCGACAAGGGCATCGGCGCCGTCCCGGTCCGGGGCGCGGACGGCGAGCTGACCGGGATGCTGACCGACCGGGACATCGCCGTGCGCGGCGTGGCCGAGGGCATGGACCTGGGCCGGGTGGCGGCGTCCACGCTGGCGTCCAAGCCACCGGTGTGCGTGCGCGCGTCCGACCCGATCCACGCCGCCCAGCGTGCCATGGCCGACCACCGGATCCGCCGGCTGCCGGTGGTCGACGGGCCGCACCTGGTCGGCATCGTCAGCCAGTCCGACCTGGCCCGGGTCCTGCCGCCGGGGATCAGCGGCCTGGTCGAGAACGCGATCATCCAGGATATATAAGGGTATTCATGACATACGAGGGTGCTAGTCAGCCTTCTTAGGGTTCGTCGCGCCGGCGGTCTCCTGGAGACCCAGCCCTTCCCGCAGGCGCCCGAGAATCCGTGTCAGCAACCGCGACACCTGCATCTGCGAGACGCCGATCTCCTCGCCGATCTCGGTCTGCGACATGTTACGGAAGTAGCGCAGCAGCAGGATCCGCTTGTCCCGCTCGTCGAGCTCGGCCAGCAGCGGTTTGAGCGACTCGCGGTCGACGACCAAGCCGTAGCCGGGGTCGTCGTCGCCGATCAGCTCGCCGAGGGTGGCGCCCTCGCCGTCGGACAGGCCCAGCGAGACGTCCAGGGAGCCGGTGTTGTAGACCGCCGAGGCCTCCATCGCGTCGACGATCTCCTCGGTGCCGGCGTCCAGGTGTTCGGCCAGCTCGGTGACGGTCGGGTCGCGTCCCAGCGTCTGGGCCAGGGATTCGCGGGCCTGACGCAGGGCCCCGGACAGCTCCTGCATCCGGCGCGGCACGTGGACGTCCCAGGTCGTGTCCCGGAAGTGCCGTTTGATCTCGCCGGCGATCACCGGCGTCGCGTAGGTCAGGAACGTGGTGTCGAACGCCGCGTCGTAGCTGTCGACCGCCTTCACCAGGCCGACGTACGCCACCTGCTCCAGGTCCTCCGGGGCCTCCCCGCGGCGACGGAAGCGCCCGGCGACGTAGCGCGCGTAGGACATGTACTCGCCGATCACGAACTCGCGCAGCGCCGGCCGCTGGGGATCGGACGGCGCGAGCGTGCCCAGCCTGCGCAGCGCGGCCAGGGCCGCGGCGTACGCGCCGAGCCGGTCGGGCCGGTCGGGCTGCTGGTGGGGCTGGTCGGGCCCGTCGGGCCGGTCGGGCCGGTCGGCTCGATCGGACCGGTCGGGCCGCCCCTCGCGGACGTCGTCCGTGGCCACGGCTCAGCCGCCGCGGGTGCCGCGGCGCTTCTCGATCTCGACGCGCACCACGTTCTCGCTCTGCTCCCAGGCCAGCGCATCCACCAGCGCGGCCAGGATGGTCCAGCCGAAGCCCTCGGTGTCCGGCGGCGCGGCGGCCACGGCCGAGGCGGACAGCGTCACCCGCAGCAGGTCGCCGCGCACCACGGCCCGGCACTCCAGGCCGCTGACGGCCGGGTCGGGGCCGCCGGCGACGAGCAGGTTGCACGCCTCGTCCACCGCCAGGCGCAGGTCGCCGATGTCGCCCATGGTGAAGCCGAAACACGCGCCGAGCTGGGCCACTGCGGAGCGGACCAGCACGATGTAGTGCTTGTCAGCCGGTACGGCGAGTTGCACGGACGCGGTCTCGGGCACGGTGATCCGGCCGGCTCGCGCCACCTCGATGCGCTGTGCCATGGCTCCACTCCCTCGACCGTTCCCCCGGCTGCGGCCTTTCGTGTGATCAGCGGATATTGCTCACGTTTTTACGGGTGACCAGTTCCGAGACGATCAAACGGGGCCCCTCGGAGGCGATGCCGCCGACCGGGTGAGGCCCAAGGCATTTCCGCACTCAAGGCATTTCCGCACTCACTGGGTCTTGCCCACCGTGAGCACGAACGCGGCGTCCTCCAGCGCCTCCAGGCTGTGCCGGGCCTCCGGCACGATCAGCAGGTCGCCGGCCATGCCCTCCCACGACGCGTCGTCGGACACCAGCCGGACCCGGCCGCGCAGCACCAGCACCGTCGCCTCGCCGGGGTTCTCGTGCTCGGCCAGCGTGCTGCCGGCGCGCAGGGCGATGAGCGTCTGGCGCAGGACGTGCTCGTGGCCGCCGTAGATCGACTGCGAACTGCGGCCGGTCGAGGACGCCGCGGCGCGCTCCAGGTGCTGCCGGGAGAGCGCTTCGAGCGAAAGCTTCTGCATGATGGTTCCGCCGTTTACGTTTCAGGGCCTGTTCGGCCGGACGATCGGTCGCATCCGGGTCCGCCTACGGCCTACCCAGGGCCGGCGCGGTCATGCCGCTCCGGCCCCGCGCGGGCGGATCGCTGCCGGGCCGTCTGGGCCGTCTGGGCCGTACGCCGTCTAGGCCGTCTGGGCCGCCGACGCTTCCAGGCCCGCGACGTCCACCGGGGGCAGGTCCTTGATCTGGTCCTTGGTCAGGCCCACGGACACCCCGTCGGCGTCGATCCCGATCACGTCCCGGATCGGGATGGCGACCCGCTTGCGCCCCCACAGGTGCCCCTCGTCCAGCAGCACATGGGACACCTCGCTGTCCGGCGGGACCACCGCCAGGCCCTGCACCCGCCCGATCTCACCGCCCTCGGCGTGCACACGCTCCCCGCGCCGCACGCCGACCTCGCCGGCCGGGAGGTGCTCCACGGTCGTGGCCGCGAGCTGCGGGTCCACGCCGGGGACGAAGCCGGTCAGCGCGGTCGGGGTCATCACCAGGCCGTACAGCGGCCAGGCCAGGACGCGCTCGCCGCGGGCCGGGCCGACGGCCTCGATCTCGGGCATGAAGTACGTCCGGACCGCCGGTTCGAACTCGTCGAAGCGGGCCCGCGTGCAGTTCAGGTCGACGCCCTCCGGCCCGGGGATGGCGATGTGCACCGGCACCAGGCGGCCCTGCGAGCTGTCGTCGTCGGGCTGCACGACCAGGTGGGTGAGCTTGTCGGCCACCGGGTCGACGACCACGAACGCCACCTCGCCGCATTCCTCCCCGGCGCACCGGACGCGGCTGCCTATCACGTATTCGAGGGTGTCCTGCATCTCGCAAATCCTCTCGATCGTCGGTAGCTACCACGTATGTCCCGGACCGCAAGAGGCAAACAGGCCTCGATGGAGGACCGGTCCCGCACGTCGGCGTTGTGAACGTACTGACACGGTGAGTAGCCTTGCCATCCCGAACGTCCCTATCTTCCGCTCCGCAGGGGATGGACCGATGGATCCCGATATCCGGCTGCTCGGCGGGCTGACCGTGCACCACCGCGGCACTCCGCTCCCCCTGGACGGCCAGCGCCGGCTGTGCCTGCTGGCCGTCCTGGTGCTCAACCACGGCCGCACGATCTTCCGCGGCGACCTGGCCGAATGGGCCTGGCCCTCCTCGCCGCCGGACACCGTCGACCGGCAGATCGCGAACTATGTCTCGGCCCTGCGAAAGGCCCTGGAGCCGATCGAGGACCGGGTGCGGCTGGTTGCCCGACGCCCCGGCTACACCGCGCTGACCGACCCCGGGCTGATCGACGCCGAGCGGTTCGGCGTGCTGCTGGGCCGGGCGCGCGACGCCCGCGCCGGGCAGGAGCACCAGATCGCGGCGCAGCGGCTGAGGGAGGCGCTAGGCCTGTGGCGCGGCCGTCCGCTCGACGGGCTCGACACCCCCTATCTGCGGCACCGCGCCGCCGAGCTGGGGCGTCAGCGCCGGGACGCGGCGATGCTGCTGGCCGAGATCGAGCTGGAGACGGGCCGGCCCGCGGAGGCCGCGGCGGTCCTGCGCGACGTGGCGGCGATCCGGCCCGACGATGAGGCCACGGCGTTGGAGGGGCTCGGCGCGATTCTGGTGCGGCGCGGCCGGATCCAGGAGGGCGAGGAGCACCTTCGTCGAGCCCTGAGTCTGTATCTGGGACTGGGTCTGCACCCCGAGGCCCGGCGGATTCGCGGTGGCGAGGAGGCGGTTGTAGCGCAGGATCAGGATTTGGTCGGGGCATTCCTGGAATACGAGATCGTGGTGCGCTGAATCAGCTTCCCGGCTCGGCACCCGGCGTGCTCGCGCCCGCCGTGCTCCCGCCCGCCATGCTCGCGCCCGCAAGCCGCGCCAGCTCCCACGGATCGTGCGCCGCGAACACCGCGACCTCGTCCCCGTGCAGCCGCACCAGTTCCCGCAGCCGCGCGTGGTTGGCCATCCGCAGCGGGCGGTCGACCTCCGTGATCTGCTGCAGGATGTCCATGCCCGGGTGGCCGCGCGGGCGGTCGGGGTCGATCTCGGTGTGGAAGTAGTACGCGTCGCCGCAGTGCAGGAGCCAGCGGTCGGCGGCCCTGACGGCCACCGCGCTGTGGCCGGCGGTGTGGCCGCCGAGCGGGATCAGGGCGATGTCGGCGTTCAGGCCCTCCAGGGGCCGGACCGTGTCGAAGCCGAACCAGGACTCGCCGACCGTGGGCGTGTAGGTCTGCCAGAGCGGCTGGTGCGCCCAGTGCGCCGGACGGTAGCGGACGCGGTCTTCGGGGTGGCTGCCGGTGCCGGCCAGCGCGGTGCGCTGCTCGGCGTCCAGGACGTGGATGCGGGCGTCGGGGAAGTCGGGCAGGCCGCCGGAGTGGTCGATGTCGAGGTGGGTCAGGACGATGTGCCGCACGTCGCCCGCGTCGTATCCCAGGGCCTTGACCTGGTGCAGCGCGGTCTCTTCCAGTTCGAGTACCGGCTGCGCGCGGCCGATGAACTCCTGGCTCAGGGTGCGCTGCGGGTCGGCGACGTCGGCGGTGCCCAGGCCGGTGTCGACCAGGACCAGGCCGTCGGCCTCGGTCTCGATCAGCAGGCAGTGGCAGACCGCGGGCAGGCTGGATCCGGCTTCGTCCTCGATGGCGCGCATCGATCCGCAGTTGATGTGGTGGATTCGCATGCGTCTACACTGCGACTTGAAGCGCGCTTGAGGTCAAGCACGCGCGGGGAGGAGGGCCCATGGCCGAGACGGCGTTGGACATCGGCGAGGTCGTGGCGCACACCGGGCTGGCGCCGTCGGCACTGCGGTTCTACGAACAGCGCGGCCTGATCGCCTCGTCCGGGCGCAACGGTTTGCGGCGCACGTACCACGCAGACGTCCTGGATCGCTTGGCCCTCATCGGCTGCGCCCGCGAGGCCGGCTTCGGCATCGCCGAGATCGCGCGGTTCCTCGCCGCCGGGCCGGGAGACGAGGACTTGCGCGATCGGATGGCGGCGAAGGCCGACGAGTTGGACGTGCTGATCGCGCGCCTGACGCGCATGCGGTCCGGGCTGCGGCACGCGGTGGAGTGCGATCACGAGCCGTTGGTCGCGTGCCCGGAGTTCAAGCAGACGCTGAACGCTGGTGGTTAGCCCACCGAATCGCCACCTCAGCCTCCGTTGGGCGTGTTCGCCGGCGCAGGCGCGAGAGCCGTGAAGCGGTAGATGTAGCCGCCGTCCTTCCCCGAGGCGGTGATGTAGGCGTTCTGCGTGCCGGGCTGGATCGCGACGTGGGTCACGTTCGGCGCGTCGCCGGGAACCACCACGTGGCCGATCTGCACGCCGTCCGGGTCGAACTCCAGCACCTCGCTGCCGCCGTACACGGCCATGTAGATGTTCCCGGCGCCGTCGATGGTCAGCGAGTCGGTGAAGGCGGAGGCGCCCAGGCCCAGGTAGGCGACGGTGTGCACGACGTTCTCCAGAGTCGTCGAGGCCGGCGAGGAGAACCCGGGGCCGATGTGGTCGAGCCGGCCGGCCAGGTCCTCGTCGACCCACACGCCGTCCAGCTTCCCGGTGAGCACGATCCCGTTCGGATGCACCAGGCCCGTGGCGGCCACGCTCGGCCTGCCGGTCGCCGGACGCAGCAGGACGCGTCCGGTCGGTGCGCCGGGGTGCCCTTGTAGTCGGCGATGTACATGTCGCCGTTCGGGGCGATCGTCAGATCGTCCGGGACGATCGACTGGCCGCCGACCCGGTCCAGCACGGTCCTCAGCTGCCGGGTGGCCGGGTCGAACGTGACGATCCGCCCCCGCAGGTCGCACAGGTACATGGCGCCGCCGGGGGCGAAGCCGACGCAGTTGAGCATCGTGGTCTGGCCCGGGGCGTTCGCGTACAGCGTGCTGACCTGGTCCGTGGCGAGGTCCATCGTCATCAGCATGGGCTGGTTCGGCGCGGCGGTGGTGTCGACGAAGTAGAACGCGCACTTGCTGTCGAAGGCCGCGCCCTCCAGGCTCGTGCCGAACGGGCCGGGCTGCGGATCGGCCACCTTGGCGACCAGCGTCGCGGTGGTGAGCGACGCGGACGGCGAGGATGAGGACCCTGATGTGGCCAGCGCCTCGCCGCTCGCGGACACCGTGGTCACGGCCGCGACGGCGGCGAGCAGGGCGATGATGCGGTTCGTCTTCATGGCACGCAACTATGCCCGAGCCCTGATTTGCATACGAAGTATTTCGCCTGTATCCGGCGTGTACGCCCCCGGCATACCGTTCCGTGAGCTCAAGGCGTGATCGGCGACGGAACGACGGAAACGGAACGGCGGTGCGGCATGGACCTGGTGACCTCGGCGGCCCGAGTCCTGATCGGCCTGGTGTTCCTGGCGGCGGTGGTGGACAAGGCCCGCGATGTGCGGGGCTTCGCGCTGGCCGTGGTCCTGGACGCGGGCTTCCTCGCGGTGATCGTCAGGGTGCTGCGGAGCGGGACGTCGGCCGCGTGCATGTGCTTCGGCGGCACGCAGCGGGAGTTCGGAATCCGGCACGTGGCGCGCGACGTGCTGCTCGGCGCGGTCGCGCTGATCGGGCTGGCGGGGACGGCGGGAGCGCACCAGGAGGGCGGCGCAGGTGTCTCGGCACCCGCATGGGCCTTGAGCGCAGTGACGGGTGTGCTCGGTGCCGGGGTACTGGTCCTCCTCGACGAGATCGTCGACCTCTACGCCGGATGACGGAGCCTGGGCCCACGGCGCGGCGCCAGGATCCGGTGCACGTCCACCCCCGGATCGCCGCCCCCGACGATCTGCCCGCGCTGAGCGTGCCGATCGCCGATCCCGCCTCGCATGTGTGGCAGAGCTCTGATCCTCGCGTGGCGAGCGTCGACCCGGTCACCGGCGCGGTGCACGCACGCCGACCAGGCACGGCGACCATCTCGGTCTCCTCGGGCGGCGTCGGCGGGTCGGTGACGGTGACGGTGACGGTGACCAAGTCCTGACCCTTCGGGGCGCGCTCACCCTTGAAGCAGAGCCCGTATCCGCTCCCGAATCTCCTCATCGCCGCGCAGCTGCTCGATGTCGTGGACGCCGATCGGGAAACGTTCGTCCTGATCGGCGAAGGCGCGGAGCTTCTCGGCCGTGCTCGGCGGCAGTGGGGCCAGGGCGGTGAGGGCGCTGAGGGCGTCGAGGGCGCGGCCGCGGGTTATCGGCGAGTTGGTGCCGTCGAGGGTGGCAAGGAGTCGGTCGGCGAGTTCTTCGCGGCGCGGGCCGGACCAGGGGCCGTCGGGGTCGATGGCGAGCAGGGCTTGGGTGGCGGCCGGGCAGGATGCGGGTTCGGACAGGGCCGCTTCGAGTGCGGGGGCGAGGTCGCGGGCTGCGGGGCCGAGTTCGGCGGCGAGGTCGGCGGCGGTGGCGACGGTCCAGGCCGTGAAGAGTTCGCCGGCCAGGGCGAGGGTGGCGCGCAGGACGTCGATCGCGTCGTCGGGGTCGCCGGTCAGCTGCCAGAGCGCGCGGCCGAGTTTCATGCGCGCCTGGTGCGCCGGCAGGCTCGGTGTCGGGACCGCTATGGCCCGCAGTGCTTGGCGGAGCAACGGGATCAGGCTGTCGGCGTGGTCCGGGAGCTCGGTCGCGGCTTCGGCGACGACGGCGCGGTCGTCGGGGTTCTTGGTCGGCGTGGTGAGACCGAAGTGGACGGCGGCCAGGAGCGGGGCCGGATCCTGTGTCAGGGCACGAATGGCCTGGGCGGCGGCCAGGCGCGCGCGGACGGCGTCGCCTTCCTCGGCGGTCGCCGCGACACGGCGCAGCATCGCCATGCCCTCCAGCGACAGCAGATGGATCGCGGCCAGGGCCGGGGCGGCGACGGTGGGCCTGATGGCGAGCAGCCGGACCAGTTCGGGGACGGCCGGGGCCGCGTGGTCGCCCCAGCCGGTGAGGATCCCGGCGAGGCGGCCGGGTTCGCTGCGGTCCCGGACGGCGGCGAAGGGGTTGTCGGGCTCGGCCGGCGGATCGTTCTCGGCATCGCAGATCTCGGCCAGGCGCTGGCGGATCGCGGCGAGGAGGTCTGTGTCAAAGGGTATTCCGATACCGGATGCGGCGATGACGTTGAGGGTATGCGGCCGGTCGGTGAGCGCGAGGGCGAGCAGAGCGGGGACGGCCGGATCGTTCCAGCGGGCGAGGCAAGCGAGGGCGTCGTCGGCGAGCAGGGAGTCGGCGGCGGCGAGTAAGGCATCGTCGGCGGCGGCCAAAGCAACGAGGCGGTCGCGGGCTGTGGGCGGGCCGATCAGTTCGAGCAGTCCGACGACGCGGCGCGCGAGATCAGGGCGGGCAACGGTTTCGGCCAGCAGGCGGGCAAGTGGTTCGGCCAACAAGGCAGGCGCGCTGCGGTAGGAGACGATGAGCCATCGCGCGGTGGACAGATAGCTGTCGACAGATTCCGCGGGCCCATCACCGATCCGATCCAAGGCCTCGGTCAACAACTCGACCGCAGCGCGCGCCCCCAAACGCTCGGCCAAAGCGCTGATGACCTGATCGAACAACTCCCCCTCATCGTTCCAACACCAAAGCTCGGAATCCGCGGGAATCGGCGTCAGCGCAGCCTCTCGCACCCGCTCGTCCACCGGCCGCCCGGCGCGTATCCACGCCAGAGCGCAGCTGACCGTCAGCAGCGGGTCGTCCGACACCACCTCATCAGCCAAGTCCGCAGCCTTCTCGGCGTCCACGCGCATCATCGCGTGCAGCGCCTCGGCGTCGCCATGCCAGTGCTCGAGTATCAGTGACCGCACACGCTGCCGCTCCCCCGCGTGCACAAGCACGAACTGCGCCGCTGCGCGCGCCTCGGCCTCGCGATCGTCCAGCAGCCCGGCGACGACCTCGACCTGCGCGGCGACCGCCGAGCGCACGGCGGCGGGGTCCTCGACGCCGCGCGGGTCCCTGCTGGCCGCGATGTCGCCGAGCAGGCGCAGCACCCGCGGGGTCTGCGTGCCGGCCGCGCCTGAGGCGGCGATCGCGGCCAGGAATGGGACGGCCGGGACCGTCGCGGGGTAGACCGAGCCCTGGTGCCAGATGGTGCCGTACAGCTCGTACACCGCTTCCTCAGCCTGCTCGGCGTCGCCGCCGGCGAGGGTCCGCAGCAGCTCGGGGACGTCGCCGGCCGGGCCGTAGGCGTGCTCCAAGGAGTCCCAGGCGACATCGTCGAGGCCGGCGAGGGCGGGGATGTCCAACGTCATGAGCGGATGATGTCAGAAGGCGGCGACATCTCTCCCGGTCCAGGCCGATGGTGCGCACGACGGTGGTGCCGTCGGCCCGAACACGGTGTGGCGCGGTTCACGCGCCGACAACCTGTCCA
Organism: Catenulispora sp. GP43; assembly: GCF_041260665.1. Taxonomy (NCBI): domain Bacteria; kingdom Bacillati; phylum Actinomycetota; class Actinomycetes; order Catenulisporales; family Catenulisporaceae; genus Catenulispora; species Catenulispora sp. GP43. The sequence goes on along the minus strand of NZ_JBGCCT010000007.1, from coordinate 283,993 downwards.
TATCATCACTGTCCATCACCGCTTTCTCAGCGGGGGTTCCACAAAGGAGTGCAATGCAACAGGTGAAGGCAGTAATCGCACGTGCCAAGGGCGCGCCGGTCGAGATCGTCACGATCACCGTCCCGGACCCCGGTCCCGGCGAGGCCGTGGTCCGGGTCCAGACCTGCGGCGTGTGCCACACCGACCTGCATTACCGGGAGGGCGGCATCAACGACGAGTTCCCGTTCCTGCTGGGGCACGAGGCCTCCGGCGTCGTCGAGGCCGTCGGGCCCGGCGTGACCGAGGTGGAGCCCGGCGACTTCGTCGTGCTGAACTGGCGCGCGGTGTGCGGCCAGTGCCGGGCCTGCCGCCGCGGTGAGCCCTGGTACTGCTTCGCCACACACAACGCCAAGCAGAAGATGACGCTCGAGGACGGCACGGAGCTGACTCCGGCCCTGGGCATCGGGGCGTTCGCCGAGAAGACGCTGGTGGCGGCCGGCCAGTGCACGAAGGTGGACCCGAGTGCGCGTCCGGCGGCGGTCGGGCTGCTCGGCTGCGGGGTGATGGCGGGCATCGGCGCGGCCGTGAACACCGGCGGCGTCACGCGCGGCAAGTCCGTGGCGGTGATCGGCTGTGGCGGGGTCGGCGTGGCCGCCGTCGCGGGCTCGGCCCTGGCCGGCGCCGATCCGATCATCGCAGTGGACATCGACGCCAAGAAGCTCGACGCCGCCACCCGGCTCGGCGCCACCCACACCGTCGACTCCTCGGCCACCGACCCGGTCGCCGCGATCCAGGAGCTGACCGGCGGCTTCGGCGCGGACGTGGTGATCGAGGCGGTCGGCCGCCCGGAGACCTGGAAGCAGGCGTTCTACGCGCGCGACCTGGCCGGCACCGTGGTGCTGGTGGGCGTGCCGACCCCGCAGATGAAGCTGCCGGACCTGCCGCTGATCGACGTGTTCGGCCGCGGCGGCGCGCTGAAGTCCAGCTGGTACGGCGACTGCCTGCCCAGCCGCGACTTCCCGACGCTGGTCGACCTGTACCTGCGCGGCAAGCTCGACCTCGACGCCTTCGTCAGCGAGGAGATCGGCCTGGGCGACGTCGAGGCGGCCTTCGACCGCATGCACAGCGGCGAGGTGCTGCGCTCGGTGGTGATCCTGTGACGGCGGTCCGCGTCGACCACGGCGTCACCTCGGGCACCTTCTCCCTGGACGGGCAGACCTTCGACGTCGACAACAACGTCTGGGTCGTGGGCGACGAGACGGAGTGCGTGGTCATCGACGCCCCGCACTCGGTCGAGAGCATCCTCGCCGTCGTCGGCGAACGGCGGGTGCTGGGCATCGTGTGCACCCACGCGCACGACGACCACGTCCGCGTCGCCCCGGCCCTGCGCGAGCGCACCGGCGCCCCGATCCTGCTGCACCCTGACGACCGCCCGCTGTGGGAACTCACGCATGGCGGGCCCGACGACCCGGAAGCCACCCTGTGGGACGCGGATCTGAGCGACGGTCAGACGCTCACTGTCGGAGACATCACGCTGCAGGTGCTGCACACGCCGGGGCACGCGCCCGGCGCCGTCTGCTTGTACGCGCCCGACCTCGGGTGCGTGTTCACCGGCGACACCCTGTTCCAGGGCGGGCCGGGGGCGACGGGGCGTTCGTACAGCGACCGGCCGACGTTGGAGGACTCGATCCGCGCCAAGCTGTTCGCGCTGCCCGACGAGACGGTCGTGCACACCGGGCACGGTGCGGACACGACGATCGGGGCGGAGCGCGAGCACGGGTTCTGACCGGCTACCCGCGAACGGCCCGCAGGCGCTAGCGTCGGGGTATGGATTCCGGGGACCAGATCACAGTGGAGATGCGGCTCGCGGCGATCGAGGAGAAGCTCGACCGGCTGCTGGCGCACCTCGGCCTGGACGGCGACGGTCCGGCAACGGCCGTGCCGGGGCGAACCGAAGCACAGGCGAATACTGAGGCACAGGTCAGCGCCCTGATCCTGGCGGGCAAGAAGATCCAGGCGATCAAGGCCTACCGCGAGGCCACCGGCCAGGGGTTGAAGGACGCGAAGGACGCGGTCGAGTTCATGGAGCGGAGCATGCGGGCCAACGGGGGCCGGCGGTAGGGGTCACCCCCGTCACCGCTCCACCGGCGGCCCGCTCGGCAGCTCCAGCTCGAACCACACCACCTTCCCGTGCCGCGTGATCCTGCTCCCCCACCGGTGCGCCAGCTCGTCCACCAGCCGGATCCCGCGTCCGCTCTCCTCGTACTCCGTGAACCCGCGTACGGTCGGGGCGCGGGGATCGGAGTCGGCGACCTCGACGGTGAGCGTGCGGTCGCAGAACAGCCGCAGCTGGCGGGGGCGGCCGGAGTGCGTGAGCGCGTTCGTCACCAGTTCGCTGACCAGGAGTTCGGCCAGGTCGATGAGGCCGGACAGGCCCCACTCGCGGAGCTTGCCGCGGGTGAAGATGCGGGCCTGGCCCGCCATGCGGCGGTCGCCGGACAGGGCCAGGGTGGCGACGCGGTCGCCGGTCAGGGTCACCGTCCTGGCCATGATCAGCGCGACGTCGTCCTCGGCGCCGCCGGGGACCAGGGCGGCCAGCACCGCGTCGCAGGCCTCCTCCAGCGGCCGGCCGCGCTGAGCCAGGGCCTGGCGCAGCAGGCCGATGCCCTCGTCGAGGTCGCGGCCGCGGCGCTCGACCAGACCGTCGGTGTACATCGCCATCACGCTGTGCTCGGGCAGCACGAACTCCACGCTCTCGAACGGGACGCCGCCGACGCCCAGCGGCGGGCCCGGCGGGACGTGGAGCACGGTGGTGGTGCCGTCGGGGGCCACGATCACCGGCGGGAGGTGCCCGGCCGAGGCGATCACGCCGGAGCGCTCCACCGGGTCGTAGACCGCGCACACGCAGGTCGCGAACTGGTCCTCGCCGCTGCTGGCGGCGGTCGCGTCCAGGCGGGTCAGCACCTGTTCGGGCTCCATGTCCAAGGTGGCCAGGGTCCGGGCCACCGTGCGCAGCTGGCCCATGGTGGCCGCGGCCCGGATACCGTGCCCCATCACGTCGCCGACCAGCAGCGCGACCCTGCCGCAGGACAGCGGGACCACGTCGAACCAGTCGCCGCCGACCTCGCTGACCCGGCTGCTCGGCAGATAGCGGTGGGCGATCTCCATGCCGATCGTGTGGTGCACGTTCTGCGGCAGCAGGCTGCGCTGCAAGGTCAGCGCGGTTCTGCGTTCCCTGCGATACAGGCGCGCGTTGTCCATGCACAGCGCCGCGCGCGCCGCCAGTTCCTCGGCCAGCGCCACGTCGGCGCGGCCGAAGGGCTCGCGGTCCTGCATGCGGATGAACTCCGCGCCGCCGAGCACGATGCCGCGGGCCAGCAGCGGCACCATCAGGTAGGAGTGGATGCCGGCGGCCAGTCCGCCGGCCACGCGTTCCGGGGAGGTGGCGAGCGCGGCCAGCGATTCCTCGTCGACGATGGGGATGACCATGGGGCGTCCGCTGCGCAGGCTCCGGGCGTAGCCCTTGGACGCGTCGCGGGTGGAGGTCTTCCCGACGGCGTCGGCGACCTCTGTCAGTCCCGAGGGGAACGACTCGGCGACGGCGACGGCCTGCACGACCACCGGCTCGCCCGGCGGCGGCAGTCCCGGCTCGTCGCCGCGCATCACCGAGGCCAGCAGGTCGACGGTCGCGAAGTCGGCGAAGCGGGGCAGCACCACTTCGATGAGTTCCTCGGCGGTGCGCTGCAGGTCCAGCGTGGTCCCGATGCGCACGCTGGCGTCGTTGAGCAGCGCCAGCCGGCCCTGCGCCGCGTTGGCCTGGCGCAGCGTCTCCTGCCGGGCCAGGGCGGTCTCGCGCTCGCTCTGGAAGAGCAGGGCGTTGTCGAACGCGGTGGCGGCCCGGGCGATCAGCTCCTCGCCGAGGGTGATGTCCTGGTCGTCGAAGGGCTCGCGTTCGGCCCTGCGGGCGTAGGACACGAAGCCGAGCACGGCGCCGCGCGCCACCAGCGGGGACACCCGCACGGTCTGGGCCTGGCGGGCGTAGAAGGTGCTCAGCCGGCCGGACGGCTTGGCGATGATCGAGGGCATCTGCGACGGGGCGACCACGACGGTCTGGCGCAGCCGCATGGCGTCGGCGTACGGGGAGTCCGTGTCCAGGCGTTGCAGCTGCCCGATCGGCACGTCGTCGTAGGGGAAGTCGTCGCTGTCCGCGTCGAAGGCCACCCGGCGCACCACGAAGGCATCCGGCTCGGTCCGCATCGCGGCCGGTCCGTGCCGGGACTGTTGTTCCAGGACGTGGACGCCGCACACGTCGGCGATCTCCGGGACCATCGCCTTGACCAGTTCCCGGGCCGCCTGCCGGACGTCCAGCGTGGCGCCGATGGCGGCGCTGGCCTCGGCCAGCAGCGCCAGCCGCCGCCGGGCCCGGACGGCCTGCTCCTCGGCCGCGTGACGCTCGGTGACGTCGATGACGGTGGAGCTGACGCCGAACACGTGCCCGGAGGCGTCCTGGAGCCGGGAGTACCAGGCCGACCAGGTGTGGTCGTGCACGGCCTGGCCGTGTTCGGCGTCGCCGTCGGCCGGGCCCGCCCAGCGGGCGTCGACGATCGGCACGCCGGTGGCGAGCACCTGCCGGATCTGCGCCTCGATCCGGGCGCCCTCCTCGCCGGGCAGCACGTCGCGGACCTTGCGCCCGAGGTGTTCGGCGACCGGGATCCCGTGCGTGGCCGCCAGGGCCGAGTTGACCTGGACGAAGCGCATGCGGGTGTCGTAGACGGCCATCCCGACCGGCGACTGGCTGAAGAAGCTGTCGAGCACGGCCAGGTCGGCCTCGACCGAGCGGACCGCGCGCACGTCCACCGCGGTGGCCAGCACCATCGGCGGCGGGCTGCCGGCGTCGACGCGGTAGGTGTGCATCTCCAGCTCGGCGATGCTGCCGTTCTTGTGGCGTACCGGGAAGACGCCGGTCCAATCCTCGCCGCGCAGGATGCCCTCGTAGATGGTCAGGATGTCGGCCCGGTACTCCGGGGCTGCCAGCAGGTCGATCGCGTAGCGCCCCTCGGCGTCGGCGGCGGAATAGCCGAGCATCGCCTCGGCGGCAGCGCTCCAATGGACGATGCGGCCGTCGGCCTCCAGCAGTGCGGTGGCCACGCCCACGACAGGATGGCGCCGGGGCGGCTGGTTCTGCTCCACGCTCCGGGCGTTCACCCCTACAGGGTCCCTCAGATGGCGGCCCGAACGCGAGTCGGACCGGGTTCGGGCAGTGCGCCGCAGCGGTCCCTCCTTGATGATGGGAAGGTGCAGGTCCTGATCATCGTCGGGGGGCGGGGGCGATGAGAGCTGACGACCTGCCCGCTGACGAACTGCCTTCGGACGACCTGTCCTCGAGCGACCTGTCCTCGGGCGACCTTTCTTCGGGGGAGGACGAGCCCCGGCTGGCCGTGGCCCGCCTGAACTGGGCCAACCGGCAGATCGAGGCCGTGGAGACGGCCGACCGGCTGCTCGCCGGACTCACCGCTCCGCAGGACGTGCTGGGCGTCCTGCTGGCCAAGCTGTCGGCGCTGCTCAACATGGACCGGCTCCGGGACTGCCCACCGATCATCGACGCGGCCTGGGCGCTGATCCAGGAGCACGGCGCCCGGCCGGCCGACGTCGGGGAATTCCACGCGGTCGCGGCGTTCTTCTCCTATCGCCGGGGCTCCCTGGAACGCTGCATCACCGACCTGGTGCGCGGCGCGCAGGCCCTGGAGGCCACGACCGCCGACCGGCGCGCGGTCCGGCCCTGGATCTCGATGGCCGTCACCTATTCGCTGATCGGCTTCCACCGGCACGCGGTCGCGGCGCAGCGGCATGCCGAGGACATAGCCCGGTTCGGCACCGCCGAGGACCGCCGGCTCACGGCGCACCCGGAGATCCGCGTCCGGCAGGCGGTGTTCCTGGACCAGCGCGGCGAGACCGGTGCCGCCAAGGCGGTGCTCGGCGACCTGGTCGACCGGCTGAACGCCTCGGACCTGATCGCGATCGAGGTCCCCTATCTGGGGTACGCGATGGCGCGGTACGCGGTCCTGGGCGGGAGCTACGAAGGAGACCCACGGCGTTTGCTGCGCCTGCGTCATCAGGAGTTCCCGGAAAGCGTCGAGCTGTCCCGGCTCGGCGACGCCGCGCTGCACATCGTGGAGGGCCGGCCACAGCACGCGCTCGATCTGCTCGGCGACGCCCGGACGGCGCAGACCCGCCTGGGCCGCGCCGAGGTGCCGCGGCTGAAGGCCCTGGCGTACATAGCCTGCGGCGACCACGCGGCCGCGCACGCCGCCGACCGGGAGGTGACCTACCTGTTGGCGCGCGCCAGCGACCAGGTCTACGACCTGTTCGTCGACGGCATCACCGCGCGTCTGGACTTCGACGAACTGCGCCGCAACGTCAGCCGCTACGCCGACGAGGCGCAGACCGATCCCCTGACCAGCCTGCCGAACCGGCGGCATCTGGAACGCTACGTCGCGGATCTGACCGCGCGCGGCGGGTCCGGAGTGCTGGGCGTCGCCGACCTGGACGGGTTCAAAGAGGTGAACACGGTCCACGGCCACCTGGTCGGCGACGAGGTGCTGCAACAGGTGGCGGCGGTGCTGTCGCGCACGCTGCGCGCCGGAGACTTCTTGGCGCGCTACGGCGGCGACGAGTTCGTGATCGTGCTTCCGGGCACGGCGCTGGCCGAGTCGGCCGAGGTGGTCGCGCGGCTGACCGCGGCGGTCGCGGCCCACGACTGGGCCGATCTGGCGCCCGGCACGCCGGTGTCGCTGACGATGGGGCTGACGGCGCTGGCGGGGCAGGGGCTGGCGGAGGCGTTCCGGGAGGCGGACCTGCTGATGCTCAAGGCCAAGGGGAAGCAGGGGGCGCGGGGTTAGCCGGGCTGTCGCCGGACCCTCATCGGCCCACTTGCCCTCCCCATGCATACCGGGTATCTATATAGCCGTGACCCGCAACCATACCGAGTATGTACGGACGTGATGTCGTGTCCGTCAAACACTCCCTGCTGGCCGTCCTGGCCGGCGGCGACCGCTACGGATACCAGCTGCGTGCCGAGTTCGAGGAGCGCACCGGGGCGACCTGGCCGTTGAACATCGGGCAGGTGTACACGACCTTGAACCGTCTGGAGCGCGACGGTCTGGTCGAGCCTGCCGGGCAGGACGCCGCGAACCACGTCTTCTACCGCATCACCGTGGCCGGCCGGGCCGAGCTGTTCGCCTGGTTCGCACGGCCGGTGACGCGGGCCGAGCGGCCCCGGGACGAGCTGGCGGTGAAGCTGGCGCTGGCGGTCACGGTGGCCGGGGTCGACGTGGCCGCGATCGTGCACGGTCAGCGCAAGCACGCGCTGGCGGCGTTGCAGGACTACACGCGGGTCAAGGCGCGGCTGGATGCCGGGGAACTGGCCGCCGCGCTGGTGCTGGAATCGATGATCTTCCAGTGCGAAGCCGAGATCCGGTGGCTGGACCACGTCCAGGCCCGGGTGCTGCGACACGCACAGCAGGGCCGGGCCACCGGGCCCGCAGATCAGACCGGCACCGGGGCCGGGCGCGGCGACAGCGCACCGGCTAATGCCACCAAGGAGGGGAAAACCACATGAGCAGCACAGCGATTCTGGAACTACGCAAGGTCACCCGGACCCACGGCAAAGGCCCCGCCGAGGTACACGCGCTACGCGGTGTGGACCTGACCGTGCAGGCCGGGGAACTGGTGGCGGTGATGGGCCCGTCCGGCTCAGGCAAGTCCACACTGCTGTCACTGGCCGGCGGCCTGGACACCCCCTCCAGCGGCGACATACTGGTCGAGCAGACACCGCTGGCCTCCCAGTCCAAGGCACAGCTCGCCGCGATCCGGCGGCGCTCGGTCGGCTACGTCTTCCAGGACTACAACCTGATTCCAGCGCTGACCGCCGCCGAAAACGTGGCCCTGCCCCGGGAACTGGACGGCATCCCAGCCCGCAAAGCACGACAGGAAGCCCTTACCGCACTGGGGGAAGTGGGGCTACAGGCCGAGGCGGACCGGTTCCCCGACGAGATGTCCGGTGGCCAACAGCAGCGGGTGGCCATCGCCAGGGCGCTGATCGGACAGCGGCGCCTGATCCTCACCGATGAACCCACCGGCGCGTTGGACACCGAGACCGGCGAGGCGGTGCTGCGCCTACTGCGCAAACGCTGCGACGAAGGCGCCGCCGGCGTCCTGGTCACCCACGAGGCCCGACACGCCGCCTGGGCCGACCGCATCGTGTTCATCCGCGACGGCCTCATCGTCGACGAATCCGCACCATCGCAGCGTCCTGAGGACCTGCTGGTCGGCGGCGAGGCCCAGGCATGAGCAGCTGGGGACTGGCACTGCGGGTGGCCCGCCGGGAGGCGTGGCGAAACAAGAAACGCTCAGCCCTGGTGGTGGCGATGCTCGCACTACCGGTCGCCGGCGCCTCAGCAGCCGACACACTGTGGCACAGCTCGCAGATCACGGCCGAACAAAAGGCCGTCTGGCAGATGGGCAGCTACGACGCCCTCGTCACCGACGTCGGCATCGCAACGTACCAGACCCCTGATTCGAACAGGTCCGGACCGGTACAGGACGCGTCCGGGAACACCCCGCCGCCGCTGCGCACGGGGCCGGCGAGCGTGGCCGATCTGGCCGCGCTACTGCCCGCCGGGTCGCACGTCGGCCGGCCGGAGTCGCTGTACGGATCGCAGGTGCAGATCGTCAACGACTCGGGCCGGGCGTGGGGGCAGCTGGAGGACGCCGACCTCGCTGATCCGAAGCTGGCCGGCACCGTCGACCGGGTCGCCGGCGCCGCGCCGGCCTCCGCCGACGAGATCGCGCTGAGCAGCGCGCTGGCCGGGCAGCTGCACAAGGGGGTCGGCGACACCGTCGCCGTCCGTCCCTCCGAGTCCGACAGCGGCACGATCCCGCAGCCGAAGCCCATGCGCGTGACCGGGATATACAACAGCAGGCAGAATCCCTACGACACCATCGTTTTCGCCCAGCCCGGGGTGCTGGCCTCGCAGAAGTCCTCCGGCCAGACGGCCTTCCCCATCGCGGTGTCCGGCGGCGTCGGCTGGGATCTGACAAAGCGTCTGAACGCGCAGGGCTTCCTCGTGACCTCCAAACTGCTTCTGGCCGATCCGCCGCCCCGGTCGCAGGTCCCGTACTACACGGCCTTTCCCGACGGCGGATTCAGCGGCGGCAGTGACAAGTCGACGCTGGCCGTGCTCGTGATCGCGTTGTCCATCGTGTTGCTGGAAGTGGTGCTGCTGGCCGGGCCGGCGTTCGCCGTGAGCGCGCGCCGCAGACGCCGGGACTTCGGCCTGCTCGGCGCGGCCGGCGCGGACAGCCGGCGGCTGCGCCGGATCGTGCTCGCCGACGGCGTGGTCCTCGGCGCGGCCGGCGGCGTGATCGGCACGGTGGCCGGCATCGCGGGCGCGGCGGCGGTCCTGCCGTGGTTCGGGCACTACTCGCAGCAGGCGCTGGGCGGGTTCCGGCTCAAGCCGCTGGAGCTGCTGGCCGCGGCGGCGGTCGGCGTCCTCACCGGGCTGGCGGCGGCGGTGGCCCCGGCCATCGCGACCGCGCGCCAGGACGTCCTGGTCGCGCTGACCGGACGGCGCGGACAGTCGGCCCCACCGTGGAAGCTGCCGCTGATCGGGCTGGTCGGCGCGCTGCTGGGCACGGCCCTAATCCTGTTCGGGGCGTGGCACCACGGCAACGCGGTCATCGTCGCGGCCGGGGTGTTCCTGGCCGAGCTGGGCCTGGTGGCCTGCACGCCGGTGCTGGTGGCGTGGTCGGGCAGACTGGCCCGGCTGCTCCCGCTGACCGGCCGGCTGGCGCTGCGCGACGGCGCCCGCAACCGCGGCCGCACCGCACCGGCGGTGGCCGCGATCATGGCCGCCGTGGCCGGGGCCACGACGGTGGCCATGGTCATCAACTCCGACGACGCGCAGCAGCGGCACTACTACACCAGCCAGCTGCGCGCGGGGCAGGCCGTGGCCTCGCTCGACGGCGGCGCGACCAGCGTCACCCCGGCGGCGGCCGACCGTCTGCTCGGGCAGATCAGCACGGTGCTGCCGACCAGGCAGGCCGCGATCCTGCAGGGCGTCGGCTACGGGGACGGCCAGACGCAGCCCGCGACACCGGACGTGGTCCGCACACCGGAGAACATGTGCCCGGAGAATCTGAACGGTGCGGCGATAGCCAAGGATCCGCGCTGTAGCTCGCACGGCGGGTCGGAGCAGTTCGATACAGGTGCCGCACGGGTGGTGTCAGGCGGCCCCGAGCTGCTGCGAGTACTGCTGGACCGTACGGATCCGGCTGCCGAGGCGACGCTGGCGGCGGGCGGCGCGGTCGTCTTCGACAAGTACGACCTGGCCGACAGCGGGCCGAAGCCGACCGTCGAGATCGCCGTCAACGCGAGCTGCCAACAGCAGCAGACGTGCCCCGGGCCCACCGCGAAAACCACGCTGCCCGCGGCGTTCGTGGACAGCCCGCGCTGGGACGTGTCGGTCGTGGTGGCGCCGGGCACGTTGAGCAAGCTCGGGGTCACGTTCACGCCGATGGCCCTGCTGTTCGACACCACGCGCATGCCGACCTCTCAGGAGGAGCAACACGCCGACAACCTCGTCGGGGCGGCGGGAATCCAGCAGCGGTTCTACGTCGAGCGCGGCTACCAGAGCCAGACGTGGGTGGGCCTGCTCGCCCTCGCGGCGGTGGCCGGGGTGGTGATGCTTGGCGCGGCGGCGGTGGCCACCGGTCTGGCCATCACCGACGCCCAGGCCGACCTGGAGACGCTGGCCGCGATCGGCGCGCGCCCCCGGGTCCGGCGGCTGCTGGCCGGCTCGCAGGCCGCGGTCACCGCGGGGCTGGGGGCGGTGCTGGGCGTGGCGTTCGGGCTGCTGCCGGCGATCGGGATCATCGAGGCCGGCGCCCAGCAGATCGCGGCGAATCCGAACAACACGCTGAACGCGCAGCAGACGCAGTTCGCGCCGCCCTGGCTGTACCTCGGCGCGGTGGTCGTGGCGCTGCCGGTGCTGGCGGCGGTCGGGGCCGCCGGGTTCACGCGGTCGCGGATCGAGATGCGGCGGCGGCGCGGGTGAGGTGGGGCGGCGGCTGCTGAACGCCAGGCGGCGGCCGCCGCACATCCGAGTACGGCCGCTCCGTACCGGCGGCGAGGCGAAGCCCCTGGCAGCTCAGGAAGCCCCTGGCAGCTCAGTCTGCCGGGGGCATCGCTATTCGCCGCACTTCCCGGCGGTCTTGGCGGCGGCGTCGCAGAAGGTTCCGCCGGCGAACGGGTCGCTCAGCACGCCGTCCTGAACGCCGACGATCCCGCCTTGGCCCTTCTGCGCCTCGGGCGAACCGGCGTCCGGCCAGTCCGGGCACCTGGCACGCCCGCCCGCGCCCTCAGCCCAGCAGGCGCCTGCTCAGCCGCAGCATCTGGCCCGGCGTCGTGCGCGGCAGGTAGGCCCGCCCTATCGCGTTCGTGATCGCGGGCAGCGCGACCGGGTCGGGATAGGCGATGTACAGCGGCCGGTACTGCGGCTGGAACTTCGCTTTGAACGCCAGCAGGGAGCGGAACCCGTACACCGGCTCCAGGACCCGCCCGACTCCGTCCAGCAGCCGTTGCAGGCCGTCGGGTTGTGGGCCGCCTCCGGTGCGGGCCAGCGGGGCGCCGGACAGGCTCACGAACTCCGCGCCCTCGTCCTGGAACCGCAGGGCCGCCGTGGCGATCAGGAACTCCATCACCCCCCGGAAGCCCTCCGAGCTGCGCCGCATGAAGTCCAGCGTCCAGCCGACCGGTTCGCCGTCGTGGTAGCACGGCAGCCAGCTCGTGACGCCGTGCAGCCGGCCTTCGCCGTCGACGGCGACCAGGCAGCGCACGTGCGGATCGTCCAATTCGTCCAGGCCGCCGAGGGTGAACCCCATCTCCGGCAGCCCCTTGCCGGCGACCCACTCCTGGGACAGGTCGCGCACCTGCTTGCGCAGGGCCTGCGGCGCGTCCGGGAAGGAGACCCACGAGGCCGTGATCCCCTCCTTGCCCGCCTTGTTCAGGGCGGTCCGGACGTCCTGCCACTTCTTGCCGGTGAAGGCCAGACCGGGCAGGGCGAGCACGGTGTCCTCGGCCACCTGGATGCCGCTCCATCCCAGCCGGGCGGCGGCGTCCAGGGTCTCGGACGTGACGCTGTAGAAGCACGGCGTCCACCCCTGCTGGTCGCAATACTCTGCGAACTCCCCCGGCACGGCGTCGCGGGCCTGCGGGTCGCCGAAGGGGTCGCCGGTGGTGAGCGCGACTTTGCCGATCACCCGGTAGGCGACGGCGGCCCGGCCGTCCTGCGTGATCCAGTACTCGTGGCCGGGCCAGGTCGTCATGTAGGAGAGGGTCGATCCGCCGTACGTCGTCAGCAGTGCGCGCGCCTCGGCTTCCGAGGCCGTGGGGTGGCGCGTCGGGGACCGCCAGAAGGCCAGGAGCAGGCCGCTGAGCGTCACGGCCCAGAACACCGGACCGGCCCAGACGTACAGCATCCTCGCGGCGCCGCCCTGGGGAAGGAAGTGGGCTGACGGCGCGTCCAGGATGCCGAGGTAGACCGGCGGGACCAGCCGTTTGACGAAGTCGGCGGCCAGACCGCCGATGCCGGGGACCGGCGTGAACTCGTCGCGCACGGCGTAGCCGAACTGAACGTAGGCCGCGCCGAGGGCGACGAAGGCTGCCGCCACGGCCGCCGACACCTTCAGCACCGTTCTGCGCGGAACGCGCAGCTCGAAGTGGCGCCGCTTGGCCAGGAGCAGCGCGATGACCAGCAACGGTATGGCCACCAGGGCGATCGAGTACTGGATGACGAACCTGTGGGCGTCGGCGTAGCCCGGGTCCGAGGGGTCCAGGGACGACAGCACCTGCACCGCGTACCGCCAGGTGACCAGCGCGGCTCCGGCCTCGATCAGGACGGCGGACAGGAAGGCCGGGCGGCGTCCCCGGCGCAGCCCTTCGGCGACTATCAGCAGCAGGATCGCCGGCACGAAGAGCATCAACACCGCGGGACTGCCGGCGAGCAGGTACTCCGAGCGCACCTGAAGGCAGTCGCCGGACATGTCGGCCACGCCGCTGCAGCTGCTGCGCAGGTCCTCGACGCCGGGACCGCTTCCCACGAACAGGTCCGAATACAGCGACAGCGGACCGTATGGCGCCCTGGTCAGGAACGCGATCAGCGGTCCCAGGGCCGAGGTGCCGACGGCGATCGCGACCAGGACGCGGCTCTCGGCGTGGGACACGACACGCTCCCGGCGCGGGCGCTTGCGGCCCCACAGGAGCACGCCGGTGGCGAAGCCGACGGTCGCGCCGCAGAAGCGCAGGACGTCCTGGGCGGTGCCGTCGTAGAGCATGAACAGCAGGACGCCGAAGCCGAACAGGAGCCGGAGCCTGCGGCGCCACAGCGGCGACAGGCGCGCGCTGAGCGCCAGGCCCACGCCGACGACGCCGACGCTGGCGCCGGTGGCCGCGTCGCCGCGGTCCGAGGCCAGCCACACGTCGCCGGTGCCGGCGCCGAGCTCGATCACGGCGGCGCCGAGCAGCGCGCCGCCGGCTTGGCAGAGCACGAACAGGCCGAGGGTCGCCGGGGCGCCCAGGCGGCGCTCGGCCGGGGCCAGGACGGCGATCGCGAGCAGGAGCGTGGCGATCAGGGCGGTGGGGCCGACGCTCCACAGGCCGTAGGTCAGGGGCGTCCACCACTTGCCGGCGGCCAGGGCCGAGGTGCCGGTGCCGATCCGGCCGTCCAGGGCGTCGTCGGCGTCGCCGCCGGCACTGCCCGCGACCAGCGCGACCACGACGAGCAGCGCGGCGAGCGCCGCGGTGAGCGGGGCGCGGCCGGCGACCCGGCCGACGCGCAGCGGCACGGCGCCGAGCAGGCCCGGCAGGCCCGGCCGGCCGGGCTGGGCGTATTCGGCGCTCATTGGCGGGCCAGACCGTTGCGCTCGGCGATCCAGGGCAGCTGCTGGGTGAAGCCGGTGCGCCAGACCTGCCAGCTGTGGCCCCCGGGGACCTCGTTCATCCGGACGTCGACGCCGGCGTGGCGGCAGGCCCAGTAGACGATGGTGAGCTGGGGTGTGAACTCCTTGTCCGTGGTCCCGCCGACGATGCGGCCGGCGAGCTCGGGGAACCGCTGCTTGGTGAGGATGGCGACGGGGTTGGCGCGGGCGAAGGCGCCCTCGTCGCCGTTGAAGGCCTTCTTCACGGTGTCCTTGTGGTTGCCGAGGGTCGGTTCGCGCTGCCCGGACAGGTCCAGGAAGGTGCGGTAGAGCTGCGGGGCGCGCACGGCCAGCTGGACGGCGCAGGTGCCGCCGAAGGAGAAGCCGCCGATGGTCCAGCCGCGCTGGGGCGGGGTGACCTGGAGGTTGGCGGTGACCCAGGCTTCGAGGTCGGTGGTCAGGTAGGTCTCGGCGTTGCCGAGCTTGGAGTCCATGCAGAGCGTGTTGCCGATGGTGGACCCGGTCGCGTCCGGCATGATCGTGACCGGCGCCAAGCCGTGGTGCGCGGCGGCGTACGCGTCGAGGATCTTGTGCACCCCGCCGGCGTCGATCCAGTCCCGGGGCGAGCCCGGCTGCCCGGCGAGCAGGACCAGCACGGGCAGCTGCGGCCGCGGCGTGGCCTGGTAGGCCGGCGGCAGGTAGACCCAGGCCTTGCGGGCGTTGAAGTGCGAGACCCTGCCGGGGATGGTGACCTCGGACACGGTGCCGGAGGCGGGCAGCCGCGCCGGCGGCGTCCACACCTCGGCGAGCATCCGGCCCGGCGGCGCGGCGACGACCTCGGCGGCCGGCCGCCCGGCGGCGGCGTGGAACGAAGTGCCGGCGTCGAGCCAGGGCCCGAGCAGCGCCCGGGTGGTCAGGTAACTCTGGAAGTAGCGGTTGACCTGGTTCAGCCCGGTCAGGCCCACGACCACCGCGCAGACCAGCGCCACGGCGCGCCGCCGCCAGGACAGGGACGGCACGCGCAGGGCCGCGACGGCCAGGCCGAGGATCGCCACTCCCAGCCACAGAAGGACCTCGGTGGGCAGGCCCTCCGGGAACGGCCGCCACCACCGGTCGACGACGACGCCGAGCACGGCGGTGAGCACGGCGCCGACGGCCAGGGCGGTCGGGGCGCGCCAGGTCCACCAGGCGCGGCTGCGGTCGGCGAGGAGGAAGGCGAAGGCGGCGACGGTGGCGAGCAGGAGGAGGACGGGGATGGGGCCGCTGAGGAGGGACCAGTCGAGGGGGTTTTTCACGGGGCGGCCGACTCGTCCGGCTCATCCGGCTCATCCGGCTCGTCCGGCTCATCCGGCTCGTCCGGCTCATCCGGCTCATCCGGCTCATCCGCCAGCATCGGCGCCTGTGCGGTGAAGGCGGCAGTCGGAGCCTTGCATGTCCGACTTGTCGGCTTCGTGTCGTCGGCGTCGTTGGGTGGCATGTAAAGGAGATGCCTAAGGCCTGGTTCAGGTTGCTTCGGCGCCGGGAGGAACCTCGGCGACCTCCTGCCAGGCGAAGCCCCCGCGCCATGCGACCTCGCCGCGTGCCCAGGCGTTCACGGCGTCGACCACCGCCTCCAACGACGGCGTGGTGGTCTGCTGCAGCGCCTCGGACTTCTGCTTGCGGAACTCGATCGTGTTGTCGCCCTCGGGGCGCATCCGCTGAGTGCCACGACTACGCGGTGGCGCCGGCCTTGATCCGGTACACGACACCGGCACGCAGCGGCCCCTCCGGGACGGTCGGGTCCTCGAAGTCGTCGGCCGGGTCGTAAGTCATGCCCAGGCGCTTCATCACCGACTGGGAGCGGGTGTTGGCGGCCGTCGTGAGCGCCAGGACCTCGGGCAGGCCGAGGGTGTCGAAGGCGAAGGCGAGGACGGCGCGCGCCGCCTCGGTGGCGTAGCCGTGCCCCCACGCGTCGCGGGCCAGGCGCCAGCCGATCTCCACACCGGTGAAGGGCATCTCCTCGTCGACCTCGTCCAGGCCCGCGAAGCCGATGAAGGCGCCGGTCTCGCGGACCTCGACGGCCAGCCAGCCGTAGCCGCGCGCGTCGTACTCCTCCAGGAAACGGGCCACCGAGGCATCGCTCTGCTCGCGGGTCATCACCTCCCCGAGGTGCTCGCGGACTTGGGGGTCGGCGTTCATCGCGGCCCAGGGTTCAAGGTCGGAATCCTTCCAGCGGCGCACGATCAGCCGCTCGGTGTGGAGTTCGGTCCGGCGTTCGGTCATGACGCACAGCCTAGGGTGCCGCGGGCCAGTACGATCCGAGCCCATGCGCAACCGCGAACTGGCCCGCCTGAAGCACATCCGCACCCTGGATCCGGTCGCAGACCACGAAGAGATCTATCGCACGGTCGCGCAGTACGAATTCGGCTGGGAGACCATGCTCGGCCTGAACCTGGCGTTCTACTCGACGTTCGGCATCCCGGCGATCGCCGAGCTGCTGTACTCGACCGGGGAGATGACCGAGCGGACGCGCAAGCGCGCCGACGACACCGGGCTGCTGATGTACGAGCTGATCACCAACGGCCTGGAGTCCGAACGGGGCCGGGCGGCGGTCAAGCGCCTCAACCAGATCCACCGCCGTTTCGCGATCGCCGACGAGGACTACCGGTACGTGCTGGCGACGTTCGTGGTCGTGCCGACGCGCTGGATCGCGCGCACCGGCTGGCGTCCGCTGTGCTGCCACGAGCGCACCGCGACCGTGGAGTTCCACCGGCGGCTCGGCGAGCTGATGCACGTCACCGACATCCCCGGACACCTACGAGGCCGAACACTTCGCGTACACCGCCGCCGCCGAGGCACTGATGACCGCCACCCGCGGCCTGTTCGCCGGCCGCCTGCCCGACCGGCTCAAGGGCCTGGCCGGCCCGGTCGCCGACACACTGCTGCCGCCGACGCTGCGGACGGCCGTCGGCGCGCCGAAACCGGCGCTGCCGGTGCGGGTGCTGGTCGGTGGGCTGCTTCGGGTGCGCGCCACGGCCGAGGCGTGGAAGGCGCCACGCACCGAGCCGTATCTCACGCTGGGCACGGCGCCGAGCTATCCGGACGGGTATCGGGTGGAGGAGCTGGGGCCCGCCTTTTAGGGTGGCGGTTCGTTTGTGGTTTTTAGAAGCCTTTTTACGGCTTCGCGCAGGGTGTTGATGGTTCGGGGTTCGGTGGTGGCAGGCTGGTGGGCCGGGCGCCGGTTACGGTGTTCACGGTCCCGGGGCTGGGTCAGGATCCTTCGGTTCCGGCTGGGTAGACGGCAGGTCTAGAGCAGACAAGAGCAAGAGCATGGTGAAGGGCCGGTGCCTCCGGCGGGCCTCGGCTTCCCTCGGGGAACTGGCGCGGCTTCCGCGGGTGGCCGGGTCGGGGCTTGGCGGCGGCGGTTTGTGGGGTGGTTGCGGCCGAGAGAGAAGCCGGGCCTGAGCTTGGAGGGCGGACCGGTCGGCGCGGCGGCGGCCTGGCCTGGCAGCAGTTGAGAGTGGTTGGGCCGCCGAATCAGGGGCCGATGCATCTTCACCTCGCCGACACCCGATGTGGTGCGCCTGCTGCCGGCGCCGGTTATGTCCACTGGCGTGGTGTAAGTAATCTTCAGCGGTGAAGCCCCAGATCACAGCTGCCGCAGTGGGCATCTGAGCCCATGGATGTGAAGAACCGGCCTGCTGATGGCCGGTTCTTCACATCCATGAAGATCAGACCAGAGCATGCCGGGGGCTCTCAGCTGCAAGTGCGAAAGGCATCCCCGCAGGCAGCCGATCCCGCCAACTCGCACTCTCGTCGCCCCGATCCCGTCAAACCCCTGCCTGGTTTTCGGTTTGTTCCCCTCGGTCGCGTCGGCAGGGCTTGTCCTACAGTGCCGGTTCTCGGGAGTCAAGTTCGCGCTGTACGAAACCGCAGCTCAACACGCACACCGCAGCGCGCGGACTTTACTCCCGGGGTTCGGCGCTGTACCCCTTGGGGCTGACGACGCGACCGAGGGGAACAAACCGCCACCACCCCACAAACCGCCGCCGCCAAGCCCCGACCCGGCCACCCGCGGAAGCCGCGCCAGTTCCCCGAGGGAAGCCGAGGCCCGCCGGAGGCACCGGCCCTTCACCATGCTCTTGCTCTTGTCTGCTCTAGACCTGCCGTCTACCCAGCCGGAACCGAAGGATCCTGACCCAGCCCCGGGACCGTGAACACCGCAGCCGGCGCCCGACACACCAGCCCGCCACCACCAAACCCCGAACCATCAACACCCTGCGCGAAGCCGTAAAAAGCTTCTAAAACCCACAGCCAATCAGCAGCCGACAGCGAACCGCACCACCAGCGCAAACCAGGACCCCCATCACCTCCACCCCACCCCACCGCCTCAGCAGATCCGCGGCAAAGGATCCCCCACCAGCACATCGATAATCCGATGGCCGCCGAACCCCGTCCGCCCGAGCACCCGCCCCGGGGGCTCGGCGCGCACCTCGCCGATCAGGGCGGCGTCGGCGCCGGCTTCGGTGCGGCGCATGGCCTCCAGGGCGGCGTCGGCGGCTTCGGGGGCTACGAAGGCGACGAGTTTGCCTTCGTTGGCCACGTAGAGGGGGTCGATGCCGAGGATCTCGCAGGCTCCGGTGACCTCGGGGCGGATCGGGAGGCGGTCCTCGGCGATCAGGACGCCGACCTCGGAGGCGGTGGCGATCTCGTTGAGGACGGTGGCCACGCCGCCGCGGGTGGCGTCGCGCAGGCAGTGCGCGGCCGGGCCGCAGGCGTCGAGCAGGGCGGCGGCCACCGGCCACAGGCTGCGGGTGTCGCTGCGGACCTGGGCTTCCAGGTCCAGGCCGCCGCGGGCCAGCATGATGGCCACGCCGTGGTCGCCGATGGCGCCGGAGACCAGGACCTTGTCGCCGGGGCGGACGCGGTCGGGGCCCAGGGTCGCGTCGGGGCGTTGGATGCCGATGCCCGCCGTGGTCAGGTACATGCCGTCGCATTTGCCGCGCTCGACGACCTTGGTGTCGCCGGTGGCGACCGCGACGCCGGCCGCCGCGGCGGCGTCGGCGATGGCCCGCACCTGCTCCTCCAGGACGGCGGCCGGCAGGCCCTCCTCCAGGATCATCGCCAGGGACAGGGCCAGGGGGCGTGCGCCGCTGACCGCGAGGTCGTTGACGGTGCCGTTGACGGCCAGCTCGCCGATGGTGCCGCCGGGGAAGGTCAGGGGGCGGACCACGAAGGAGTCGGTGGTGAACGCCAACGCGGTGCCGTCCGCCTTCAGCTCGGCCGCGTCGCCCAGGGCCGTCGGGGCCTGCTCGCCCAGCAGCGGCACCACCAGGCCCTCGACCAGAGCGCGGCTCGCCTTGCCGCCGGCGCCGTGGGCCATGGTGATGCGGTCGTCGCGGAAGCGCTGGGGGCGGCGGCGCATCTCCTCGATGCGGGCGCCGACTTCTTCCTCGGTGAGGACCTTCGGCATCTGGTTCTCCTTCTCAGAACGCTTCAGAGCACTTGCAGGTCGAGGCGCTGCCGCGAGTACTGGCCGAAGTTGTAGTAGGCGGCGCAGGCCCCTTCGGAGGAGACCATGCAGGTGCCGATCGGCGTCTCGGGGGTGCAGGCGGTGCCGAACACCTTGCACTCCCACGGCTTCAGCACCCCCTTGAGCACCTCGCCACACTGGCACGCCTTCGGGTCGGCGACGCGGACCCCGGGCAGGGCGTAGCGTTGTTCGGCATCGAAGCGTGCGTAGGCCTCGGTGAAGCGCAGCGCCGACTGCGGGATGGATCCCAGGCCGCGCCATTCGAAGAACGGCCGCAGTTCGAAGACCCTGCTCAGCGACTTCAGTGCCAGCTCGTTACCGTCCCAGCGGACCACGCGGCCGTACTGGTTCTCCACCTCGCTGCGGCCCTCGGCGAGCTGCTTCATGATCATGTGGACGGACTGCAGCACGTCCAGCGGCTCGAAGCCCGCGCAGACCACCGGCTTGCCGTGCTCGCGCGCGATGAACTCGTACGGCCGGCAGCCGATGACCGTGGAGACGTGGCCGGGCCCGATGAAGGCATCCAGGCGCAGGTCCGGGGAGTCCAGGATGGCCTTGATCGCCGGGATGATCGTGACGTGGCTGCACATCACCGAGAAGTTCTCGATGCCCTCCTGCTCGGCGCGCAGGACGGTCAGCGCGGTCGAGGGCGCGGTGGTCTCGAAGCCGATGGCGTAGAAGACGACCTGCCGGTCCGGGTTCTCCCGGGCGATGCGCAGCGCGTCCAGCGGCGAGTACACCATGCGGATGTCGGTGCCGCGGGCGTTGGCCTCCAGGAACGAGCCGCGCCCGCCGGGCACCCGCATCATGTCGCCGAAGCAGGTCAGGATCACGCCGGGCTGCTCGGCCAGGGCGATGCCGTCGTCGACGCGGCCCATCGGGATCACGCACACCGGGCAGCCCGGGCCGTGCACGAGTTCGATGTTCTCCGGCAGCAGGTCGTGCACGCCGTAGCGGTAGATCGCGTGCGTGTGGCCGCCGCAGACCTCCATGAACTTGTAGTGCCGCCCGGGCTCGGCCAGCGCGGCGATCTGCGCCGACAGCACGCGGGCCAGCTCCGGGTCGCGGTATTCGTCGACAAAGCGCATCGCAGGCTCCTGTTTCCTAGGCTTCCGTGGCGGGCGGCAGCGTCTCGATCGCGACGCCGGCGTGCACCAGGAGCCGGTCCCCCACGGCGACCGGCCCGACCAGCTCCACGGCGACGGTCTCGGTCCGCCCGGCGGCGTCGCGGCAGCGCGCGTCGGCGCCGTCGCCGGCGAGCGCGACCACGGTCAGCGGGACGGCGATGTCGCCGCACGTCAGGCACTCGCCGTCGGCGTCGCCGGAGCAGGCCCCGAACCCCGGCGGCGCGGCGTCGGGCCCGCCGTTCACACCGGATCCGATTCGGCGACGGCCTGCAGCTCCTCGTCGAAGGCCTGGCCCATCATCTCCAGCACCGCCAGCGCCTCGGCCGCCTCCTTCTCGTCGACCTTGGACATGGCGAAGCCGACGTGGATCAGCACCCAGTCCCCCGGCGCCAGCGTGCCGCGCTCCAGCAGGCCGATGTTGATCTTGCGTTTGACGCCGACCACGTCGATCACGGCCAGCTGCTCATCGGTGTCGGGGACCAGCTCCGCGACCTGTCCGGGGATCGCCAGGCACACGGCTCAGTGGTCCTCTCGCACGGCGACCGACACCGGGGCGGCGTGCTCGCGCGCGGCGGCGCCGTCCTGCTCGCCGGTGTACTGCACCCACTGCAGCACCAGCTCGTCGCCGCCCTCGGTGGCCACCTCCGTGCTGTGGCAGTCCGGGCACGCGGGCGTCGCCTCCGTGCTCTCGAACGCGGCCGGGCACGCGGTGCAGCTGGCCCGCACCGGGGCGATCGCCACCTCGGTGCTCGCGCCGGCCGCCACGCCGCCGTCGGCAACCAGCTGGAACGACTGCTCGAACGCGGCCGGCGAGATCCGGTGCAGGGCCCCGACCAGGACCCCGATCCGGGCCACGGGCCGGCCGGCGGCACGGCGCTCCACGGCCTCCAGGACCCCGGCGCAGTATCCGATCTCGTGCATCTGTCACATGCTCCTGATCTTCAGGTAACGCGCCAGGTCGGGCAGCGAGCGCACGGCCAGCACCGAGGCCGCCACGCCGAGCACGGTCAGGGCGGTCGCGCTGAGAACACCGAATACCTTCATGTCACACACCTTTCGCGATGCTGGTGAGGTCTACCGGGTCGCCGGGGATAAGCACCCGGATGGCCGAAAGCGCGGTCTGGACGGCCGCCGCGACCGCCGGGGACAGGCCGATGCCCTCGCCGACGTCCGCCGGCTCGCAGCCGACGACGAAGGTCCGCGGCGGCAGCCGGCCGCCGAGGGAGCCCAGCGAGCCCAGGACCGCGACCGGGCTCATGCCGTGCGCGTCGAACTCGCCGGAGCCGAGGTCCTCCTCGCCGACCTCCAGGACGGTGACGTCCCCGGGCGCGGCGCCGTGCGGCAGCGCGTCGACGAGCAGGAGCACGTCGTAGCCGTCGAGCAGGTCGAACGCCAGGTGCATGCCGCGGATGCCGTAGTCGGTCACGGTCACGTTCTCCGGCAGCGGCTCGGCGGCCAGGCGCCGGGCCACCTCGGAGCCGAAGCCGTCGTCGCCGAGGAAGACGTTGCCGATGCCGGCGACCAGGACGCGCGGAACACGCGGGTTCGCGGAGCTCATCGCAGCGGCTCCAGTTCCTCGGGGGCGAAGTAGTGGTAGCGGCCGTACCAGGCGTGCAGGTCGTTGGCCGGGTCGTCGTCGAGGGTGACGGCCACGTGGACGCCGTCGTCGACGTCGTGCAGGACGGCGGCCACGGTCGCGCTCTGCCCGGCCAGGAACATGTCCTGGGCGTCGGCGCGCCGCAGCGGGTGCAGGCGCACCTTGCTGCCCTTGCCGACGGCGACGCCGGCGACCACGACGGTGTCGGTCTCCGGGGCCACGGAGGCGTCGGCCTCGGGGTCCCACCAGGGGGTGTCGGAGGTCGCGAAGATGTCCGGGGTGTCCGGCTGGTCGAAGATCTTGTGGGCGGAGATCTTGTCGGCGGAGATCTTGTCGGCCCAGCTCCCGCCCGCCGAGTCCCGCACGACGCCGTGCAGCCCGGCGAGCACCGCGTCGGTCATGGTGTCGCAGCGGTCGACGATCTCGGCGGCGCGCGGATCGGTGCCGCGGGCCTGGGCCTTCTCGTCGTCGGTCAGGGTGCGCACGCGCAGCGCGAGCATCTCGTCGATCTCGGTGGCGTCGAAGAAGTCGCCGGCGCTCTCCGGGGCGACCGCGGGGCGGTCGGACAGGATGATCGGCGAGACCAGGACCAGATCGTCCGGGCCTCCCTCGTCGCCGAGCAGGACCGGCCAGCAGCGGTGCTGGTCGCCGGTCGCGGCGGCCTGCGAGGCCCAGGAGGGCGGGTCGGTGAGGGACAGGAAGCGTCCGCCCTCGGCGCGCGCCACGACATGGGCCCCGGCGAAGGAGGTGCGGGCGGCCAGGTCGCGCGCCGCGGTGCGAGCGGTGTCGGCCGCGCCGGACCGGTCCCAGCGGCCGAGGTTGGTGACTTCGACGTCGACGGCCAGCAGGGGCCGGCCGGCGACGGCGTCCAACCGCCGCCAGGACACGCTGACCCGGCCGCGCAGGCGCTCGCGGGTACGGACCAGGCGTCCGGCCAGGCGGCCGTCGTCGTGCAGGGGCTCGGTCTCCTGGCAGCCGGCGATCTCGATGGGGATGACGGTGTCGGAGGTGATGCCGGTCAGCGGGACTTCGCAGACCACCGCCTCGTGCCAGGGGATCCAGTGCGTGCCGGCGATGGTCAGCGACTCGGCCGGCTCGAAGCCGGCGCCGGTTGTCCGCTCGACGGATCGGAACTGCGGGTGCAGGAAGCGGAGATTCAGATCCACGCCGACATCGGCGTCGGTCTCGGGCTGGACCAGGAGCGTCGCGCGCATCCCGGACTCCTCGCCGACCCCGGCCCGCGCGGCGCCGTCCGGCCCGAGCATCCCGAACTGCCAGCGCATCTGGTTCTTCGCCGAGGTGGCACGGTACGGGTACAGGATGTAGCCCTCGAACAGGATCGCGTCGGCCACGCGGCGGGCGGCGGCCAGACGCGCCTCCTCGCGCGGTTCGGCGACGTCGACATCGGCGTACGTCATCGCGAAGCCTCCAACTCCTCGGCCGGCAGCAGCGCGTCGAAGACCTGGCCCCAGTCGGTGAGCGCGCGCTCGGATCGGTAGCGGCCCAGGCGGCGCAGCGTCTCGCGGTCCAGCCGGATCCATCCGGTGTTCGGGAAGTGGGCGTCCATCAGCTCGCGCCAGACGCGGATCGGCATGCGGTACGAGGCCTCCAGGTGCCAGGGGATCTGCTCCACGCCGAAGCCGGCCAGGCCCCGGGTGAACACCGTGCCGCTGAACAGCAGGGTCAGCGGGACGTCGTCGCCGGCCAGGGCCTGCAGGTACTTGGCGGCGGCGACCTCGAAGTCGTAGGTGCACGGCAGCGGCAGGTCGACGTCCACCGAGCCGGTGAAGCCGGGCACCATCGTCGAGGCCTGGGTCCACACCACCGGGCGCAGCGTCTCGCCCCAGCGCGCCGGCGCGCCGAACAGGTCAGCGAGATCAGTCTTCTCCTCGCCGTTGTAGGAACGGCGGCGCGGTTCGATCTGAACCTGGCAGCGCAGCGCGATCGCGTGGACGCGCTCGCCGGTGGCCTCGGTGATCCGCAGGCGGGCGGCCAGGTTCGGCGCGGCCGCGTACGGCTCCGGGCTGATGTCCAGCACGGTGAAGGCGAGCTCGCTCACGCCGGTCGCACCGCCTTGCGCTCGATGTCGGCGAAGAACTCCGCAACCCGGGCATGGGCCTCGGAGCCGCCGTCGAAGCCGCGCCACAGCACGCGCAGATGGCCGACCAGGGCGTAGCAGGCGTCGATGGGGACGACGAAGCGGTCGAACCCGTCCTCGCGCGCCCGGACCAGGACGGCCTCGACGTCCGGGACGGCCTCGACGAACGCCTCGGAGGCGTCGGTGGGCAGGTCGGCCTCGGTGGCGCCGGCCGGGCCCGGATAGCAGACGACGGTGCGCTCCTGCCGGGAGTTGCGGAAGATGAAGGCCAGGCCGACCGGGACTTCGAGGCTGTCCCACTGCTGCCGGGGCAGCGGCGGGAGCGCGAGGTGGCGGTCGGGGACGGTGCGATAGGACAGCTCGGCTCCCTGGTGCTCGAACAGCAGCGAGCAGGGGCGGCAGGCGCACATAAGGGCGCGGCTGTCGAGGTTGACGACGTGGCGGTGCTCGGGCGGGACCGGGACGGCACACAGTTCGCAGCGCTCGATGACCGTCGGGACCTCGGGGTGCGCCTTTGGTCTGGTCGCGCGGATCCTGCGCAGGGCGGCCAGGGCGTCGGTGTTCTGGACCGGCGCGGCTGTCGGTTGGCTCATGCGCGCACCGGCTTCTTCGTAAGGCCGGGCATCAGCGAGTCCAGGGAGATGAAGGTCTCCGCGGCGGCGCGCGCCGTCTCGACCTTCACCACCGCGTCCGGCGCGGCGTCCTCGACCGCCGCTCGGATGCTGCCGACGAGCGCCTCGGAGGTCGAGGCGCAGCCGCCGGCCCCGGTGACGCGCAGGAGCACCGTGCCGCCCTGGCTCGCGTCGGCCTCGACCCCGACCTCGTGCCGCTCCAGCTGCGGCCGGAGCTCGTCCAGGGCGCGGGCCACCCGCTGTTCGACGCTGTCCGGGTGCAGTCCGTGGACCAGCAGCAGGCTGCCGACGAGCGGGTCGGCGGCCAGGCGGGACAGCAGGGCGTCGTCCAGGGCGCCGGTCTCGTCGGCGATCGCCAGGAGGCGTTCGAGGCCGGCGCCGTAGAGGTCGGTGACGAGGCGCAGCAGGTCCCGCGCCTCGTCCCGGGCGACCGGCCGAGCGGGGTCCCCCTGTTCGAGGACCCGCTCGATCCGCTCGCCGACCTCGACGAGCCGGTCCGCATCCGTATCCGCGGATGCGGTGGCGGCGGCGTTCTCCATCACTCGGGCGTCGCCATCGTCGGCGTGTGCAGCTTCTGCACGGTCTTGCCGCCGCCGAGGTACATGTGCACCCCGCACGGCAGGCACGGGTCGAAGCTGCGCACCGTGCGCATCACGTCGATGCCCTTGAACGCGTCGCCCTTGTTCTCCTCGAACAGCGGCTGGTCCTGGACCGCGTCCTCGTACGGCCCGGGCGTCCCGTAGGAGTCGCGCGGGCTGGCGTTCCACGGCGTCGGCGGGTACGGGTGGTAGTTCGCGATCTTGCCGTCGCGGATCACCATGTGGTGCGAGAGCACCCCGCGCACGGCCTCGGTGAAGCCGCAGCTGATCGCCTCGTTGGGCACCTCGAACTTCTCCCAGGTCTGGGTGCGTCCGGCGCGGATCTCGGCCAGCGCCTTCTCCGCGAAGTGCAGCGCGCAGGCCGCGGCGTAGGCCTGGAAGTAGGTCCGGGCGCGGTTGCGCTCCAGGGTGTTGCTCCACTTCGGGATCTTCCACTCGAAGGTCACCGCGGGCTTGAGTGCCGTCTTGGGCAGCTCGATCTGCACGCTGTGGCCGGTGGCCTTGACGTACCCGGTGTCCACGAGCCCGGACAGCGCGGTGGACCACAGGCGCGCCAGCGGGCCGCCGCCGGTGTCCAGGGCCAGGTAGTCCTTGCCGTCGTACCAGCGCGGGGACATCACCCAGCTGTACTTGTCCTCCAGGTCGCGCTTGCCCGGGCGCGGGTTGGTGTGCTGGTTCCAGGGGTGCCGGCGGTCCACCGGGTTGCCCAGGGGGTCGTGGCTGACGAAGGTCTCCTGGTCGTTCCAGTCCTCGTAGTAGGAGCTGCCCAGCAGGATGCGGATGCCGAGGTTGATGTCCACCAGGTCGTTGGTGACGAGCTTGCCGTCGACCACGACGCCGGGGGTGACGAACATCTTGCGGCCCCAGTCGCTCATGTCCGCGTAGGCGAAGTTGCAGTACTCGGGGTCCTGGAAGGAGCCCCAGCAGCCCAGCAGGGTGCGGCGCAGGCCGACGTTCTCATAGCCCGGCAGCGCCTCGTAGAAGAAGTCGAACAGGTCGTCGTGCATCGGCACGACCTTCTTCATGAACTCCACGTAGCGCATCAGCCGGGACAGGTAGTCGGTCATCAACTGGACGGTCGCCACCGTGCCGACGCCGCCGGCGTACAGCGTGGAGGGGTGGACGTGGCGCCCCTCCATCAGGCAGAACATCTCCCGCGTGGAGCGGCTGACCTGCAGCGCCTCGCGGTAGAACTCGCCGCTGAACGGGTTCAGGGCCCGCATGATGTCGGCGATGGTCTTGTAGCCGTGCGCCTCGGCGCCGGGCGCCGGGGTGTTCTCGGCCTTGGCCAGCACCGAGGGGTTGGTCTCCTTGACCATCCGCTCGCAGTAGTCCACGCCGACCAGGTTCTCCTGGAAGATGTTGTGGTCGAACATGTATTCCGCGGCCTCGCCGAGGTTCACGATCCACTCGCCGAGGTGCGGCGGCTTCACGCCGTAGGCCATGTTCTGCGCGTAGCAGGAGCAGGTGGCGTGGTTGTCGCCGCAGATGCCGCAGATGCGGCTGGTGATGAAGTGCGCGTCGCGCGGGTCCTTGCCCTTCATGAACAGGCTGTAGCCGCGGAAGATCGAGGACGTGCTGTGGCACTCGGCCACGGTCGCGTTCTTGAAGTCGATCTTCGTGTAGATGCCGAGGCTGCCCACGATCCGGGTGATCGGGTCCCAGGCCATCTCCACGAGGCCGTCGCCGGAGGCTTTCCTGCCCTTGCTGGTCGTGGCGGTCATCAGGCGTGTCCCATCGAGTGGTCGGGAGTCGGGATCGGAGTCGGGATCGGGGATCGGAAGGGGATGCGGGGGCTGACGGTCACCGGCCGGCGGTCACCAGGTGCGCTTGGCACCGGTGGTCAGCTTGGGTCCGGGACGGCGCCAGCGCGGTTCGGCGTCGACGGTCTTGGTGGTGATCGTGCGCAGATTGCGGATCACCCTGCCGTAGGCCTTGGAGGCGGTGGTGGACACGACCGCTCCGGGCGGGGCGTCCATGAACGGCATGAACTTGTCCGGGAAGCCGGGCATGGTGCAGCCGATGCAGATGCCGCCGACGTTGGGGCAGCCGCCGATGCCGCCCATCCAGCCGCGCTTGGGCACGTTGCACTTCACCACCGGGCCCCAGCAGCCGAGCTTGACCAGGCACGTCGGCTGGCCGTAGGAGTCGGCGAACTCGCCCTGCTCGTAGTAGCCGCCGCGGTCGCAGCCCTCGTGCACGGTCGCGCCGAACAGCCAGGCCGGCCGCAGCGCGTCGTCCAGCGGGATCATCGGCGCCTGGCCGCTGGCCTGGTAGAGCAGGTAGGTGATGGTCTCGGACAGGTTGTCCGGCTGGATCGGGCAGCCCGGGACGCACACGATCGGGATGCCGGCCTTGGAAGTCCAGTCCCAGCCTAGGAAGTCCGGGACGCCCATGGCGCCGGTGGGGTTGCCGGACATGGCGTGGATGCCGCCGTAGGTGGCGCAGGTGCCGACCGCCAGGACCACGGTGGCCTTCGGCGCCAGCCGGGTGACCCACTCGGAGGTGGTGATCGGCTGCCCGGTCTTCGGGTCGGTGCCGAACGCGGCCCAGTAGCCCTCGTCCTTGATCGCCTCGTTCGGGATCGAGCCCTCGACGACGAGCACGAACGGCTCCAGCTCGCCGCGGTCGGCCTTGCGGAACCACTCCAGGAAGTCGTCCGCGCCGCCGGCGGGCCCGCACTCGAAGTCGATCAGCGGCCAGTGCACCGCCACCTTCGGCAGGCCGGGCAGCGCGCCGAGCGCGATCTCCTCGATGCTGGGCTGGCTCGCGGCCGTCAGTGCGACCGAGTCACCGTCGCAACTGAGCCCGGCGTTGAGCCACAGGACATGAATCACGGTCTCCTCAGCGGGGGCCGCTTGGGCTGCCGGCATGATCGCCTCCCGTTCGTCGGAACGGCCCGTACGTGCGCTGATCGCGGCACGGGCCGACGCGCCGTCCAACTTACGCAGATTTCGGGGAGTTCGTCGGTATTTGTAGTCCATGAGGATTGCCGCACGCGGGGACCGGGAGAGGAAATGACGCGCATTCGGGTTCGTGTCCAGGGAGTCGTGCAGGGTGTGGGCTTTCGGCCGTTCGTGTACGGCCTGGCGTGTCGCCTGCGGCTCGGCGGGTTCGTCGGCAACGACGGACTGGGAGTGCTGATCGAGGCCGAGGGCGAGCCCGCGGCGCTGGACCGTTTGGTGGAGGCGCTGACCGGCCAGGCGCCGCCGCTGGCCCGGGTCGAGCAGGTCCGGGTCGAGCCGATCGCCGCGGTCGGCCAGACCGGCTTCTCGATCTCGGCCAGCGGCACAAGCGGGCCGCGCACCGTCCTGGTGGCCCCGGACACCGCCACGTGCGCGGACTGTCTGGCGGAGATGGCCGACCCGGCCGACCGGCGCCACGGGTACGCGTTCACCAACTGCACCAACTGCGGGCCGCGCTTCACCATCGTGCGAGAGCTGCCCTACGACCGGCCCGGGACGACCATGGCGGCGTTCACCTTGTGCGAGCGCTGCGATCGCGAGTACGCCGATCCGCTGGACCGGCGCTTCCATGCGCAGCCGGTGTGCTGCCCGGACTGCGGGCCGCGCCTGGAGCTGCGGACCGCCGACGGCTCGGTGCTGCCGGGCGACCCGGTGGCGCGCGCCGCCGGCCTGCTCGCCGACGGCTCCATCGTGGCGATCAAGGGTCTGGGCGGCTACCACCTCGCCGTCGCGGCGGGGAACGAAAACGCTGTCAGGGCTCTACGACAGCGCAAGCACCGCGAGGAACGCCCTTTGGCGCTCATGGTCGCCGACCTGGAGGCGGCCCGGCGGCTGTGCGAGGTGGACGGCGTCGAGGAGGAGTTCCTGCTCGATCCCGCGCGGCCGATCGTGGTGCTGGAGCGCCGACCGGGCGCGGAGGTCGCGGCGTCGGTCGCTCCGCGCCAGCGGAGCCTGGGCATCATGCTGCCGTACACGCCGCTGCATCATCTGCTGGCCGCGGCCCATCCCGGTCCGCTGGTGATGACCAGCGGCAACCTGTCGGACGAGCCGATCGCGCACCGCGACGACGACGCGTTCAAGCGCCTGTCCGGGGTCGCGGACGCCTTCCTGACCCACGACCGGGAGATCCACACCCGCGTCGACGACTCGGTGCTGCGCGCCGACCGTGGCGGGCCGCTGCCGATCCGGCGCTCGCGCGGCTTCGCCCCGGCGCCGCTGACGCTGCCGTGGGAGTTCCCGCGCCACGTCCTGGCCTGCGGACCCGAACTGAAGAACACGTTCTGCCTGGCGCGCGACCGGCACGCGTTCGTCTCCCACCACATCGGCGATCTGGAGAACCACGAGACGCTGCAGTCCTTCACCGAGGGCGTCGAGCACTTCAGCCGCCTGTTCTCCGTCACCCCGCAGGTGGTCGTGCACGATCTGCATCCGGAGTACCTGTCGACCAAATACGCGCTCGACTACGCGGACGTTGAGCTGGTCGCCGTCCAGCATCACCATGCGCACATCGCCTCCTGCCTGGCCGACAACGGCACGGACGAGCCGGTGATCGGAGTCGCGTTCGACGGTCTGGGCATGGGAGAGGACGGCACGCTGTGGGGCGGCGAATTCCTCGTCGCCGACCTGGTGGACTTCACCCGCGCCGGGCATCTGGCGGCCGTTCCCATGCCCGGCGGCGCAAGCGCCGTCCGCGAACCCTGGCGGATGGGCGCGGCCTACCTGGACGCCGCGTACGGCACCGAATGGCCGGACATCGCGCCGGTGCGGGATTTGCTGGCGCGGCAAGGCGGCCGGCTGGAGCAGGTCGTGGCGGCGGCGCGCGCCGGCCTGAACGCGCCGCGCACCTCCAGCGCCGGACGGCTGTTCGACGCGGCGGCGGCGTTGGCCGGCGTGCGCGACACCGTGTCCTACGAGGGGCAGGCGGCGATCGAGTTCGAGCAGTTGGCCGACCGTTCCGAGCCGGGGTGCTATGTCGCGCGGGTCGAGCCCGGGACGTCGGGGAGCCCGCTGGTGGTCCACGGCTCGGATCTGGTGGACGCGGTCGCGGCGGAGGTGCACGCCGGGGTCGCGACACCGCTCGTCTCGGCCCGTTTCCACAACGGGCTGGCGGCGATCGTGACCGAGGTCTGCGAACTCATCCGGCGCGATGCCCGTTTGGACACGGTGGCGCTGTCCGGCGGCGTCTTCCAGAACACGGTGCTGGCCGAGCGCTGCGTCAGCGGGCTGGAGGCGGCGGGATTCGGGGTCCTGACCCACCGCCGCGTGCCGCCGAACGACGGCGGGATCAGTCTCGGTCAGGCCGCGGTGTGCGGGGCGCGGGACCGGCGCTGGTGAGGCGGCAGCTCGCGCTGAACTTGTTCCCACAGAACGTGATACAGCGTCGTCTGTACCTCCTGGATGCGGTGCACGGAGGAGGACGGGACGGCGAACAGGTGGTCCACCAGGCCCGGCTCGGCCATCTTGCCGCCGCCGTAGCCGGCGAAGCCGACCGTGGTCATCCCGCTCTTGCGGGCGGCGGCCAGCGCGGCCAGGACGTTGGCCGAGCCGCCGCTGGTCGACACCGCGACCGCCAGGTCCCCGGGGCGGCCGACGGCTTGCAGCTGCCGGGCGAACACGACGTCGAAGCTGACGTCGTTGGACAGGGCGGTGACCACCGCGGTGTCGTTGGTCAGGCAGAGCGCGGGCAGGGCGGTGGTGCTGGTACCGGCACCGGTGCTGGCGCCGGTGCCGGCACCTGAGCCCGGCCCCGGGCCCGGGTCGAGGAATGTGTGGACGATGTCCTGCGCGTCGGAGCTGCTGCCGCCGTTGCCGAAGGCCAGCAGCGTCGCGCCCTGGCTGAAGCCCTGGGCCAAGGCGGAGGCACACGCGGCGAGCGAGCCGGCTTCGGCCTGACCCACGGCCCGGCGCAGGGCCACGATCTCGGCGATCTTCGCCCGGGCCGAGGCCGCCACCTCGGCGGTCAGCGCTTCCAGCGATGCCGTGCCCGAATACAGGAACGGGTAGAGCTCGCCGATGCCGCCCGCCGCCTCGGTAGTGGGAGCTCCGGCGCGGGCGCCGGAGTCCAGCGCGTGCGGCTGCTCCAGGTAGGCGTGGGTCAGTTCCCACAGCAGGTGGTAGAGCGTGACGTGGCCTTCCTTGACCACGCGGTGGTCGTCGGAGCGGACCACGAAGCGGTGGTCGGCGAGTCCGTGCTCGGCGATGCGGCCGCCGTCGCCGCCGATGAGCGCGACGGTGGTCATGCCGGCGGCGCGCGCGGCGGCCAGGCCTTGCACGACGGCGGGGCTGTCACCGTCCCCGCAGACGCCGACGGCGATGTCCTGGGCCCGTCCCAGCACCCTGAGCTGATGGGCGAACACCGCGTCCGGGCCGAGCGTCTGCGCCAGGCCGCTCACCGTGGCCGAGTCCGCGGCCAGCGAGAACGCCGGCAGTGCACGCTTGCCCACGATCACCGGGTGCATGAACTCCACCGAGACGTGCTGGGCGTCGGTGGCGGCGGTCCCGGTGCCGAACACCAGCAGCCGTCCGCCGGCCCGGAAGGCACGCGCCACGGCCAGACAGGCCTCGGCGATGGCGTCGGCGTCATCGGCCAGGCGCTCGATCGGGGCGACGCGGCGGTCGAGGGCTTCGAGCACGGCGGGATCCGGCGGTTCGCTGGTCATGGATCAAAACGTAACAATCGGCGCGATCGGCGCGGGCACGCCACGCCCTGGGCCGGCCACGCCCTGGGCCGGCGGCGCCCTGGGCCGGCAACGCCCCGGATCAGCCACGCACTGGATCAGCCGTGCCCGACGCCGGCCGTCGCCCGAAGTCAGCCATCACCCGACCTCAGCCGCGCCGGTGGCCGACCGGCCGCAGATCCCTGATCTGCCGTTTCGACAGCCGCACTGTGATCCCCGCGTCGTCCATGCCCCGGACCAGCGCCATCGGGATCGCGACGCGCCGGCGCCACCACAGGTGGCCGGCGTCGACGAGGATGTATTCCAGGCGCTTGTCGCGCGGGCGCACCATCACGCCGGCCACCAGGCCGAGTTCGCCGTCGATGACGTGCACTCCGGTGCCCTCGTGGACCCGCACTTCGCCCGGCGGGACCCGGGTCTCGGTCTCCACCTGCGGCGTGGGCCCCGGGAACGGAGCCGGGGCGCCGACGCTCGGCGTGGGCATACCGGGGCCCGGGCCCTCGGCCGGCCAGGTGGAGATCCCGTCGTGATGACGCCGGTGCATCTCGTCGTCGACGGAGTCGGCCGCTTCGGCCGGCTCGACGTAGGTGACGGTGGCCGCCTCGGCGCTGTCGAACTGGTCCTGGGAACAGTCCAGCGCCAGGCCGTCGGCGGTGGCGTGCGCCTGGCGCGCGGGGATGAGCCGCGGTTCTCCCTGCGGGTACGAATCCACGATCAGATGAGCGAGTCTGGCTTTCGCCGGCACGACCGTCACCGCGCTCAGCCGGCCGCAGGCCTTCGCTTCACAGAAGACCTCGTCGCCGATCTCGAAGTTCTCGTCGCGCATGAGCCGTTCTCCTTAGGCCGTGCGTGTGCCCGGGGCGGGTACCGATAAACGCCACTTGCGGTGCGCATGGTGCGGCCGGTACCCGATTGGCGCCCAGGTCCCGGAATCGCCGACCTCAGACGCGCCGGAGCGTTTAAACGACCCATAAGAGGCGTACCCCACGGATCAGGAGACAAAGAGATGACAACCACTTTGACCTTTCCGGGTGTACGCCTGCATCCCGTACGCGATCCCGTACGCGGCGAACGGGCGCGGTTGAACGTCGTGGTGCTGTCGACCTACCCGCCGAGGCAGTGCGGCATCGGCGTGTTCGCCGCGGACCTGTGCAAGAGCCTTGACGATGTCGCACCGGACCTGGACGTGTCGGTGTGCGCGGTGGACCACGAAGGGCTCCGCTACGACCGGGAAGTGGCCTGGGTGCTGGACCAGCGTGATCCGGCGGCCTATCGCCGAACGGCCGCGGACCTGGCGGCGGCGGGCGCCGACGCGGTGCTGATCCAGCACGAGTTCGGCATCTACGGCGGCCGGGACGGGGCCCTGATCGCCTCCTTCGCCGCGGAACTGTCGGCGGCCGGGGTGCCCTACCTGGTCACGCTGCACACCGTGCCCGCCGCGCCGACCCGCGGCCAGGCCGACGTGCTGCGGCGGCTTTGTCGCGGCGCCGCAGCGGTCACCGTCCTGTCCCCCACCGCCCGGCGGCTGGCCGGGGCCGCGGGGATCGGGGCAGGGTGGTGCGAGACCATCGCCCACGGCGTCCCGGAAGCGCTGCACCAGCCGGCGCGCGGGCCGTCGCAGGCATCCGTCCGGCCCGAGCTCGCCAGGATCCTGCGGGAGCTCGCGCACCGCACCGTGCTGAGCACGTTCGGCCTGCTGTCCCCGGACAAGGGACTGGACACGGCGATCGCCGCGGTCGCCGATCTGGCCCGCGACCTGCCCGACCTGTGCTACGTCATCGCCGGCGCCACGCATCCCGAGATCGTCCGGCGGTACGGCGAGAGCTACCGGGACAACCTCGGCAAGCTGGTGGCCGAACTGGACGCCGCCGACCACGTCCGCTTCCTGGACTCCTTCCTCACCAGCACCGAACTGGCGCAGCTGCTGGCCCACACCACGGTGTTCCTGACGCCCTACCGCTCCCGCGACCAGGTCAGCTCCGGCGCGCTGGCGTACGCGCTGGCCGCCGGCCGCCCGGTGGTGTCGACGTCGTTCTTCTACACCGAGGACATGCTCGCCGGCGGAGCCGGGCTGCTGGCCGAGCCCGGCGACGCCGGGGCGTACGCGGCGGCGCTGCGCCGCATGCTCACCGAGCCCGGACGCCTGGCGCGCGCCGAGCGTGCCGCCGAGGCGGCCGGCACCGGGCTGCTGTGGCCGGTGGTCGCGCACCGGGTCGCCGAGGTGATCCGGACCGCGGTCGGCAGGAAGCGCCCGGAGCGGCTGCCCATCCCCTACCAGCGGTGAGCTCTGCTCTGTGACAACGTAGAAGCTGGAGGTACGCCATGAGCACGGGACCCGTAGAGCCCACCGGGCCGGTCGACCCGGAGGCGTACAACGCGGCCGAGGACCTGGACCAGCTCGAAGCCGACGATTCCCAGGTCGGCGGGGGTGATCCCGGCGATCCGGGCTACTCGCCGCCGGAGCGCCCCCTGGGGATGCGCACCGAGCTGACGTTCGGCGACCGGCTGGAGGAAGAGGAGCCGGACCCCGATACCGACGCCGACTGGGACGGGATCGGCGACACCCGCGACACCGACGGCGAGCTGATGGACGACCAGGTCGGCGACGAGCGCGCGGGCCGCCTGGTCTCGCCGGACGAGGACCGGGCCGTCGAGGCCGAACCGGACATGGTCGCCCGGGACGTGGGCATCGACGGCGCCGCCGCCTCGGCCGAGGAGGCGGCCATGCACGTCGTGGACGTGGAGGAGCGGCCCTGAGGACGGGCCTGGCGGCCGGTTGCCCGACCGTGTCAGCCCGCGTCCTCGGTGTGGAAGTCCTTGGTCCGGATGAGGACCGCGGCCAGCACCGCGGCGACGAAGCACGTGACGGCACCGACCAGCAGGATCTCGTTCAGCCCGGTGGTGAAGGCCCCGCGGGCGATCAGCGTGAGCTGACCGCGCTGCTCCGGCGGTGTCGTGGCGAACAGGGTCTTGGCGTCTCCGTTGCGCAGAGCCGTGGAGATGTCGGCGCTGTGCGCGGCCAGCGGGGTCCGGGCCGACAGCTCGGTCACCGCCGAGGTGAGGCGGTTGGCGAACAGCGTGCCCAGCAGCGCGATACCGGTGGCGATCCCGACCTGCCGGAACGTGGAGTTGATCCCGGAGGCCATGCCGGCCCGGCGCGGTTCGACGACGCCGACCGCGGTGGAGGCCAGCGGCGGGTTGACCAGGCCCACGCCGACGCCGCCGATGACGAGGCCGGGGATCAGGTGGGTCCAGGTCGAGGTGGCGCCCAGCCCGCGCATCAGCAGCAGCCCGACGCCGATCAGCGCCAGGCCCGGCCCGATCAGGGCGCGGATCGGGACCTTGACGCTCAGCCGGCCGGACACCGCGCTGGCCACGAGCATGCCGCCGGACAGCACGAGCAGGCGCACGCCGGTCTGCAGGGCGCTGTAGCCCAGCACGTCCTGCAGGTACAGCACGAGGTACAGCAGCATCGAGAACATCCCGGCCGACATCGCGAACGCGGTGATGTCGCCGCCGACGAACGTGGGCAGCCGGAACAGGCCCAGGTCGAACATCGGATGCCGGCTGCGCCTCTCGACGGCCACGAACACGACGAGCAGCACCGCCGAGCCGGCGAAGCACGCCAGCACCTTGGCGTCGGAGAAGCCGACACGGCCGGATTCGATGAGGCCGTACACCAGGGCGGCCAGCGCGGCCGAGAACGTCACGAAGCCGGCCCAGTCCGGCCGCCGGGCCTGCTTCTCCCGCGACTCGGCCACCCGCAGCGCGGTCAGCACCAGCGCCACGATCCCGACCGGGACGTTCACGAAGAAGATCCAGCGCCAGGACAGCCCGGAGACCAGCACCCCGCCGACCACCGGCCCGACCGCCACCGCGATCCCGGTCAGCGCGCCCCACACCCCGAAGGCGACACCGCGGTCCTTGCCGCGGAACGCCGTGGCCAGCAGCGCCAGCGACACCGAGAACATCGCCGCCCCGCCGACCCCTTGCGCACCACGGGACAACTCCAGCATCAGCGGGGACTGCGCGGCTCCGCACAGCACCGAGGCCCCGGTGAACAGCGCCAGGCCGATCAGGTACAGCCGGCGCCGTCCGAACTGGTCGGCGAGGGATCCGGTGGTCAGCAGCAGCGCGGCGAGCGTCAGCGCGTAGGCGTCCACCACCCACTGCACGTCGGAGAACGAGGCCCCCAGCGAACTCTGGATCTGCGGCAGCGCCACGTTGACGATCGTGATGTCCAGCAGAAGCATGAGGGTGCCCAGGCAGACCGCGGTCAGGGTCCACCACTTCGGGCCGGACGCCTGCCGGTCCTGTGTCTCACTCATGGTCTGCGGCATATAGCTCCCGACCTCCCATCATCCCGGCTCCGCTGTGATCGCGCATGCTTCCGCGTGCTGTGGGTACGCGGACGCCCCGGCGCGGGCCGGATCGGAGGAGGTGCTGGATGGTGACGAGCAAACCGGTGGCTTTCGTGCTCGGCGGCGGCGGGCCGCTGGGGGCCTACGAAGTGGGGATGCTCAAAGCCCTGATAGAGCGGGACATCCGCCCGGACCTGGTCCTAGGCTCCTCCGTCGGCGCGCTCAACGGCGCGGCGATCGCCGCCGATCCGCAGCCGGAGGCCGTGACGCGTCTGGAGAGCCTGTGGGTCTCGCTGCGGGAGCGCGGCGTGTTCGCGGACAACCTGTTCGCCCAGATGGGGACCGCGCTGCGCAGCCGGACGCACCTGTTCTCCAACGCGGCGCTGCGCGGGCTGCTGGAGCGCGAGTTCGGGCACCGGCTGATCGAGGACCTGGAAGTCCCCTTCGCCTGCGTCGCCGCCTCGATCGAGCGGGCCGCGGAGCACTGGTTCACCTCCGGCCCGCTGGTCCAGGCGGTGCTGGCGTCCTCGGCGGTGCCCGGCCTGCTGCCGCCGGTCCCAATCGGCGGAGAACACTTCCTGGACGGCGGGCTGGTGGACAGCGTCCCGGTCGGCCGGGCGCTGGCCTCGGGAGCCGGCACCATCTACGTGCTGCACGTCGGGCGGATCGACCAGCCGCTGCGTCCCCCGCGCACGCCGCGCGAGGTGGCCGTGGTCGCCTTCGAGATCGCCCGGCGGCACCGGCTGGTGCACGCGCTGAGCAACCCGGTGGACGGGGTCGAGGTGCACGTGCTGCCCACGGGGGCGCCGGGCGGGACCACCGATCTGCGGCCCCGCTACGGACGGCGCGGCCTGGGCCTGGTCGAGGAGCGCATCGAGCGCGCGCATCAGGCTTCTTCGGCCTATCTCGTGAAGCACGCGTCATGACCGGGGCGGCGCGCGGTTTCGGACGCCGGACGGCGGGTGTGCTTCTGGTGCTGGTCGTGGCGGTCGTGGTGCTGCCGATCGCGCTCTTGTGCGCGGTGTTCACCGCGCTCACCTCGCCGCTGCATCTGCGCGTCGGGCGGGTCCGGCGGGTCGTGGCGGTCGCGGCGGTGTATTCGGTCACTGAGATCGTCGGTCTGGCCCGCGCGGCATGGCAGCGGGTTCGCTTCGTCCTCGACCGCGACGACGTTCGGGATCGGCGCTCGCGCGTCCGGTCGCTGACCGCATCGCTGAGCGCACTGCGAGCGGCGGCACGCCGCTACGGACGGCTCCAGGTCAAGCTCGCGCGCCCGACCACGCATGACCCTGATTCAGCATCGCACGGCCCTGGCACGCTGACGCTCCCCGCCGGACCGCTGATCGTCTGCGGCCGCCACGGCGGCGTCGGCGGGGCATTCCTGCTGGCGCAGATCCTGCTCGCCGACTTCGGGCGTCTCCCCCGGGTGGTGCTGAAGCAGACCCTGGCCTGGGACCCGCTGATCGACACGCTCCTCAGCCGCATCCCGCACGCCTTCATCGACCCCCAGCCCGGCGACCAGGGCGCCACCGCCGCCCGCATCGGCGTCCTGGCCGAGGGCATGGACGCCGACGACGCCCTGCTGATCTTCCCCGAGGGCGGCAACTTCACGCCCCGGCGCCGCATCCGCGCCATCCACCGACTGCGCCGCCGCGGCCTGGCCAAGGCCGCCTCGCACGCCGAGCAGCTCCGCCACGTCCTGCCGCCCCACCCCGACGGCCTGTTCTCCGCCCTCGATGCGGCACCGGACGCGGACGTGGTCTTCGTGGCGCACACCGGACTGGAGCACGTGCAGTCGGCCGCCGACATGTGGCGCGCGCTGCCCCTGCGCCTACCGGTGGTGTTCACGTGGTGGACGGTGCCGGCCGCGGAGATACCGCGCGAGGAGGAGGCACGGGTCCGCTGGCTGGAGGAAAACTGGTCGCGGATCGACGGTTGGGTGGCGGCTTCACGCGGGACGGGGAGTCTGACCGCGTCGTGAATGCGTGAATTGCGATGAACGGGTTATAAGGGATACCCAGATAGGAGGGACGACTATGACAACGCAGGGCAAGCTGAAGCACACCACGCGAACAGCCAGCGGCAAGGTCAAGGAAATCGTCGGCCGCGCCGTCGGCAACAGACGGATGACGTCTCGAGGCAAGACCGAACAACTGACGGCGCGGATCAAGCACACCACCGGAAAGGGCATGGCCACGCTCCGACACAGGGGCAGGGCCGCCAAGGGCCGGACTCAGGAAATCATCGGCTCGGCGAGTGGGAACAACCACATGACCATGCGGGGGAAGCTGAGCAAGGCCTCCGCGCGGATCTCCGAGAAATTCAACAAGTAATCAATCCGCCGACTCTTGCTCGACCCGCTGCTCCATCCGCTCATACGAGTGGTAGACCCGTGCGTCCTCATCGGTGAACGGCGGCGGGAACATGCTGCGGGGCCACAGCCGCCTGACCCGGACCACGTCGGCCTCCACCGCGTACACCGTGAGCCGCGCCTGCAGATACAGCCAGGCCAGCAGGCCGAGGACGACCCCGAACACGCCGTAGAGCGACGAGGAATCGCGCAACTGGTGCGCGACGATCAGGCCGCCGGTGATCTGCAGGATCTGCCACACCACGCCGGCCAGCGCCGCCGCCAGCCACTGGTCGCGCCAGCCGATCTCGCTGGCCGTCGCCAGGTGGAAGGCCAGCCAGAACAGGCCCACGTTGACGATCAGCGACAGCGCCACCGAGGCCACCTGGACGCCGACGCCGAACGCCCCCTGGCCGCCCCAGGCGCCGATGCCGGACAGGAAGGTCGTGGCCAGCACGCCGAGGCCGAGGACCGCGATGATGCCGTAGCTGCGCAGCCAGTTGTGCGGGAAGCCGGGCCGGCGCGTGTAGGGCACGGCCCAGAGTTTGTTCAGCGCGTACTGGGTCGCGTCGGCCAGGCCCCTGGCGCCCAGCAGCGAGCCGATGATGCCGACGGCCAGTCCCAGGCCGCTGCGGCCGATGCCGTTGACGTTCGTCCTCAGCTGCTGCCCGATCACCGGGAAGTCGGCCAGGGCCGAGTTCAGGACCCGGTGTTGCAGCTCCGGGTTGCCGTGCAGGAGCAGGCCCAGCACCGTCACCAGAACCAGCAGCAGCGGGAACAGCGACACGAAGGCGAAGAAGGTCAGCAGGGCGCACAGATAGCCGGCCTGGTCGTCGCTGAACTTCTTCCACACCGCGATCGGATAGGCCAGCGCCGGGTGACGTTGCTGGAACCGGTCGATCCTGCGCAGGAGCGGTTGGAGATCCGGCATGGGTGTCCTCCCGCCGAGGTGAGACCACGTGGCCGCTTCGGAATGCTCCGGGTATCCGCTGATCTGCGGTCTAAACAGCAGGTTGTGTACGCCATGTGGGTTAACGCACCGTGCACGCTATAGTGGTGCCGTAGCACCGGCGGTGGGGCCCGCCGCATAACCGCCATCACTTTTGGCCAACGGTCCCTACTCAAATTGCGATGTCGGCATACTGCCGTCATCCCGCGACGAGTAGGAGCGCGCCCCGTGAGCCCCGATGCCTCCCTGAAGCCGGCTGACGGCCTGCCCACCGATCCGGATGTGGCAGAACCCTCCCCCGGGCCGCGCCGGTCCCGTACGCCGCGGCGGGTCCTGGCCGCGATCGCAGCCGGCGGCGCCCTGGGCGGCCCTGTGCGCTACGGCCTGGGCCTGGCGTTCCCGACCGCACCGCACACCTTCCCGGCCACCACGTTCGCGATCAACGTCACCGGGTCGTTCGTGCTGGCCCTGCTGATGGTGCTGATCCTCGACGTGTGGCCGCCGAACGCGTACGTGCGCCCCTTCTTCTGCGTCGGGTTCCTCGGCGCCTACACCACGTTCTCCACGTGGATGGTCGACACCGACCGGCTGATCTCGGCCGGGGCGTACGGGACCGCGGCGGTGAACGTGCTGCTCAGTCTGGCCGCCGGGATCGCGGCGACCAGCCTGGGGCTGAGCGTGGGCCGGGGCTTGGCCGCCTGGCGGATCAAGCGCGGCGGGGGCGGGGGTTCCGACGCCGACGCCTCGTCCGCAGAGCCGGCATCGGCGACGGCGACGGCGACGGCGACGTCAGCATCGTCGGCGCCCGCCGAGATCGGAGGACGGCTATGAAGCTGTCCGGCCCCTCGCGCCGCCTGAGCATCTTCATCAGCGAGACCGACCAGTACCGGCGCGTCCCGCTCTACCACGAGATCGTCACCCGGGCGAAGAAGGCCAGGCTGGCCGGGGCCAGCGTCTTCCGCGGCATCGAGGGCTTCGGCGCCAGCTCGCGCATCCACACCACGCGGATCCTGGCGCTGTCCTACGTGGGGCGGTCCTCGTGATCACGCTGCTCGCCGTCTCGGCCGCCTCCGCGCTCGGCGCCCCGGCCCGCTACCTGCTGGACCGGGCGATCGCCGCCCGCCGCGGCTCCGCGCTGCCGCTGGGCACCATGGCCATCAACCTCACCGGCGCCTTCCTGCTCGGCCTGCTGACCGGCCTCGCGGCGCACCACGGCCTGCCGAAGACCGCCGTGCTGGTGCTCGGCACCGGATTCTGCGGCGCCTACACCACTTTCTCGACGTTCTCCTACGAGACCATACGCCTGGTCGAGGACGGCTCGATCGCCGAGGCCGGCAGCAACGTCGCGGTCAGCCTGGTCGCCGGGATGGGGACGGCGGCACTCGGACTCGGCCTCGCCCTGCTGCTGTGAGCCGCATCAGAGCTCGATGACACTCAGCACTCGATGACACTCAGAGCTCGACCACGCCCGTGCCGAGATGCCGTCCGCCGATGGTGTCGAGAACGAATCGAGCGTCCGCAGGCGGCTGGCGGCCCTGTCGGCTGGCCGGTGTGCGGGAGGTCCAGAGCGCACCAGTACTACGGACCGTAAAACATGCGGGGTCCGCGGTATCGAGTCCTTTGTAAGAGGTCTGATATACGGACGCGCCGCACGGACGCGGGCCAACGTGAAGGCCTGATAAAGACTTTTGAGGGTATGTCCCAATCGCCGTTGACCTCCCAAGTGCGCAGCGCTAACTTGCCTACTCGAGGCCTCAGGGACCGACCGTTCGGTCAGCACTACGCACCGTAGTATCCGTCACCAGAGCACGGCCTAGCACCACGGCACGGCCGGATCGGGCGTACCCGTACGACGCCATCTGCAGATCCCCCCGGGCTGCCACACCCCTACCGCAGGTGGCCGCACAGGTTCTTTGCCACCTCCCCACGCTTCGAGAGGGGAACCACCCCAGTGAGAATCAGCTCACGTCTGCGCGCGTTCGCGGGCCTGGCGACAGCCGTCGCCATGGGCAGCGCGCTCGCGATCGGCTCCGCGTCGGGGGCCACCGCCTCCGCCGCGCAGTCCTCGTCCTCGGTCGCGTCGGCGACCACCGCGATGATCGCCGCCGAGGCCGCGGGTTCGGCGCACGCCTCGCAGCCGGCCCTCACGGCCGCGAACCAGAGCTCGGCGCACGCCTGTCCCGCTGTGATAGTGGTCGGGCACCAGTCCTGCTTCGCCCTGAAGCGGAACGCGGTGCAGCCCTCGGCCGTCACCCCGAACGCCATCCCGTCCGGGGTCGGCTACGGGCCCTCGCAGCTGCAGTCGGCCTACAACCTGACCTCGGCCTCGGCCTCGAACGGCGCCGGGCGCACCATCGCCCTGGTCGACGCCTACGACGACGCCAACGCCGCGTCCGACCTGGCGGCCTACCGCTCGGCGGCCGGCCTGCCCGCGGGCACCTTCTCCAAGGTGAACCAGAGCGGCGCGGCCTCCCCGCTGCCCTCGGCCCCGCCGGCCGGCGACGACTGGACCCTGGAGGAGTCGCTGGACCTGGACATGGCCTCCGCGATCTGCCCGCTGTGCAAGATCGTGCTGGTCGAGGCGAACGACGACTCCAGCGACGGCCTGTACGTCGCGCAGAACACGGCAGCGAGCCTGGC
This sequence comes from Catenulispora sp. GP43, assembly GCF_041260665.1. Taxonomy (NCBI): domain Bacteria; kingdom Bacillati; phylum Actinomycetota; class Actinomycetes; order Catenulisporales; family Catenulisporaceae; genus Catenulispora; species Catenulispora sp. GP43. Next base: position 241,532 of record NZ_JBGCCT010000007.1, on the reverse strand, counting down.
CGGCTATATCTCCAACTCCTGGGGCGGCTCGGAGTCCTCGACCGAGAGCTCGATGGACTCGCAGTACTTCACCCACGCCTCCGGCATCGTGACCACCGTGTCCGCCGGTGACTCGGACTACGGCGTCAGCTACCCGGCGACCTCGCCCAACGTGGTGTCGGTCGGCGGCACGAACCTGGCGACGGCCTCCAACAGCCGCGGCTGGACGGAGTCCGTCTGGAACACCTCCACCGGCTCGGAGGGCACCGGCTCGGGCTGCTCGGCCTACGAGGCGGAGCCGTCCTGGCAGACCGCGCTGAACCTCCCGTCGGGCTGCTCCAAGCGCATCGACAACGACGTCGCCGCCGACGCCGACCCGGCCACCGGCGTCGCCGTCTACGACACCTCCAACGGCAACACCGGCTGGAACGAGGTCGGCGGCACGTCGGCGTCCTCCCCGATGGTCGCCGCGATGTACGCCCTGGCCGGCAACGCCGGCGCCACCCCGGCGCAGGACGTCTACCAGCACACCAGCAACTTCTACGACGTCACCTCCGGCAACGACGGCAGCTGCACCCCCAGCTACCTGTGCACCGCCGGCACCGGCTACGACGGCCCCACCGGCATCGGCACCCCGAACGGCATCACCGGCCTGCAGACCGGCGGCGGCGGGACCGAGACCGTCTCGGTGACCAACCCGGGCACCCAGACCTCGACGCAGAACACCGCGATCAGCACCCTGCAGATCTCGGCGACGGACTCCGCGGGCAAGTCGCTGACGTACTCGGCCACCGGCCTGCCGGCCGGCCTGTCGATCAGCAGCTCCGGCGCCATCACCGGCACCCCGACCGGCACCGGCTCCTCCTCCGTGACCGTCACCGCCTCCTCGGGCACCGCCTCGGGGTCGACCTCCTTCACCTGGACGGTGAACCCGCAGGGCGGGACCGAGACGGTCACCGTCAACAACCCCGGCACCCAGACCTCGACCCAGGGCACCGCGATCAGCACCCTGCAGATCTCCGGCTCGGACTCCGCCGGCAAGTCGCTGACCTACTCGGCCACCGGCCTGCCGGCCGGCCTGTCGATCAGCAGCTCCGGCGCCATCACCGGCACCCCGACCGGCACCGGCACCTCCAGCGTCACGGTGACGGCGTCCTCGGGCACCGCCTCGGGCTCGACCACCTTCTCCTGGACCGTCAACCCGTCCGGCGGCGGCGGATGCACCGCGACCCAACTGCTGGGCAACCCCGGCTTCGAGACCGGTAGCGCCTCCCCGTGGACCGCGACCGCCGGCGTCATCAACAACGACACCACCTCCGAGCCGGCCCACTCCGGCAGCTACGACGCCTGGCTCGACGGCTACGGCACCACCCACACCGACACCCTCGCGCAGAAGGTGAGCATCTCGTCCACCTGCAAGACGGCGAACTTCGCCTTCTGGCTGCACATCGACACCGCCGAAACCACGACCAGCACCGCCTACGACAAGCTGTCGGTGCAGGTCCTGAACTCCTCCGGCACCGTCCTGGGCACCCTGGCCACCTACTCCAACCTCAACCACAACACCGGCTACACCCAGCACTCCTTCAGCCTGGCCAGCTACATCGGCCAGACCGTCACCCTGAAGTTCACCGGCAGCGAGGATGTCTCGCTGCAGACGTCGTTCGTCGTGGATGACACGGCACTGAACGTCAACTAGCGGGTGGCTGAGTCAGCACCTGACTGACTGAGCTGCGGGTGGCGGACCTTCCCTCGGTCCGCCACCCGTGGCATGTGCGGAGGCGGTTGGGGTCCCGACCCTTCAGCCACCCACCACCCGCTCGTCCAAGGAAACCCCCGGCAGAATGTTGATCCGACTCGTATCGAACACGCTCCGGCTCGTCGTCTTCTCCCCGATCTCCACCGAAGCGAACAGGAACCGCAGCACCGCCCGCCGCCGCGCCTCCGGCAGCCGCGACCACGCCTCGCCCGCCTCCGGCCCGGTGACCACGCCGTCCAGTACATTCGCGCTCTGCGTCTCGACCCGGCCGTGCCCGGTGCGGAACTGGTCCGGGCGACCAGGCGCCCCGACCGGCCCGCGCCGGACCGTCACCGGGAGGTCCGAGGGCGCCGGGGTCGCGCCGGTGTTCTGCAACAGGTCGATCGCCGCCTGCTGGACGTACCGCTCCAGCGACTTGGCGGCTATGTAGCGGTTGCAGCGGTTGGGCTGCGGCTTGTTCTTCGAGGGGCACGCGTACATCCGGTAGTCGCCCACGATCGAGCCCACCATGTGGTCGCGGCAGCGCTCGCACACCACGAGGCCGGTCAGCAGGTAGTCCGCGCGCGGCCTGTTGTCGGTGGCCGCGGTGCGGGCCGCGCGCTCGGCCTGGGCCCGCTGCCAGTCCTCGATGCCGACGCAGGGCTCCCAGACCGCCTGGCGCAGGCCGTCGATCGACTCGACGCCGCCCTGGAACACGCGCAGGCCCGCGTAGCGCGGGGCGACCAGGATCCGGGTGACGCCGCCGGTGGTCCAACTGGCGCCGGTCACGGTCGGGATGGCGCGGGCGTTCAGGTCGCCGGCGATGGCGCGCAGGCTGTCGCCGGCCAGGTAGCGCGCGTAGATCTCGCGGATCGTACGGGCCTCGTCCTCGATCAGCGGGTCCATGCCGGGTCCGTAGCCGTACGCCCGGCGGCCGCCGCCGTGGGGCCGGCCGTCGTCAGCGTTCTGACGCCGCAACTTCTGCACCGTCTTCGACAGCGAGGCGGCCTTCCCCGCGTGCTGGCGCGCCTGGGTCAGCGCCGCCTCGCGGCCGCCGGGATCGGCCAGATCCAGCGCGTCGCCCATCGAGTACAGATCCACGCCGTGCTCCTGCGCGGCGATCAGCAACTCGACCGCGTCGGCCGCCCGGTGGCGCACCAGCATCGCCGGTTTGATCACCACCAAAGCCGCCACGCGACCACTACGCAGAGCCGTAAGCAGCCTCGCCCACCCCGGCCGGGCACCGCCCGGATTCCACACCGCGCGGCGCTGGTCGGCGAACACCAGGTGCGCCGGCACCGTGATCCCGATCGACGCCGCGTACTTGCGTCCCTGCCGTTCCTGCACGTCGACGGGAGTCTGATCATCGTCGCCCCGCCTCGGAACACAACAGTAGAACGCTCCTACGGCACCAGCCTCGTCCAGCAAAGCCATGCAGCCAAGCTACTACCGCACCTAGTAGATAATGAAGTCACAAGACCCACGACAATCCTGCGCGACTCGTTTACGCTGCCAGTCGTGGCTCTGCGGCAGTTCGGTGAATTGGAAGCTCAAGTGATGGACCGCGTATGGCGGTACAAGCGACCGGTGCTGGTCCGCGAGGTCCTCTCCGACCTGAACACGGACCGGGAACTCGCCTACACCACGGTGCTGACCGTCATGGAGAAGCTGCGCCGCAAAGGCTGGCTCCGCCGCCAGCGCACCGGCCGGGCGTACGCCTACGAGGCGGTCGGCTCGCGCGAGTTCTACACGGCGCGCCTGATGTGCGACGCCCTGGCCACCAGTGACAACCAGACGGTCTCGTTCGTCCACTTCCTGGAGCAGCTCTCCACCGAGGAGTCGCATGCGCTGCGCACGGCGCTGGAGGTCCGTCAGCTTCCTGAGTAACAGGCGACCATTCTTCAGACGGCACCACGCGGCGGGGGGGGGGGGGGGGTGGGGGGGGGCCCCCCCCCCCGGGGGGGGGGGGGGGGGGGGGGCCCCCCCCCCCCCCCCCCCCCCTCGCGGGGCCCGCGCCCGCGCCCGGCCGGGCGGGGGCGCGGCGGGCGGGGGGGGGGGGGCCCCCCCCCCGGCCGGGGGGGGCGCCGCCCCCCCCCCCCCCCCCCCCCCCCCCCCCCCCCCGCGTCCGTCGTTCAGCGCGTCGCTGCCTTCTCCCGGTGGGCCCGGGCGGCGTCGATCGTGGGCAGGTATCCCTGGGCCGCGATCACTGTGGCCCCGGCGGCGTACCCTTCCGGATCGTCCGGGGCGACCGTCGCCAAACCGTCGACGTAGCGGTTGTACATACAGAACGCGGCGGCGATCAGCACAGTGTCGTGAATCTCCTCGTCGCCGGCCCCGGCGGCGCGAGCGCGCTCCACCAGGTCGGAGGTGACCTCGCGCCCGCTCCGCTGGACCGCGGCCGCGATGTCCAGCAGGGCTTTGAGTTTGTCGCTGATCGGGGCCGCGTCGAGGTCGGCGCGGATGGTCGGCAGGTCCAGGCCCTCGGGGAGTTGGGCCGCGGTGAAGGCGGCGTGGCTGGAGGAGCAGAACTTGCATTCGTTAAGCGTGGAGACGTGCGTGGCGATCAGTTCGCGTTCCCAGCGCTCCAGGGAGTTGGGGCCGCGCAACAGGATCTCGGCCAGTTCGCTCAACGGCGCGGCGGTCTCCGGCCGATAGTAGAACAGCGACCGGATGCCCGGCTCGTCGTTGCCCAGGTCTATGTGCGGCACCGCTACACCCCCAACTGCTCGGCGGCCAGCGCGGTGCCGTCGACGCGGGCGCGGACCTTCGCGAAGGCGGTCTGCCGGGACGTGGAGGTGTCGTCGGCGAACGGCGAGAAGCCGCAGTCGTCGCAGGTGCCCAGGCGGTCGGCCGGGATGTGCCGTGCGGCGGTGAGAATCCGGTCCCTGACCTCCTCCGGCGTCTCCACCCGGGGGTCGATCGGGTCGGTGACGCCCACGAACACGCGGGCCTGCTCCGGCAGGTGCTCGGCGACCGTGGCCAGCACCCGGTCGGGATCGGCCTCGCTGGCCAGCTGGATGTAGAACGAGCCGGCGTTGAGACGGAACAGCTGGGGCAGGAGCCCGGCGTAGTCGACGTCGAGGCTGTGCGTGGAGTCCTGGTCGCCGCCGGGGCAGGTGTGGACGCCGATCTTGGCCCGCTCGGCGTCGCTGAACCGGTCGAGCACGCGGTTGTTGAGCGCGATGAAGTCCTCCAGCACTCCCCCGCTGGGGTCGAGCTTGAGCGAGAGCCGGCCCTCGGTGAAGTCGAGCTGCACGCTGTGCGCGCCGGCGTCCAAACAGCCGCGGATGTCGGCCTCGGCCTGGTCAACGAGGTCGGCGAGAAACTGCTCGCGCGGATAGCCGTCGATCCCCTGGGCCGGGTAGAGCAGGCTCAGCGCCGAGGGGGCGATCACGGCCTGCTTGACCGGGACGCCGGCGTGCTTCAGCGCCTGCTTCAGGTAGCCGGCGGCGTGCTGCTGGTAGCGGAACGGTCCGGAGGTCAGGTGCGGCAGCTGCCGCTGGTGGCCGTCGGCGAAGGGGATGACGACACCATCCGGGCTCAGATGGTCGAACCCGGCGATCGGATAGGTGGCGAAGCTCGGCTTCCCCTGCTCGCCGTCGGTGACCACCGGCGATCCGGCGGCCTCCAGGGTCTTGATGGTGACGGCGACCGCCTGGTCGACGGCCTCGGCCAGGCCCTGCGCGTCCAGCCTTCCGTCTTCGTGGGCTGACATGGCGGCCAGGAGTTCGGCGGAGCGCGGAATACTGCCGATCGGCTCAGTGGGAATGGGCATAAGCGAAAACGTAGGGACGCCGTACCACGCCGTCAATAACCCAAAGTGATGAATCAGCTACCTAGAGCTCAACTCCAGGGTATGCGACCGCCGAGCCCGGACGGACGCGAGGGGAGTCCGGGCTCGGCGAATCAGATAACTGATTTCTACCGCGTAGAGCAGTCCTTGTCGTGCTCCGCCTGCTGGCTCTTCGTGAAGAACTCGGTACCGTTGTGAGTTGAGCACCAGTAGTAGACGCCATCGTGCGACGGCGCCAGAGCCGCCTCGATCATGGCGTCCGAGGTGACGGCCACCGGCGTCGGAGGCAGGCCGTGGTGCGGCGCGTAGGTCGAGTACGGGTTGTTCGGGTCCTGCACCTGCTTCGCGGTCGGGAGCTGGCCGGCCGGGAGATGGCCGATGTAGTACAGCGCCGTGGAGTCGATTCCCAAGTAGTCGTCGGCCTTCAGGCGCGAGTACACGCCCTCGGCCACGTGCGCGCCGTCGGGCAGGATGGGGTTCGGGAGCTCGCCCTGGGCGATCGAGGCGACGGTCAGGACCTGCTCCGGCGTGCACTTGGCGGTGCCGCAGTCCAAGAACCCGGCCTGCATCACGAAATTGATGCTCTTCAGGAAGTCCATCCGGTTGGCGACCATCTGCCGCAGGATGCTCTGCGGGGTGTCGGAGGCGGCGATCGTGTACGTGCCCGGCTCCAGCATCCCCTCGACCGTGAACTTGTGGGTGGTCGAGTCGACAGACCACGCCGGCAGCCCGATCGTGTTGTCCGCGACGGCCGTGTCGAAGTCGGCCTGCCTCCACTTGCGCTTGTCGATCAGGCTGGCGATGACGTCCTTCGCGTACTCGTTCGGGGTCACGACGATCTGCGAGGCGTTCGAAAGGTTCGACGTCCTCGACAGTTGCGCCACCGCGTTCGAGCCCGACATCCGCGGACAGATCACATAAGTGCCAGGCGGGATGTCGGTCCAGTTCTGATCCTGCTTCACCGCGTCGAGATACGCCTGCGCGCTCTTGACCACGCCGGCGTTGACCAACGCGTCCGCGATCTGCTGGCTGGTCGCGCCGTGCGGGACGTCGACCGGCACCTTCTCGTTGCTCGGGCAGTCGTTCCCAGCGGTGTAGTCGATGGCCGAGGTGTCGCCTGTGCCCGTGGTGTGGCCGGCGCCGGGGGTTTTGACGGCGCTGACGCCGACGCCGACGCCCTGGGAGGGCGAGTTCCCGGGATACAGCCCGAACACCGCGCCCCCGGTCACCGCCAGCGCGGTGCTCGCCCCGAGCACCGTCCACCGCCGCTGCCTGGCCGCTTTCAGATGCCGCTTGGTGATCCCGACCGGATCGGTGTGGTCCGGGTACCGCGCCGCGCGGTTGTGAAGCATGCTGGAGACCTCTTCCTCGAACCCGCCGAGGCCTCCGGGTTCCTCGTCGATCATGGGTTACTCCTGTCTATCGTGTCGGGACGTCGGCCCGGGACTCGGACAGCGCCTCGCGCATCCGCACCAGTCCGCGCGAGGCCTGGCTCTTCACCGTGCCGAGCGACTTGCCCAGCAGCGCCGCGGTCTCGGCTTCCGAAAGATCCTCGTAGTAGCGCAGGACGACCACGGCTCGCATGCCCGCGGGCAGCGTGGCCAGGGCGCGCCACAGTTCGTCCTCGCGATCCACCGCGGCGTGGCCGTCGTGCTCGTCCGGCCGGTCCGGCGGCTCCCAGGCGACGTGCGTCCGGTGCCGGACCGCGCGCCGCCACCAGGAATTCGCGAGATTGACGATGATCCTGCGCACGTACACTTCGGGCTGGTCGGACCGCTCGATGCGGCGCCAGTTGCGATGGGCGCGGATCAGCGCGTCCTGGACGAAGTCCTCGGCATGGCCGTGATCCCCGGCGAGCAGATACGCGGTACGCACCAGATGCTGCCGGCGGCTCGCCACGAAATCCCAGAACTCCTGCTCCTCACGCTCGGTGAGCGCCATTCGGCGGCACCCCGCTCTCCTTCTCCTCGCCCCACGCACCGGCCGTCCCGGCACGTTCACTGGGTAGAGCCTCCGGCCGGCGCGGAAGTTGAGAGCCGCGGCCGGGTTCTTCCACAGCGCACAAGCGAGGTGGAGGCGCCCCGGCGGGTACGCCAGAATGGTGCCCGGCAAGCGGCAAGGACTTCGGCCTCCCCCGGTCCGGCACATCAGACTCCTGAGGAGACCCCATGACCACCTCCAAGGCGGCGGAACCGCGGCCGATGCGCGCCGACGCGCGACGGAACTACGAGCGGCTGCTGACCGCGGCGCGAGCGGCGTTCGCCGAGCACGGGGCCGATTTCTCGCTGGAGGACATCGCCCGGCGGGCCGGGGTGGGGATCGGGACGCTGTACCGGCACTTCCCGACCCGGGATCTGTTGGCCGACGCGGTGTTCTCCGAGGAGTACGAGAAGCTGACAGCGGTGGCGCGGGAGTTGGCCACGGCCGAGCCGCCGGGCGAGGCGCTCATGACGTGGCTGCACACGTTCATGGTGCACAACGCCGCCTCCCCCGGAATATTCAGGTCCTTGATGTACGCGCTCAAGAGCGACGAGACGACCAGGCTGCACGCCCGGCTGATGGAGCTGAAGGAGGCCGGGCGGTCGCTGACCGAGCGCGCCGTCGCGGCCGGGGAGGTGCGGGCCGACGCCGACTACTCGGACGTGGCGATGATCGTGTGCAGCGTGGCCCGGTCCGCGCAGGACGCGGGCTGGCCGCCGGAGCGGCGGGACCAGATGTTCGCCGTGATCCGGGACGGTCTGCGGCCGGTCGCCGGGCGCTAGCGTTTCAGGTCCCGCGCCATACACCGGGGAGCCGGGCGAACGGCGCTAACCTGGCTTTCATGGTCGATCGCGAGGTGTCCGACGCGGACCGGGCCGCTGCGCCGGCGCGCCTGCGCCGCATCGCGGTCCTGGTCCTGGAGGGCGCCAAGCCGCTGGACGTCGGCATCCCGGCGCAGGTGTTCACCACCCGCGCCAGCATGCCGTACGAGGTCCGGGTGTGCGGCGCGGCGCCGGGGCTGGTGGCCGGCGGCGACGGCCTGGCCTACCACGTGGCGCACGGCCTGGAGGCGCTGGCGTGGGCCGACATCGCCTTCATCCCCGGCTACCGCAATCCCGACCGGGACGAGCCGCCGCCGGCCGTCGTCGAGGCGCTGCTGGCCGCCCACCGCCGGGGCGCGCGGCTGGCCGCGATCTCCACCGGGGCCTTCGCGCTGGCGGCCACCGGCCTGCTGGACGGCCGGCGCGCCACGACGCACTGGCACTACACGCGCATCCTGGCCCGGCGGCACCCGGACATCCGCGTCGACGAGAACGTCCTGTTCGTCGACGAAGGCAGTGTCCTGACATCGGCCGGCGCGGCCTCGGGCATCGACCTGTGCCTGCACATCCTGCGCGGCGACCTCGGGGTGGCCGCGGCCAACCATGCGGCCCGGCGGCTGGTCGCGGCGCCCTACCGCAGCGGCGGCCAGGCGCAGTACGTGCCGCGCAGCGTGCCCGAGCCGCTGGGCGAGCGCTTCGCCGCCACCCGCGAATGGGCTCTGCACCGGCTCGGCGATCCCCTGAGCCTGGAGACCCTCGCCGAGCACGCGGCGGTGTCCCCGCGCACGTTCTCGCGGCGCTTCATCGAGGACACCGGCTACACCCCGATGCAGTGGGTCACCCGGGCGCGCGTCGATCTGGCGCGCGAGCTGCTGGAACGGTCCCAGCGCAGCATCGAGCAGATCGCGGACGATGTGGGCCTCGGCACCGGAACGAATCTGCGCTCGCACTTCCAGCGCATCCTCGGCACGTCCCCGAGCGAATACCGGCGCACCTTCACCCGGGGCGAATAGTCCTGGCGCGATCCTTGCGAACAATGGCGCCCGCGCCACTGCCACGGCGCCGCGGCGTTGGCGAGACTCGTGATGACTGAGAAACCGAAAGGACATCACGCATGACTCGCATCGCCGTCAACGGCTTCGGCCGCATCGGACGCAACGTGCTCCGCGCCCTGCTGGAGCGGGGCAGCGACCTGGAAGTGGTCGCGGTCAACGACCTCACCGACCCCACCGCCCTGGCCCGGCTCCTGGCCTTCGACACCACCGCCGGACGGCTCGGCCGCCCGGTGAGCGTCGACGGCAACGTGCTGGTCGTCGACAACAGGCGGATCACCGTGCTGGCCGAACGGGAACCGGCTCAGCTGCCGTGGGCCGACCTCGGCGTGGACATCGTGCTGGAGGCCACCGGCCGGTTCACCGCGGCCAAGGCCGCGAGCGCCCACCTGGCCGCCGGCGCGAAGAAGGTCCTGGTGAGCGCGCCGTCCGACGGTGCCGACGTGACGCTGGCCTACGGCGTCAACACCGAGGCCTACGACCCGACCGCACACACGATCGTCTCCAACGCCTCCTGCACGACCAACGCCCTGGCCCCGCTGGCCGCCGTCCTGGACGACCTGGCCGGCATCGAGCACGGCTTCATGACCACGGTGCACGCCTACACGCAGGAGCAGAACCTGCAGGACGGCCCGCACCGCGACCCGCGCCGTGCCCGCGCCGCCGCGGTCAACATCGTGCCGACGACCACCGGCGCGGCCAAGGCCATCGGCCTGGTGCTGCCGCGCCTGGACGGCAAGCTGTCCGGCGACTCGATCCGGGTGCCGGTCCCGGTCGGCTCGATCGTCGAGCTGAACACCGCGGTCGCCCGCGACGTGACCCGCGAGGACGTGCTGGCCGCCTACCGCGAGGCGGCCCAGGGCCGGCTCGCCGGCATCCTGGAGTACTCCGAGGACCCGCTGGTCTCCTCCGACATCGTCGGCAACCCCGCGTCGTCGATCTTCGACTCGGCGCTGACCCGGGTCGAGGGCCGGCACGTGAAGGTGGTCGCCTGGTACGACAACGAGTTCGGGTTCTCCAACCGGGTGGTCGACACCCTGGAGCTGCTCGCGCGCTGAGCTTCGGCCGAGCAGATCCAACAACCCGCGCAAAGCCAGAGCCGCCACCCGCTCCAGCCGGTCGCGGCTCTGGCCGCTCGCCGCCTGCACAGCGCCGCCTCACCGGCCATCCGCCCGGCGAGTGCCTTCTGGCGGGCCGGTTCGCCGTCGGGGCCGCAGGCCTGTGCGCTGTTCACACTGAGGCAGCCGTACGGCGTGCCGGGCCCGGCGGTCAGCTCGACCGCCGCCGCGCACCAACGGCTGCTCGCGACCATCGAGCGCGCCTCGCAGTCCGGCGTCGCGAAACGCGTGCGATAAGTAGACCGTGCGGCGACGGGGAGGCCACCGCACGGCCCGGGGGACCATGCCGGACGGTCGAATCGGGGGTGACACACCCGGATGGGTTGACCCCAGCATCGCAGGGCCGCATAACAACGACCTAACACCGGCCGCACGCAAGCACACCGGTCTCGCGCAGGCACACCGGTCTCGCGCAGGCACACCGGTCTCGCGCAGCCTCAGGACGCCACCAGAGCCCGCGCCGCCCGCGCCGCGGCGTCGAAGGGCTCAATGTCGCCGACGGCGCGGCAGACCACCTGCGCGCCTTCCAGCATGCTGATCAGCAGGGCCGCGGTGTCCGCCGCCTTCTTCTCGGCCAGGCCCGCCTCGGCGAGCCTGGCCGACAGTTCCCGCAGCCACGCGGTGAAGGCTCCCCCGGCGGTGCGGCCCAGTTCCTCGTCATCGGTGGAGCCGACGCTGGCCGCCGCGACCGCGCAGCTGTAGCCGCCGATGGACGCCTGCACCACGGGCCGGACCGCCGCCACGAAGGCGTCGAGGACTGTCCCCGGGTCGGCGCCGTCCAGGCCGCCGAGCGTGCCGCGGACGCGCTCGCCGAAACGGGCCGTCGCCTCGGCGACGAGCTGGCCCTTGCCCTGCGGGAAGTGGTGGTAGATCGCCCCGCGCGCGGCCCCGCTGGCCTGCAGGATCTCGGTGAACGACATGCCGGCCACGCCGTGCCGGCTCAGGGCGTCGACGGTCGCGTCGATCATGCGGTCGCGGGTGTCCGGGGCCATGGTCCGCCTTCCTGTTCCTCGTACGCGCTTGACTAGTACGTACATCCTAGTCGAGACTGGCGATCAGGAGCTAGTACGCACGTACTAGCTAGTTCGAGAGGGGAACAACCATGCCCATCACCGTGACCGCACCGCGCGGCGTCCTGACGCCGGCCGGCGAGCGCGAGATCCTGCCGCGCCTGACCGAGGCCCTGATCGAGGTCTCCGGCCTGGCCGGCAACAGCTTCTTCAGCGCCGTCGTCGGCGGCACCGTGCACATCCTGGACCCGGAGAACGTCTACGCCGGCGGGGTCAGCCGGCCGGTCGTCATGGTCGAGCTGAAGCTGCCGGACATCGGCCTGGCCGACCAGCCGGCGCGCGCCGCGTTCATCGCCGCCGCCACCGATATCGTCGCCGACCTGGCCAACCCGGACCACCGGCGCGAGGACATCTGGGTCAACATCCTGAACGCCCCGGACGGCGCCTGGGGCCTGGGCGGCAAGGCCTACACCAACGAGGCGCTGATCGCCGCGATCGCCGCCGCGTAGGGGACCCGGCGACCGGGTCGCGGAACATCGCGGAACGTCCGCGCCACGCTGGCTACTCTGAGCAGATGCCCCGCATCGAGATCGACGGCCGGACCCCGGACCCGGACCTCCTGGCGACCGCGCTGCTCAACCAGTACGGCCATTTCACGGCGATGCAGGTTCGGGGCCGCAGGGTCCGCGGCCTCGACCTGCATCTGGCGCGGCTCAGGGCCGCGACGGCGGAGGTGTTCGGGACCGGTCTGGACACCGACGCCGTACGGGGCCATCTGCGCGGCGCGCTCACCGATGAGTACGCCGACAGCGCCGTCCGCATCCAGGTCCTCCACCTGGACCCGGCCGCGGACCCGGCGATCGTGGTGCTGCTGCGGCCGCCGGTCGACATGCCCCGCGCCCCACAGCGGCTGCGCAGCGTGCGCCACCAGCGGCCACTGGCCCACATCAAGCAGGTCGGCGGCAGCTTCGGCCAGAGCTACCACGGCCGCGCCGCCCGGGCCGCGGGCTTCGACGACGCGCTGCTGACCGCCGCCGACGGCACCATCAGCGAGACCTCCATCGCCAACATCGGCTTCTTCGACGGCTCCGCGATCACCTGGCCGGACGCCCCGGCGCTGGAGGGCATCACGAAGCAACTGGTACAGCACCACGGCCCCGGCGCCGGCCTGGCCTCGAAAACCGGTCCGGTCACGCTCGACGACGTGCCGGCCCACCGCGCCGCGTTCGTCGCGAACTCGCAAGGCATCGCGCCGGTCTCGGCGATCGACGACACGCAGCTGCCGGTCGACGACGAGCTCATGGCAGCCCTCTACGACCTCTACGAATCAGCACCCTGGGACACCATCTGAGGCGTTTCCTCCACCGCGGGACTCACCGCGTGCGGCAGGCTCCGCACCGACTTGAACGCCAGCGGGAAGAAGGCCGCGCCGACATAGATGACGCCCGCGATCTCAGCGACCCGGAAGCCGCCGAACGCCGCCGCCAGCGGCCCCACGCTCAGCTGCCCGATCGGGATCGCCCCGTAGGAGAGCAGGTCGTCGAACGAGCACACGCGGGACAACGCGTGCGCCGGCACGTGTTCCTGGAGCGAGGTGTCCCAGCTGACGCTCGCGACCGCCGAGCCCAGTCCGGCGACGAAGGCGGCGGCGACCAGGAACGGCGCGTGCAGACCCGCGCCCAGGACCAGCAGCGGCACCGCGACCAGCGCGCTCGCGACCTGCCCGGCGGCCAGGAAGCGCCGGATCGTCAGGCGGGTGAGCAGCGTGCTCATGACCAGGAGCCCGGCGCCGCGGGCACTGAGGACGAAGCCCCACGCGGCCACGCCGCTCGTCTTCCTGGTCAGCTCCGGGCCCAGGATCTGCCACGTCCCGGTCTGCACCAGGTTCATCAGGCAGAACGTCGCCGACACCGTCCAGACCCAGCGGAGCCCGACGAACTGGCCCCAGCCCTCGCGGATGTCGGCGACGATCCCGGTCCGCTCGGTCCTCTTCGGATGGCTGGTCGAGGACAGCATCCGCAGGCAGACCGCCGCGAACAGGTACGTCGCCGCGTCGAAGGCGATGGCCGGGCCGGCGCCGACGGCGACGACCAGCACGCCGGACAGGCTCGGCCCGAAGATCCGCGTGGCGTTGCGCGTCGAACCGAGCAGCGCGTTGGCCTGCTGGATCTGGTGCGGCTCGACGAGTTCGGGCAGGAACCCGCGCAGCGCCGGGGTGGTGAAGGCGGACAGGATGCCGTTGAGCAGTTCGAGCAGCGCTACCAGCACAAGCGAGAAGTGTCCGGTCAGCAACAACACCGCGACCGCGCCCTGAGTCAGGCCCGAGCCCAGGTTCGCCCAGACCAGCACGGTGCGCCGGGCGAAGCGGTCGGCCGTCGCGCCGCCGACGAGCAGGAACACCAGCATCGGGATCATGCGCGCGGTGAGGACCACGCCGAGGTCGGTGGTCTTGTCGTGGGAGGCGTTGAGCACGGCGAAGGCCAGTGCCACCGGCGCCATCGAGGTGCCGAGCAGGGAGACGGTCTGGCCGGTGAAGAACCAGCGGAAGTCGCGGCGGAGCAGGAGCAGTTTGGCACGGGTCTCGGGCATGGGCGGCAGTGTCCGGGCCCGGGCTGTGGGATGCTAACCCTTCGGATGGAGGCGAAAGATGACTCTCCTGCGCTTGTCGCCCCGCGCCTTGTCCCGGTCGCGTTTCGCGCTCTCGCCGATGGCCGAGACGCTGGGGGCGATGCGGGTGTTGGCGAATCCGTGCCGCGACCCGTGGCTCGCGTCCTGGCATGAGCGGCACGCGGGGCCGTTCCGGGCGCGGGTGGCCGCGGACCGGTTCACGGCCGGGCTGGTACGGCTGCTGACCACCACCGGGTGGCTGCCCGACATCGTCGCCCTGCCGCCGATCGGCGGTCTGCGGACGACGATGGCGCAGGAACTCGCCCCCGCGCGGCGCTTCTCCGACGCCGAGGTCCGCACACAGCTCCAGGAGAGCGACCGGCATTCCGAGACGCCCACCGGCCTGGATTGGCTGGACGGGGCGAACTGGGCCGACCGCGGTGCGGAGCTGATGGGAGCGATCTGGCACGACCACGTCCTGCCGGACTGGCCGCGTCGCAGGGCCCTGCTGGAGCGCGAGGTGACCTACCGGGCCGGACTGGTGGCGGTCTACGGATGGTCCAACGCTTTGGGCTCGATGAGCCGGCGCAGCTCGTGGGTCGGCGAGGACGCGATCCGGTTCAGCAACCGGCCGCAGGCGGACCGGATCGTCGGGTCCGAGGGGATGCTGTTCGTGCCCGTGACACTCACGCGCGGCACCTGGCTGTGCGAGGTGCCGCCTGACACCTACGCGCTGGTCTATCCGGCGCGCGGGGCCGCGGAGGCAGGCGGCGGGCCGTCGCCGGATCGGGTCCGGGCGCTGGAGCGGCTGGTCGGCGCGGTGCGGGCGCGCATCCTGCTGGAGCTGGCCCGTCCGGCGACCACGACCGAGCTCGCGACGCTGCTCGACGTGTCGCTGGGGACGGCCGGCGGGCACATCGCGGTACTGCGCGATGCGGGGCTGATCGAGGGGACGCGGGTCGGGCGGCGCGTGGTCTATCGGCGTACTGACGACGGGGATCGGCTCGCCGGCTGAACTGCGGCTATCGCTGGCGCTGACGCTGTTCCAGCTCGGCACGCAGGCCGGCGACGATGGCCCGCAGGCCGTATTCGAAGATGGCGTCGGGATCCGGGGCTGCCTCGGCCGCCGCGGTCAGATTCGGGTACTGCGACAGGTCCGGCATCCCGCCCGGTGCGAGCTCGGCGAGTTCGGCGTCGGCGACCCGGCCTCGCGCGCCTTCTCGTTCCAGGGCTGATCCGGTGACGTAGCTGCTGATGGCCAGCAGGCCGCGCAGTGCCTCCTGCGGGGTGAAGCCGGCGCCGGCCAGGACGTCCAGCATGGCTTCCAGCCTCGGGTAGAGGTCTTCGGTGGGGCGGGTCCGGGCGGCCAGGCGCGCGCCGTCGCGGTGCTTGTTGAGGCCCTGGTACAGGATCCGCGTGCGTTCGACGAGCCAGTCGTCCCAGGCCTGGCCGGCGCGCGGGACGCGAAGTTCCTCGGTGCCCATCGCGACGAGCATGTGGTCCAGCAGTTCCTGCTTGTTCTTGAAGTGCCAGTAGAGCGCCGGGGCCTGGACGTCGAGGTCCTTGGCCAGCCGGCGCATGGACAGCCCGTCGAGGCCGACCTCGTCCAGCAGCGCGATCGCGGCCTCGATGATCGCTTCGCGTTCCAGCTTCACCCGGGCTCCGTTCCCTTGTCGCCGCGACCTGCGGTGTTGACAGCTTAACAGCGTTCAGGGCACGCTTAACACTGTTAAATTTAACGCTGTTAAGGAGGCGTGGGATGCGAATCGTCATCGTCGGGGGCGGGCCGGTGGGCCTGATGGCCGCGTGCGAGCTGCGGCTGTACGGGATCGAGACCGTGGTGCTGGAGCGCCGGGAGGACATCGACCCCACCATCAAGGCCGGCGGGATCCAGGCGCGGGGCGTGGCGGCGCTGGACCGGCGCGGGCTGGCCGAGCGCGTGCGCAAGGAGGGCGGCGACTGGATGCGCAACATGGTGTCGCTGATGCAGCAGCACGGCATACGCGGCCACTTCTCCGGGCTGTTCGTCCTGAACCACAGCGCCTATGGCGATGAGCGGATGCTGCCGGTGCGACAGCAGGCGTTGGAGGCGGTGCTGAACGAGCGCGCGCTGGAGTCGGGCGTCGAGGTGCGGCGCGGACAGGCGGTGCGCCACTGGAGTCAGGACCCTGACGGCGTCACCCTGACCGTCTGCGACGCGGCCGATCCCGACGGCGAATCCTACGAACTGCGCGCCGACTGGCTGATCGGCGCCGACGGCGGCCGCTCGGCGGTGCGCAAGGGCGGCGCGTTCGCCTTCCCCGGCACCGACGGCGTCATCACCGGCTACCAGGCCGTCGTCGACCTCGACGACCCCGACTTCCTGCCGCTGGGCTGGAACCGCCGCCCGAACGGCATGGTGGTGAACGGCCCGACGCCGGGCCGGATCCTCGTCATCGGCTTCGACGGCCCGCCCGCCGACCGCGACGCCCCGGTCACCCTCGAGGAGCTGCAAAGCGCGCTGCGCCACATCAGCGGCACCGAGGTCGGCATCCGCTCGATCAGCACCGTGACCCGCTTCACCGACAACGCCCGCCAGGCCGACACCTACCGCGACGGCCGCGTCCTGCTGGCCGGCGACGCCGCGCACGTGCACTCCCCCTTCGGCGGCCAGGGCCTGAACCTGGGCCTGGGCGACGCGGTGAACCTGGGCTGGAAGCTGGCCCTGGTGGCGGGCGGCCGCGCCCCGCTGAGCCTGCTCGACACCTACACCGCCGAGCGCCACCCGGTCGCCGCGCAGGTGCTGGACAACACCCGCGCCCAGGTCGCGCTCATGCGCCCCGGCCCGCACACCGACGCGCTGCGCGGCATCTTCACCCGGCTGCTCGAGCACGACGACGCCAACCGCTGGCTGACCGATCTGATGGGCGGCGACGACGTGCGGTACGAGCTCGGGTCCGAGGTCGACGCGATCGGCCGGTTCTGCCCGGACCTCGTGCTGGGCACCGGAGGCAGCGACACGGCACGGCTGGCCGAGCTGCAACGCTCCGGCCGCGGACAGCTGCTCGTCCTGGAGTCGGAGGAATCGCAGGACGCTGCGCAGTGGATCAAGACCGCGTCCCAGTGGGGCGACCGTGTCGAGGTGACGGTCGGAACGTGCGCCGACGCGCCGTCGCGCGCCGTGCTGGTCCGCCCGGACGGATTCACCGCTTGGACCGCGGAATCGGAGGTGTCGTTGGAGGACGCGCTCGGGCTCTGGTTCGGTCCCGCGGAATAGGATGGCGCTTATGACGATCGGCGCGGCAGTGGTCCGGCTGTACCGCTTCCCGTTTCGCTTTCGCCGGGGTATCTCTCGCGTCGGTCGGATTCGAAGCGCGTCAAACGTCTTTGTTGACAGAACCCGACTTCCGGAACTTAATGAGACGGAGCCCTGGACCGGGAATAGCATATCCGGGCCCTGTCTTTATGAATCCTTGACCGATTCCCGCACAATCCCGCTGTATTTTGGCCTCCGGGTACCCCACACTCAACCCCCTGATTCGAGTGAGGCCAAGATGACGCTCTCCCGACGCACCCTGCTGTCCTCAGCCCTGGCCGGCACGGCGCTGGCCGCCGCGGCCGGCTCCGAACTGTCCTCGGCGTTCGCCACGTCGCCGACCCGGGCGGATCCGGCCGCCTCGGCGGCCGGGGACGTGGTCGGCAAGATCACCGTCGGCTACCAGGGCTGGTTCGCCTGTATCGGGGACGGGGCGCCGATCAACGCGTGGTGGCACTGGAGCCAGAACGAGGCGCAGGCGCCCTCGCCGAGCAACGAGAACCTCAAGGCCTGGCCCGACATGAGCATCTACAGCGCCGGATACAAGACCGGATTCGCCAATCTGGGCAACGGTTCCGCGCCGACGCTGTTCTCGTCCTACGACCAGTCCACCGTCAACGCGCACTTCTCGCTGATGCGGCAGAACGGCTGCGACACCGCCGCGCTCCAGCGCTTCGACCCGAACGGCAGCGAGGGCCCGACCCGCAACGCCGTGACCACGAAGGTCAACACCGCCGCGCAGCAGTACGGCCGGAAGTTCTACATCATGTACGACGCCTCCGGCTGGACGAACATGAAGACCGAGATGCCGGCCGACTGGACGAACGTGATGTCGCAGTACGCGTCGTCGCCGGCGTACGCGCACCAGAACGGCAAGCCGGTGGTCGGCATCTGGGGCTTCGGCTTCAACGACGCGAACCACCCCTGGTCGGCCGCCGACTGCCTGTCGGTCGTGCAGTGGTTCCAGAGCCAGGGCTGCTACGTCATGGGAGGCGTCCCCACCTACTGGCGCACCGGCGTCAACGACTCGCGTTCCGGGTACCTCGGCGTCTACTCCGCCTTCAACATGATCTCGCCGTGGATGGTCGGCCGCATCGGTTCTGCCGCGGACTCGAACAGCTTCTACACCAACGTCAACGTCGGCGACCAGTCCTACTGCAACTCCAACAACATCGACTACCAGCCCTGCGTCCTGCCCGGCGACCTGTCGGCCCGCCAGCGCGCGCACGGCGACTTCATGTGGACGCAGTTCTACAACATGGTGCGCGTCGGCGCCCAGGGGATCTACATCTCCATGTTCGACGAGTACGGCGAGGGCAACCAGATCCTCAACGCCGCCCCGACCCAGGCCACGGTCCCGACCAACTCCGGACTGCTCTCCCTGGACGAGGACGGTACGGCGTGCAGCGCGGACTACTATCTGCGTCTCACCAACGACGGCGGCAGGATGCTCAAGGGCCAGATCGCGCTCACCGCGACGCGTCCCACCGCACCGGTGCTCAGCGGCGGCGGTGGCGGTGGAACCGGCTGCGGGCAGATGGCGGCGAACCAGCAGCTCACCGTGAACCAATCGACAGTGTCCTGCGACGGCCGGTTCAAGCTGATCCTGCAAGGCGACGGCAATCTGGTCCTCTATCAGGGCAGCACGCCGCTGTGGGCGTCGAACACGGTCGGCAAGGCCGCCGCCAACGCCATCATGCAAGGCGACGGCAACTTCGTGATCTACGACGGCAGCGGCAAGCCGCTGTGGGCCAGCAACACCGCCGGGAACAACGGCGCCTATCTCACGGTGCAGAACGACGGCAACACCGTCATCTTCAGTGCCGCCGGTACCGCGCTGTGGAGCACCGGGACCGGCGGGCACTGATTCCCACCGCCGCACACGCTCTCATAGGCCTCACAGGCCCTCACAGGCCTTCATAGGCCCTCACACCAGCCGCTTGATCTCCCCGCGGACCCGGTAGAACCCGCGGCTGGCCTCGTGGATCTCCTCGACGACGTAGCGCGCGCCGACGACCCGCATGTCGCGCGGGAACTGCACGTTCCAGCCGCTCTGGAAGCCGCCGCCGACGACGCGCACCCGGACGCGGCCGTGGTCGTCGACGCATTCCACGATCGTGCCGGAGCCGGCGACGGTGGTCGTGGCGACCGCCGTCGCCGGCGTGGCGACCGGCAGGGCCGCGCTCGCCTTCACATCGAGGACGGTCGGCACGACGCCGCCCTGCGCCGCCGTGATCGCCGACTCGGTGGCGTCGATACACGCCAGCGAACCATCCGTGGTGACGATGTAGAGGCGGCCGTCGCGGTACTGCATCGACAGCGCCGAGCCGCAGCCGGTGCCGAGCTTCCACAGGCGCGTGCCGTCGACGGCGAAGCAGTACACGGAGGACGCGCTGTCGCCGGCGAAGACATAGCGGCCGTCAGGGGCGGTCGCGCAGGAGTAGACGGCGGTGTCGCAGCGGTACTCGGCGACCAGCCGGCCGTCCGCCTTGGCGATCTTGTGCACGACATGGCGCCCGGTACCCGCGTAGACGTGGTCTGATTCCTGCCACCCGAACAGCACATTGCCCGGTGTCTTGGTGTTCCACAGCTCCCGCCCGCCGTCGGCGGCGTAGGCGGTGACGCCGGCGCTGTGCCCGTGGTAGACCGCCTCGGCGTCAGAGCGCACCATCCAGGCGCCGGTGCCCGAGCTGTTGCGCGACCACTGGTGCTCCTCCTCGTGGTCGATGACGACCAGGCGCCCGCCGGCATCGGAGACCGCCAGCACACCCTCGTGGATGTCCAGCCAGTAGATGTCGACGTCCTGGTCGATTCGGTAGGCGGCGTGCGGGATCTTGCCGGACAGGTCGTAGACGGAGCCGTCGTCGCAGCCCGCGTAGATCCAGAAATCGTCGGCCACCAGGCACTTGACCCCGTCCGGCAGCTGGAACCGGGACAGCACCTGCCCGTCGTGCCCGAGGCTGTAGACGTCGCCGGACTGGTTGCCCACCCAGCAGCGATCGCCGTCGATGTGGATGCCGAACGCGCTGGAAGCGGTCCGGAACCGCCACAGCACCGGCGCCTTCGACCGCGCCGTGGAAGGCGCCGAGGACACCGCGCGCCGGGTGATGCTGCGCGCCGCGCGGGCACCCATCACGGAGGGGGCGTAGCCCTTGCGCACCTTCTCGCCGATCTTCTTGGCCGCCGCCGCCTCGGCCTTCTCGACCGTCGGGAACGTCGAGGTCTGCCGGGAGCCGTCGGTGCCTATGCGGCCGTAGCGGATGTCGACGGTGGTGCCGGTGACCGTCACCTCGTAGAACTTATGAGCGCTGCCGCTGTCTTCGGACAGCTCCAGATAGGTCGTCCCCTGAGTCATGGCGAAGAACGTACAGTGCTTGACCGACAGGCAAGTTCGGCGAGCTCGTTCTCCGCGGAGACGGTGCGTTCGTGGGTCGGACCGTAGACGCGGCGGGTGCGTTTCACGAGGGCGGTCAGCATGATGGTGGCTTGCTCGGTCTCGCCAGCGTCGGCCAGCGCCACGGCGAGGTCGAAGCGCGCGGTCAGCGCGTCCGGATCGTCGGGGCCGAGGATCGCGGCGGTGTCCCTGGCGACGGCTTTGCCCATGGTGACCGCGAGGTCGAGGTGGCCTGCGGCTTTGTGCGCGTGGGCGAGCTGCGACCGGACGATCAGCGTATTCCGATGATGGGGGCCGAGGGCACGCTCGCTGTCGGTCAAGATCTCCCCGAAGTTCGCCATGCTGCGTTCCATATCACCCTGTGCACCGTAGCAGTGGGCCAGGACCGTACGGACGTTGAAGGTACTGATGTCGTCTCTTCCGAGGAGCCGCTCGCAATCCGGGAGCGTGGCTTCCAAAAGCGAGATCGCCGCCGGAATCCGGCCGGTCACCCGATAGGCGCTGGCCAGGTTGTATCGGGTCGCGAGGGTCACTTCGCCGTCGGGATCGGCGACCTCTTCCAGAGCGGTCAGCACCGCCTGGTAGATCTCTATCGACCGCTTGTAGTCACGGGCCTCGTAGAAAGCCTGGCCGAGGTTGGCTTGCGCCCTGATCGTCTCGATCGTCCTCGGCCCGTGACTGCGTTCGGTGATGGCGAGCACGTCGGCAAGTTCGGTATGGCCGCTGCGGACTTCTCCGCGAGCCAAGTATGCCGATGCGAGCAAGCCGCGGCATCTCAAGGTCTCAGCGGCTTCGGGGCCGAGTGTGGAGTCCAGATGCGAGGTGATCCGTTGCAGGTGGGCGACAACGCGGTGACTCATTCCCAGCGCATCAAGGCCGACGCAGATCGAGATCAGGTGCTGGTACACCTCGTCGAACCCGTCGGTGATGTGACCACACAACGCGTCCAGGTGGCCCAACAGCTGGGGCACGGGGACCGATCCCGCACTGATCGACCTGTCGATGAGGGCCGTCGCGCGCTGGCAATAGGCGGGGCCCGAGGACCCCATACCGTTCCGGGCACCGCTCTGCACCAGCCGGTGGACCGTGATCTCGGCTTCCGACAGCTCGATCATGCTGTACCGGTGGAGCAGGCCCAAAGCCGCCGCGACGGTGGCGGTCGTCCCCATCGGATCGAGCAGCCGGCGGGGCACCGCGACCGGGGCGAACCATGCCAGGACCCCCAGCAGCTCCACCGCCAGCAGGTCCTGCGCCGCGATCCGGTCCATGGTCACGTTCCAGACCCTCGCGATCGCGTCCACGCCGTGGCTGTTCCGCACCAGCTCCAGATAGTCCGCGGCGCCGATGCGGGTCTGTTCGAGGAAGGATCCGGCCTGCTCGATCGCCAGCGGCAGCCAGCCCAGCTCTTCGCAGATGCCGCGCGCCGCCTCCGCGTCGATCGGGGATCCGGCCAGCTCGCCGAGCAGCGCGATCGCGGCGTCCGGCGGCAGCGTCCCGAGCCGCAGGGGGCTGATACCCCGCCAGCCGGTGGCCACGCGGGTCGTCACCAGGAACCGGCCGCCGGCCAGGTCCTGCATCAGCGGCACGACGTCCTCGCGGTCGACGACGTTGTCCAGGACCAGCAGCCAGCCCGGATGCGCGACGAGCCAGGCCCTGGCCCACGCCGCCGCGAAGGCGACCGGCGCGAGCGCGAAGCGGGCGTCGATCCTGGCTGCCAGCCGGGCCAGCTCGGACTCGATCTGCTCCGCGCTCTCGGCCACCAGCCAGTGGACCATCGTGTACTGCTCGCGGTACGCGACCGCGTAGTGCTTGGCCAGCGTCGTCTTGCCGATGCCGCCGAGCCCGGTGATCGCCTGCGTGATGACCCCGTTGCCGCTGGTCAGCGCCGTGTGCACGGCGGCGAGTTCGCGCTCGCGGCCGACGAACAGGCCGTGCAGGTGGACCGGCGAGGGCGGGACGTACGCCACCTCCTCGGGGCGCGGCGGCGCGCCGTCGAAGCGCACGGCGACGTTGGTCGCGTTGTCGCCGCTGGACAGGATGCCGAAGTTGGTGCCGGCCCAGGCCGAACCGGTCATGCCCCGAACTGGACGTTCGTGGCGTTGTCCCCGGTCGACAGGATGCCGTGGTTGGTCTGCACCGCGATCGAGTGGTCGCCGGAGGCGGTCACCGCGATCCCCAGCAGCGCCCCGAGATCCCGCGCCAACTCGGGCTCGCGCTGCATCGACTTCGCCAGCTTCGTCCTCAGGACGGCCTCGTAGTCCTCGTCACCCGGATGCGCCGCGACAGCCTCCACCGCCTCGGCGACATCAGAATGATGCCGAATACGCGCCCACACCCTGCGCGCCAGCCCCACCGAGGCATCGGCCGCGGCCGTCTCGGAGGTCGTCAGGACGTTCGTGCCGTACGCGGCCAGCGCGCCCGTCAGGGTACTGACGACGCCGTTGATCACACTGTCATCCACACGGCAACGCTATGGCCTCGGGACGGCTTGCTCAACCGAGAACGAAAAGCGGCTTCCTACTCGGACTGGAGTCTGGTCCAGGTGCGGATATTGAGATCCGTGGGGAGGCGTCCGTCGAACGCCAGCCCCTCTTCGAGGCGCTTGTTCGCCTCGACACGGATGCCCGCGGGCCAGCCGGGGTCGAACAGCACCTTCTGGTCGGCACCGAAGGTCATTTCCACCAGACGGACGACTCCGCGTTGCGCGCCGGGCTGGTTGTCGATCGCACAGCGCAACTGGGAGCACCGCACCTTTTGCTGCTCTCCGAAATAGGTATAGGTGACATCGAGGACGCCGACTTTGTCCATGTCCCCCCAGTCCTCACCGTACGCCTCCCAGACAGGAGCGCGGACCACCGCGAAGTTGATGTCGCCGCCGTTGACACCGGTCGAGAGCTTGAGCAGCCCGTCGCCCGATTCAAGATAGACCGGCGTCGACATTGGGCAGAACCGCCGGAACCCGGCAGCGTCGTCAAGAAACGAGCCTTCGAACAGCAGACCCTCGAAGACCGCGGTCTCAAGGTATCCGACTAGTTCATCCCACCAAAGCGTGCACATGCGAGCATCCTGTACTGGGCTGGCTCGTCTCTCTACTCCTTAAGGTTCCCGGCCGACCCCTGAATGCCCGCCTAAAGGTTTCAAGCGGCGTCGCGATCCCGCCAGAAGGATCGCGACGCCGCCGTCAACGGACCGAGCGGCCTTCAGCTCCGGCCGCACCTCACGCCGGCGAAGGCCCCGCCGTCGAGTTCAGCCACCCCCAGTCCGACCAGCTGTTGAATCCCGTCTGCCACTTGTGGAAGACCCCTGAGCTGCTGAAGGCGAACACCTCCTGCCAGCAGTGGAAGACCCCTGCGTCGCTGGAGGCGAAGAGCTCGATGCGGCCGTCGGCGTTGGCGCCGGCCGCGATCCGGCACCCGCCGCCGCCGAGTTTGGCCCAGGCGGACCAGGCGGCGTTCGGCGCGGTCTGCCAGATGTGGTCCAGCTCGGTGCCGTTCACCGCGAACAGCTCCAGCCGGCCGTCCTGGTTCAGGGCGATGGCCAGTTGCGCGTTGGGCAGGCCGCCCTCGTTGACCCAGTTCTTGTGGCTCGACATCGCGTCGCCGGCGGACCGTTTGACATTGACGTCGCGGCAATTTGTAGCGTCGAAAGCCATACGGAAGAAAGGACATCCGCCATGGCATCGAAGCCCAAAACCCTCGCCGTCGTCCGGATCGAGCACGAGGGCGGCAGCGTCAATATGGCCAAGCTCGGTCAGACGATCGGCGTATACGGCATCAACATCGTCGCGTTGTCGAAGGAGTTCAACGAGGCCACGGCCGCGCATCGCGGGCTGCGGGTGGCCGCCGACGTGACCGTCTTCGAGGACAGGTCGTTCCAGGTGCGGGTCAAGACCCCTGCCACGGCCAGCCTGATCCTGCGTGCCGCCGGCATCGCGAAGGGATCGGGGCGGCCGAATTCGCAAATGAGCGGGTCGATCTCGCAGCGACAGCTCGCGGAGATCGCCGCCGTGAAAATGCCGGATCTGGACGCTGAATCGCCGGAGGCGGCGCAGAAGATAATCGCCGGCACTGCGCGGTCCATGGGAATCCAGATCGTTGGATGACGACGAATGGATGAGCGTCAGGCGCCCGGGTCGGACGTCCCGCTGCGCGCATGGCTCTGCGCCCGAGTGCCGTTCCGGCAGTTCCGCGCCTTCCTCCTCGACGCCGAAGCCCTGCTCAACGAGACCACCCCGAGCAGGGCACCGCGCCACTGGCGCGCGATCCGGGACGCGGTCGGCGACGACCGGGCCGTGCTGGACGCGGTACGGGCCATGCTCGCGGCGCAGGACCTGCGGTTGGACCTCGCCTCGCACCAGGGTGTCTGGACCCTGATAGCGATAGGCGGGACCGGGCACGAGGCGGCGGTGTCCACAGCACTGGCCGCCGTCCTGGACGTCGGCGGCCCGCACCGGCTCAAGCTCTGCCGCGTCCAAGGCTGCGGCAACGTCTTCGTGGACTGGACCAGCGGGGCACAGCGCGTCGGCTGCCGGCTGCACCCCGCGCGTACTGCCAGTCCTACAGGCCCAGTTCGCGCCCCACGATCTCCTTCATGATCTCCGTGGTGCCGCCGTAGATCGTGGAGATCCGCGAGTCCAGACAGTCATGCGCGATGCGGTGTTCGAGCATGTAGCCGTAGGCCCCGTGCAGTTGCAGACAACGCCCGACGATGTCCACCAGCAGGTCATCGATGTACGCACGTCCGACGCGCGCGGTGGTCACCATGTCGGCCAGCTGGAAGTGAACACTAAAGCTGGTGACGGCTGCCGCGCCGCCGTGCGTCCGTGCCCGCCGACCGCGCCCCGGCGCCGTCCGTAGAATCGGACCATGCCCGCCACCAGCGGCCCGGCCACAGCGCGGGGTCGAGAACCAGCCGAGGGTCCGGAACCAGTCCGGGGTCCGGAACCGTCGCGCCCCAAGCGCGGCCGCCCCGCCCAGCTGAGCCGCGACCTGATCGTCGCGGCGGCGCTGGAGTCGAATCTGGACACGCTCACCGTGCGGGAACTGGCCGGCCGGCTCGGCGTGAGCCATGGCGCGCTGTACCGCTGGGTACCGAGCCATCAGGCGATCGCGGACCTGGTCAGCGAGGCCATCGTCGAGCGCGTGCTGCCCGGCGACCCACCGCGGGCCAGGCAGTGGCGGGACTGGCTGCGGCGGCTGGCGTGGTCGATGCACGACGAGTTCCTGGCCGTCCCCGGCTACGCCTCGCGCATCGCCCGGCCGCACCAGCACAACCCCGCCTCGTTCGCCCGGCTGCGGGAGCAGGTGATCGAGGCGTTCACGGTCGCCGGCGCCCCGCCGGAGATGGCCGAGCAGAGCTGGTACATCTTCGCGACCTCGATCGTGAGCTGGCTGGCGGGTACGGAGAACTCCCTCGACCTGGGCCGGGCCGCCCCCCGCTTCGACCTCTTCCTCGACGCCCTGCTGCGGGGACTGCCCGCCCGCGAGCCGGCCCGGGCCCGGCCCTGAGGGCGGCCGCCGGCACCTGCCCGTATATTCGTCGCAACGCGCCATTAACATCGCATCATGGAGGGCACCGCCATGGCCGACACGCACACCGCGACCGAACCGACGCGGCGCAGCGGAAGGCCGCCGCTGAGCGAATCGCGCAAGGACGAGATCCGCCTGGAGATCGCCACGGCAGCGGTCCGCCTGTTCACCGAGCAGGGCCTGGACGGCACCTCGGTCGCGCAGATCGCGGACGCCGCGGGCATCGCGACCCGGACGCTGTGGCGCTACTTCCCCAGCAAGGAGGCCTGCGCGGCACCCCTGCTGTCCTTCGGCCTGGACCGGTTCACGACCTACGTCCGCGACTGGCCGGCCGACCGCCCCCTGGCCGAGGCCGCCGACGACACCCGCTGGTTCAGCGACGCCTCGCCGACCCGGCTGCTGCTGGTCATCGACCTGCTCCGGCTGACGCACACCGAGCCGCTGCTCGACGCGGTGTGGAGCCGCTGCTACTCCGAGGCGGTGGCGCCCCTGGCCGTGGTCCTCGGCGAGCGCCTCGGGCACCCCGCGGACGACCTGCGGGTGCGGGTGAAGGCGGCGATGCTGCTGGCCTCGATGCACCAGGGGCTGCGGCACTACGTCTGCCGCGCGCCGGGCGAGTACGGGCCGTCGCTGGAGGACACCATCCGGGCTTCGGCGCGGATCGGGTTGGCGGCGGCGGAGGCTGTGGATGTGGCTGTGGATGTGGCTGTGGATGTGGATCCGGATGTGGACGCGGCGGGCCCCGCCGGGGAGTGACGGCCGCCACTCCCCGATTAATTGTCGCACCGCGCCACTTATCGCTACAGTGATCGAGCCGCCGGGCACCCCTGCCGCGGCGCCTGATTCCTTCTCCCGATCTGGAGCGGTCGCACCATGCCCAGACGTCCGGCGGATACTTCGCGCCCCCATTACAACGTCATCTTCGCGGTCCTTCTCATAGGCATCTCCGCGTACGCGGTTCTGCAGTCGCTGGTCGCGCCGGTTCTGGCGACGTTCATCACGGCCCTGCATACGACGCAGGACACCGCCACGTGGCTGATGACCGCCTATCTGCTGTCCGCCTCGGTGGCCACTCCCATCCTGGGGCGGATCGGGGACAAGATCGGCAAGGAGCGGATGCTGGTCATCACGCTGCTCGCCCTGACCCTCGGGTCGGGGCTCGCGGCGTTGGCGCACTCGGTCGGGTTGATGATCATCGCCCGGGTGATCCAGGGGCTGGGCGGCGGATTGCTGCCGTTGTCGTTCGGCATCATCCGGGACGAGTTCCCCGCCGGGAAGGTGAACGCGGCGATCGGGCTCGGGTCGGCCACGCTGGCTGTGGGCAGTGGGCTCGGGCTGCTGATCGCGGGGCCCATCGTGACCCATCTGAACTACCACTGGCTGTTCTGGATACCGATGATCCTGACGGCCGTCGCCACCGTCGCGTGCTGGATGTTCGTGCCCGAGTCGCCGGTGCGCACCCCCGGGAAGATCAGCTGGGGTGCGGCGGTCCTGCTGTCGGCGTGGCTGGTGCTGCTGCTGCTCGCCGCCAGTGAGGGCCCGACGTGGGGCTGGGGTTCGTCGAAGGTGATCGGGCTGTTCGCCGGCGCCGCGGTGTGCCTGCCGCTGTGGATCTGGACCGAGCTGAAGTCGAGCGCGCCGCTGATCGACATGCGCATGATGCGGCTGCCCGCGGTGTGGACCACCAACGTCGTGGCGATGCTGTTCGGCGTCGGCATGTACACGGTGATGACCTTCCTGCCGCAGCTGGTGCAGACGCCGAGGGCGATCGCCGGATACGGCCTGAGCGCCAGCATCACGCAGTCCGGCGTCTACCTGCTGCCCATGACGATCGGCATGTTCCTGCTCGGCATCGCCGCCGCGCCGCTGGCCAAGCGCATCGGGCTCAAGGTCGTGCTGGTGCTCGGCTGCGCGGTCAGCGTCCCGGCTTTCGGCGCCCTGGCCCTCGGGCATTCGCAGGGCTGGCAGGTCTACCTAGCCTCCGGCCTGCTCGGCGTCGGTATCGGCCTGGCGTTCTCCTCCATGTCCGCGATCGTGGTGCAGTCGGTGCCGGCCTCGCAGGTCGGCGTGGCCAACGGGATGAACGCCAACATCCGCACCATCGGCGGCGCGATCGGCAGCAGCGTGGGCGCCAGCGTCCTGGCCACCGGGGTCACCGCCGCGAACCCGATCCCGAAGGACGCCGGGTACACGCACGTGTTCTGGCTCCTCGCCGGGGCCGCGGTCCTGGCCGCGCTCGCCGCGCTGATCATCCCGGCGGCCAAGGCACGGCCGGCGGCGCCAGGGGACGAACTGGGGGTCGACGACAGTGCGGTGACCGCGGCCGTTTGAGCCGGGCGGGGCTCAGTTCTTCGCCCACCAGTCGGTGAGGATCCCGGCGAACCAGTCCGCGTCCTCCTCCCACACGAAGTGCCCCTTGTCGACCACGTCCAGCCGGCTGTCGGGCAGGTGCCGGTGCAGGTACTCGCCGTTGGCGGGCGGCACCACCGCGTCGGACGTGCTGGAGAAGATCTGGACCGGGGTCTGGATCGCGGGCAGCAGGTCGGCCAGCAGCGGCAGCTCGGTGCGGTAGGCCTGGACGTAGGGGATCTGGTCGGCGAAGCGTTCGCCGGCGTAGGCCGCGAGGTAGTCCTCGCGGACGTCGTCGGGCAGGTCGTAGCCGGCGATGGTGCTCAGGGCGATGGTCACCACGTCCTTCGGGCCCATCGCCCGGTACGGGGCCAGGTCCTCGGCGTAGACCCAGGCGCGCAGCGGATCGCCGAGCTCGATCGGGACCGCCGCGCCGCCGCCGCCGACGGCCAGGCTGCGGAAGCGGCCGGGGTGGGCGGAGGCCGCGAACAGGGCCGCGCTGGTGCCGATGTCCGGTCCGACCAGATGGGGCCGCCTCAAGCCGAAGGAGTCGGCGATCTCGGCGACGAACTCGCCCATCGCCTTGGGGGACATCAGGTCCGCCCTGCGCTCGGAGTGGCCGAAGCCGGGCAGGTCCACGGCGGTGAGGTGGGCGTGCTCGGCCAGGCGGGACCAGGTCGCGTCGTAGGCGAAGAGGTTCTCCGGCCAGGGGGCCAGGAGCAGCGCCTCGGCGTCGCGGGGTTCGGTGCTCTGCGCGTAGCGGATGGACAGTCCGTCGATGGTGCGGAAGGCGGTTTTGATCTCGCTCATGGTCGCTTACTTGCTTTCTTTGTTTCTTCGTTCTCTGATGAGGATGCGGAGTGTGTGGCGGAGTGTGTGGCGGGGCGGGGGGCGGTGCGGCCAGCTCAGCCGGCCAGGAAGGCCTCGACGTCGGCGGCGAACTCCTGGTGGTGCTGGAAGAGGAAGCCGTGTGCCGCGTCGGAGTAGATCTTGATCCGGGCGTCGGGCAGCAGGCCCGCGAGCAGGTGCGAGTAGCGCGGCAGGATCATCGGGTCGCTGTCGCCGTTGGCGACGAACACCGGGTGCGTGATGCCTTGGAGTCGCTCGAGCTTCGCGTGGTCGGGGATGCCCCAGCGGGTGACGGCGTCGTACTGGGCCTGGCGGGTCTGCCAGGTCGTCGGGGCGTCGTGCCCCTCGGCCCGGGAGCCGAAGATGCGCGCGGTCGCGTCCTGGGCGGCGGCCGATCCGGTCGGGGTGCCGGTGAAGAAGACGCTCACGTAACCCTCCGGTGAGGGCTCGCGGCCGCCGACCGCGGCGATGACGTCCGGGTGCCAGCCGTGCATGCCCGACGCGCCTTGCGGGGCGGAGGCGGCGAGCACGATGCGGCCGACCGCGTCCGGGCGGGTCAGGGCGATCTCCTGGGCGACGAAGCTGCCGAGGGAGAAGCCGAGCAGGTCCACACGCTCCAGGCCCAGCGCGTCGAGGAAGGCGATGGCGTCGTCGGCCATCGCCGCGACGGTGTCCGGGGTGCGGCCGGTGGTGGCGCCGACGCCGGTGTTGTCGAACGTGATCACCTCGCGGTGCCGCGCCAGCGCGTCGATCAGCGCCGGGTCCCAGTTGTCGAGGTTGCCGCGGAAGTGCTGGAGGAGGAGCAGCGGCGTGCCGGTGCCGGTGCGGCGGTAGGCGTATTCGATGGCATTGGCATTGGCATTGGCATTGGCATTGGCGTTAACCGCGTGCACGACCTGGGTCGGGGTCCCGGAGTAGGTGTCCATGGGATTTAGATTATGACTGACATCTATCATGGTCAAGCGGACACGCCGGTGCGGACGATCTCTGCGCGTTATCGTTGGCGGCCATGTACGGATACGGACGCGGTATCGCCACGATCTCCACCCGGCACGACGCCATGCTCGAGGTCTGGTATCCCGAGCCCTCGCTCGAAGGGCTCGGTGCCGAGCTGCCGCCTCTCAAAGCCTTCGACGACGACTTCCGCCACGTCCGGTTCGAGGCCGTCGAGACGACGATCGACTTGGACGCGCCACCGAACGGCGCCGCGGACGCCTACCTGCGCCTGCACCTGTTGTCTTCACGGCTGGTCCAGCCACACGGACTGAACGTCGACGGCATCTTCGGCCAGCTCACCACGGTGGCCTGGACCGACCGCGGGTCCGTCCACCCAGACGACCTCGCCGATGTGCGGATGGCCTGTCGCCTGTCCGGAACCCCGTTGACCGTCCACGCCGTCGACAAGTTCCCCCGCATGACCGATTTCGTCTCCCCGCCCGGAATCCGCGTCGCCGACGCCGGCCGCGTCCGACTCGGGGCGCACCTGGCCGAGGGCACGGTGGTCATGCACGAGGGCCTGGTCAACTTCAACGCCGGCACGCTGGGGCCGTGCATGGTCGAAGGACGCATCACGGCCGGCAGCGTCGTGGACGCCGACACCGACATCGGCGCGGGCTCCTCGATCATGGGGACGCTGTCCGGCGGCGGAGCGAACGTCTCGCGCATCGGTCGCCGTTGCCTGCTGGGGGCGAACTCCGGGACGGGCATCTCGCTGGGCGACGACTGCGCGGTGGAGGCAGGGCTCTACATCACGCGCGGCACGCTGGTGACGCTGCCGGACGGGGCGGTCGTCAAGGCGATCGAGCTCAGCGGCAAGCCGGGGATCCTGTTCCGGCGGCACAGTGTGAAGGGGAACGTGGAGGCCGTGGCCTGGAAGTCGAACTCGTTCACCGGGCTCAACGCGGACCTGCACGCCTAGGAGCGCCGCCGAAGCGAAAGCTGATCAACACTCAACCGATGGCCTCGCGCGCCGCGTCGAGAAACCGCTCCGACAACTCGGTCCCCTCGGTCGAGCGCGCGAGCAGCAGCGCCCCGACCATCGTCGAGAGCCGCACCAGGCCGTCGTCCTCCCCCTCGACGGCTATCCACGCGGCGAAGTCGCGCACGCCATCGGCGTACACCCGGCGCGCCGCGGAGTCGTCCTCGCCGCGGGCCATGTCGACGGCCAGGGCCGCGGTGGGGCAGCCTTCGCCGGGGGTGTCGCGGTGCTCGGTCGACAGGTACCAGTCGGTCAGGGATCGGCGGGCTTCGTCGTGGTCGCCGTCGTGCGCGGTCTCGGTGCGGGCGCGCAGTTGTTCCTGGTTCGCGAAGGCCAGCGCCGTGGCCTCGGCGACCAGCGCCTCCTTGGACTCGA
The DNA here is from genome assembly GCF_041260665.1 of Catenulispora sp. GP43. Lineage (NCBI taxonomy): Bacteria > Bacillati > Actinomycetota > Actinomycetes > Catenulisporales > Catenulisporaceae > Catenulispora > Catenulispora sp. GP43. Next base: position 209,666 of record NZ_JBGCCT010000007.1, on the reverse strand, counting down.
ACTGCTTGTAGAAGCCGCCGTGGGTCAGGCCGGCCGCCTTCATCATGTCCGCGACGCTGACGTCGGTGCCGCGTTCGCGCAGCAGGCGGGCGGCGGCGGCCACCACCTTGGCACGGTTCTCCTGGGCCTGGGCCTGTGACACGCGACCCATCGGGGCCTCCGTCCGGATAGATGATGAGTGTCACCTATTGTAGGCCGTGTCCTCCGCGCCGGCGCCCTCCTTCTCCTCCTTCTCCAGCGTGGCACGCAGCTCGATGAGCCGGATGCTCCCGATCTCGTCGACCAGCGCCGAGGCCTCGTTCCAGATCGCCGCGGCGTCCTCCGTCCGGCCGAGGTGGGCCAGGGCCCTGCTCAGCCGCAGCAGGCTCTCGGCCTGCCCGGGGCGGTCGTCGATCGAGGCCCGCAGCTGCGCGGCGTCGGTCAGCAGGGACACCGCCTGGGCCGCGTTGCCGTTGGCGTCGTGCGCGACTCCCATGGCGTTGAGCACGTACGCCTCGATGAACCGCGTGGACGCCATGCGCGCCAGCGGCAGCGCCTCCTCCAGGCACGCGGCGGCCGCGCTGTGCTCGCCGTCGGCGGCCAGCGCCTCGGCCAGGTCGGCCAGGCCCGCGGCCAGGCGCTCGGGCTGGTCGGTGGTGCGCAGGACGTCGACCATCTTCTGCTGGACGCCCACCGCCGCCCGCGCGTCCCCGGCCTTCAGCAGCACCCAGCCGTGGGCGTTGTACGCGATGATCAGCAGCTTCGGCTCGCCGATCAGCTCGGCGGCCTCGACGCCGAGGCGGGCCGACTCCAGCGCCTCCTCGTGCCGTTCGAGGTGGCCCAGGGCGTACGCGTGGATGCTGAGCATCCGGGCCCGCGCCAGCGGATCCCCGTCCCGCTGCGCCGACTTCAGCGCGACGCCGAAGGTCGCCGCCGCCTCGGCCCAGCGGCTGCCCTGGGTGAAGAACAGGACCAGCTGCGAGGCGAGCACCCAGGCCTCCGGGCCGGGCAGGTGCGCCTCGGCGGAGGCCACGGCGGCCTGCAGGTTGGCGAGTTCGTCCACGAACCACTGCCAGGCCACGTCGCGGCCGGCGAAGCTCGGCACCGCCTCGGCCGCCGGGATCCGGGACAGCAGCCCCCACTTGGCCGTCCGGGGCGCCAGCTGGTCGGCGGCCGCCGAGGCCGTGTGGCAGTACCAGTGCAGCAGCCGGCCGAGTGCCGACAGACGGTCCGAGGCGTGCTCAGGGCTCTCGTTCGCGGCGGGCGTCGCGAGTTCGCGGGCGAAGTCCCGCAACAGGTCGTGCAGGTAGTAGCGGCCGGGACTGACGCTGTCCACCAGGTGCGAGTCCAGGAGGACTTCCAAGGCGTCCTCCACGTCGTCCAGCGGAACGCCGGCCAGCGCGGCGACCGCGGCGCCGGTGATGTCCGGGCCGGCCACCAGACCGAGGAGGGTGAACACCCGGGCCGGTGACGTTTCCGGGCTGGTGCCGGACGGCAGACCGTGGAAGCTCACCTCGAAACTGGCCCGGGCCGCCAGATCGCCGATGCTCAGCTCGTCCAGCCGCCGGTGCTCGTCCTCCAGCCGGGTCGCGAGCGTGTGCACCTGCCAGGAACGGCGAGCCTGCAGCCGGGCCCCGACGATGCGCAGCGCCAGCGGCAGGCCGGCGCACACCCGCAGGATGTCGCCGGTCGCCTGAGGCTCGGCCCGCAGACGCTCGGCGCCGACCAGTTCCTCCAGCATGCTCAGCGCCTCGGAGGCCGACAAGGGCTGCAGGTCCAGGCGCGCCGTGGCCGGCAGATCGGCCAGCCGGGAGCGGCTGGTGACCAGGACGGCACAGCCGGGCGAGGCCGGCAGCAGCGCAAGCACCTGCGCGGCGTTGCGCGCGTTGTCGACGACGACCAGGAGCCGTTTGGCGTGCGTCAGACTGCGGAAACGCGCTTGGCGGGCCTCGGCGTCCACCGGTACCGACTCCGACGGGGTCCCCAGATCCACCAGCCACTGCCGCAGCACCTCGGCGGGATCGCGGGTCGCGGCGTCCATCCCGTGCAAGTCCACGAACAGGCTTCCGTCGGGGAACAGGCCGGACATGGTGTGGGCCGCGGCGATCGCCAGCGACGTCTTGCCCAGACCGCCGCCGCCGGTGATCACCGCGACGGGGACCTGGCCGGCCCGGCCCGACCGGACGGTGAGCGCCTCGTGCAGCAGCCGGATCTGCTCGTCGCGGCCGGTGAAGTCGCCGATGAGCGCCGGGAGCTGGGCCACGGCGACAGTGACGGGAGCCTTTTCGGCAGCCGGCGAGGCAGGCACCGCCACCTCGTTGCTCCCTGAATCAGTATCCGCATGGTCCAAGTGCAACGCAGGATCCTGTTGCAGCATCCGCTGATACAGCTCCCGCAGCTCGGCCGAGGGCTCGACGCCCAGTTGCTCGTCCAGCAGGGACCGCAGACGCCGGAACGCCTCCAGCGCGTCCGCCTGCCGTCCCGCGCGATACAACGCCAGGCTCAGCTGCCGCCACACCGGCTCGTGCAGCGGTTGCGTCGCCGTCAGGTCCAGCAGCTCCCCGACCAGTTCGCGGTGCCGTCCCAGGTGCAGGTCCGCGTCGATGCGGACCGTCTGCCCCAACAACCGCTCCTCGCGCAGCGTGTGCAGCCGGCTCGCGAGGTCCAGGCCGACCATCCGGCCGGCCAGCGGCTCGCCGCGCCACAGCTCCTGCGCGGCGGTCAGGACCGACGACGACTCGGCCCACTGCCCGGCCTCGGCCAGCCGCCGGCCCTGCCGCGACAGATCCAAGAACTCTGCGACGTCGAACTCCGCGCCGTCCAGATCGATCCGGTAGCCCGACGGCCGCGTCGTCAGGCGCTCGGCGGCCACCGGCCCCAGGAACCGCCGCAGCCTGCTCAGGTGGTTCCTCAACGAGTCCACCGCCGCCATCGGCGGGCGCTCGGGCCACACCGCGTCGATGAGGACGTCGAGCTGGACCGCGCGCGGGCTGTGCAGCAGCAACGCCACCAGCACCGCCTCCGGGATGCCCGGCGGCAGCGCCGTGACCCCGGCCCCGTCGTCCACCGTTGTCGGTCCCAGTATGGCGAAACGCACGACTGTGCCTCCCGTTGTGCGAACAAGCCGCCTGCCCACAGTCTTGACAGCGGCACACAGGTTACGCCGTGGCTGCCTTCGCTGTTTGCTCATTCGTTCAGTCGCCGGTCATTCCCCGCCCCGTCGCGCGAGCTCAACAACCCGTTAAGCCTGTTCGACTCTGATTTCTCCGATCACCGAGTCAGGGAGTTCCATGTCCAAGCAGCAAGACCACTCGTCCCTATCGGCCCTATCGGCCCGGACGCGCCGGCGCGGCGCGCTCACGGCGGCGGCCGTACTCGTCCTGGCCGGTCCGCTCGGCGCGTACAGCGCCACCGCGGCCCAGGCGCACACCGCCCCGACTGCCGACTCCGCCCTGGCCGGCGCGGCCGGCTCGGCGTTCGTCAGGGGTCTGGGACAGGAGCAGTGGACGACCAAGAGCGTCGCTCCGGGTGTGCGGGTGAGCACCGTGACCATCAAGAACGCCGGCGTGACGCCGTTCTGGACCGTGACCGTCGAGCAGCCGACCACCAGCGCGATCACCGGCAACCCGGCCAACGCCGAGGTCGAGTCGCAGTCCTGGGCCCAGGCCGCCGCGGCGCAGTTGCAGACCCACGGCATCCAGGCGCGGGTCGAGGCGGTGCGCTGGCCCGGCTACGCGGACACCCAGCACGGCCTGATGGGGTACCGGGTGCGGGTCGGGCAGTTCCCGACGCAGGCCGCCGCCGGGACCGAGCTGGCCGCGGTGAAGGCGGCCGGGTTCACCGCCATCAGCGAGTGGACCGGGTACGACGTCCAGACCCCCGCGGACGTGGAGAACATCCACGTCGCCGTGATCAACCCGCGCACGTTCGGCGGCACCGTCGAGGCCACCCACGACGGGAACGTCGCGCAGCGCCTGACCACGTCCTCGGTCGCGGCGCAGCTGGGGTCGCTGGTCGGGGTGAACGGCGGGTTCTTCATCACCTCCAACGCCGACGGCGTGCAGGGCACGCAATCCGGGCTCGGCGTCTACGACGGCAAGCTCGAGTCCCTGTCCTCCGGCGCCCGCGGCGCGCTGGTGATCCAGGACGGCGGCGAGCGCTTCCAAGTGGCCAACCTTGGCAGCACCGCGACGGTCCGCTCCGGGGCCTCGACCCTCCAGATCCAGGGTGTGAACCGGGTTCCGGGACTGCTGCGCGACTGCGGCCGTACCGGCTCCGTGCCCACCACGCACCCCGTGCAGGACATCACCTGCACCGAGGCCGACGACCTGGTGCTGTTCACGCCGGAGTTCGCGGCCGCGCTGCCCGGCGGGGCCGGCACCCAGGTCGCGCTCGACGGTTCCGGCAAGGTCGTCTCCGTCGGCGCGCGCGGCGGCTCGGTCCCGGCCGGCGGCAGTGTGCTGCAGGGCATCGGCACCTCGGCCGACTGGCTGAGCGCGCACGCGGCGGTCGGGCACCGGCTCACCGTCGACGAATCCGTGACCGACGCCCCGACCGGGCGGCGGCTGCACCTGGGGGCCGGGGACAGCGTCGTGAGCGCCGCGCCGGTGCTGGTGCGCGACGGCCGGATCGACATCGACGCGGCCACCGAGGGCGTCGTCGATCCGCGGGACCTGTCGTACAACTACCAGTGGGCCGACGCGCGCCAGCCGCGCACGATCGCGGGCGTGGACGCCAGGGGCGAGCTGATCCTGGTGACCGTCGACGGCCGGCTGACCGCCGGCAGCGAGGGCTTCACGCTGTACGAGGAGGCGGAGTTCATGCGCTCGCTGGGCGCGGTGCAGGCGCTGAACCTGGACGGCGGCGGTTCCACCGCGATGGCCGTCGACGGGCAGCTGGTGAACAACACCTCGGACGCGACCGGCGAGCGGCCTGTCGGGGACACGGTTCAGGTGCTTCCGTAACACTCCCGGGAGCGGGCGGGACGCCGATAAATCAGTGTCCTGCTATTACACGCCGCCGCGACGGTCTCACCGGCAGTCGCGGCGGCGGCGTTATGTCAGGACCATGCGAAAAAGTCCGGGCGCCGGGGTTCCGCGCCATTTTCCACGCCGCCCCGGCACCGCCGACAATCACCCTCGCCGTCCAATAGTCGGCGCGGATTTAGTTCGCGTCATTCATGGCCGGATATCCCTGTCCGGTATTTCAGGCCTCGAGCAGCGACCCGATGCGCTTGAGCTCGTGCCGGGCCAGGGCCAGGTTCGCCCGGGAGCGGTCCAGCGCCAGGTAGAGGAACAGCGCGCCGCCGCTGCTCTGGAGCAGGCGTATCACGTGATACTGGCCGGTGAGGGTGATGAGGATGTCCTCGACGGCCTCGTTGAGCCCGAGCCGGGCCAGGGTGCGCATCTTGGCCCGCACGACCTCGGTGTTCCCCGCCGCGGCGACCTCCAGGTCCAGGGACGGGCCGCCGCCGAGGAAGCCGAGCGCCATGCCGCTCTCGTAATCGACGAGGGCCACGCCGAGGGCGCCGTCGACCGTCATCGCTTCTTTCAGTGCGCCTTCGATGTTCATGGGACTTCCTCACTCCGGAATTCAGTTCAAGGCCGTTGATCACGATCTCGCATGCATAAGGATCCTAGCTCGCCCGGCGCACCGGCGGACGACTAAAGTAACGTGGCACTTATCGCGAAGTGAAGGGGTTCAGGTGCCCAGACTCGAAATGTCGCTCTCCGCAGCGTGTGAATCTCCTGGAGTGATCGGGGCCGCATTGGTGGATGAGGTCACGGGTCTGGCATACGGCGCGGCGGGCGATTTCTCAGGGCTCGGAGACGCCCACGAGATCGCCGAACTCCTCACCCTGGTCACCGAGGGGCTGCACGCGGCCGGGGCGCCCGGCGAGCTGGAGAGCGTCGTGGTCACCGGCAGCCGGCTGCACGAGGTGGTCCACACGGTGCCGGGCCGCGCACCGCTGAACACCGCCGTGGTCGTGCTGGCACTGGACCGCGAGCGCTCGAACCTCGCCCTGGCGGTCCGGGAGGCCGCCGACCTCGCGGGGAGCATCCTGACATGAGCGTCCCGGCGTTGTTCGCGAAGCTCCTGGCCGAGAACTTCACCGGGGCGGTCGAGGTGTCCGGGGTCCCGGGCGGGACGATCCATCTGCGGCACGGGCTGGTCATCGCGGTGGACACGCCGAACGCCCCGTCCGTCGAGACGCTTCTCATCCGCTCGGGCCGGATCGACGAGGCCGGCTGGGCCGCCGCGGTCACCCGGCACGCGGCGGCGGAGGGGCGCGAGGGCGACCTGAACGCCGTCCTCACCGGACTCGGCCTGATCGGCCAAGGGGAACTCGAGGCCGTCTGCATCGCGGCCGTCTACGACGCCGCCTTCGCCATGGCGCTGAACCCGGCCGGGGGCTGGACGGTGCACGAGGCCGCGGTGCCGCCGGAGTTGGCGGCCTGCCCCGGGGAGTCGCCGCGCACGCTCGCGGAGGAGACCACCCGGCGTATCAATGCCCTGTCGCACAGCTGGGGAGCCTCGCCGGCCGAGCTGGCCGCGGTCCGGTGCCGGCCGGCCGCGCGGATCGATCCGGGAACGCTCAGCGCGCGGCAGCAGGCCGTCCTGCTGGCCGCCAACGGCCGGCGGACGCCCCGGGACATCGCGTTCTTCCTGGGCTGCGGGGTGTTCCCGGCCATGCTCGCCATCGCCCGCCTGCGGGCGCGGCGCCTCGTGGAATGGGAGGCGCCCCGCACCGCCGCACTGCCGATCACCGCGCGCCATGCGACGCCGGCCCCTGCGCCGGCCCAGGCGCAGGCCCCGGCGGGCGGGACGCACGTACTACCGCGCCGGCAGCGCCGCGACCGGCACGGCGAAGACGGAGCAGGAAGTGAATCCACAGAAGGGAAGGGCAGTTCATGAGTGACACGGAGCACGAGACCGACGACGCAGACGCGCCCGAGACGAGGAATCCCCTCCTGCCACGCCGCGTACCGCGCACGGCTGAGAAACCCGGCCTGGGCATGAACAGCGTGACACCGCCGACCGACCAGACGGTGCGCCACCTCCTGGACGTCCTCAAACGCCTTCCCTGACTCCCTGACACCCCCTCACCTTCTCGGACCGCTCACCCGCCGACCGCCACATCGGCCGCGCGACGTTCAGCCGCACGGCTGCACATGCTGAGGAGCATGCTGTGAAGCCACCGTCATCGTCCACCGCCCTCATCAGCGAACTCCAAGCACTGCGCGAGAAGGTCGTGGGCATCACCGACAGCATCATCTCCACCTCCGACGGCCTGCTCGTCGCCTCCGACAGTGACTCCGGCGAGCAGGAATCGCTGGCGGCGCTGTGCGCGGCCGGCATGGCGCTGGGCTCGCGCACCGCCGCGCACCTCGGGCTCGGGGGCCTGCGGGAATCAGTCGTGCGCGCGGCCGGCGGGCACGTGGTGTTCGCCGCGATCGGGGAGCACACGCTGCTGGCCGTCGTCGGCGACGAGGGGCTGGATCTGGCGGGCCTGCGGCGTGAGCTGCCGGGGGCCGTCGACGTGCTCGGGAAGCTGCTGGCGGGGCCGGCCGCGGGCTGAGAGGGGCGCCGGCCGCCGGACGCCGGCGGCCGGCGGTGCGGGCGGGCTTGAGTAGACGCAACGTTGCGTCTACTCTAAAGCCAACGCCCGGGTTCCCGCCTGGCCCCGCACAGAAGGCACCGCGCATGATCGACAAGTCGCACCGCAGCAAAGCCCTGCTGGTCGCCGGGTGTTTCTTCATGGAGATGCTCGACGGCACCATCGTCACCACCGCCGCCCCGCGGATGGCGCGATCGCTGCACGTCAGCTCCGCCGCCATCGGCCTGGTCATCACATCCTTCCTGCTCACCTTCGCCGCGCTGATACCGCTGAGCGGCTGGCTCACCCGGCGCTGGGGCACGCGGCCGGTGTTCCTCGCCGCGATCGCGGTGTTCACCGCGGCCTCGCTGGGGTGCGCGCTGAGCACCACCCTGCCGGTGCTGATCGCCATGCGGGTGCTGCAGGGCTTCGGCGGGGCGATGATGGTGCCGGTCGGCCGGCTGATCGTGCTGGCCGGCGCCGAGAAGTCCGATCTGATGCGGCTCATGGCGTACGTCGTGTGGCCCGGGCTGATGGCGCCGGTCGTGGCACCGCTGGCCGGCGGGCTCATCACCACCTACGCGTCCTGGCCGTGGCTGTTCGGCATCAACATCCCGCTCGGCGTCGTCGCCTTCGCCGTCGGCTGGCGGCTGGTCGAGGCGACGCCGACGCAGCGGCCGCCGCGCCTGGACCGGATCGGCGTCGTGCTCACAGCCGCGGGCCTCGGCGGCCTCACCTACGCCGCGCACCTGTTCTCCGACACGGAGATCTCCTGGGGCCCGGCCATCGCCGCCGCGGCGGCGTCCGCCGGCCTGCTCGCCGCGGCCACCCGGCACCTGCTGCGGACCGAGGCCCCGCTGGTGAATCTCCGGGTCCTGCGAATCGCCACACTGCGGGCCGCGGTCAGCGGCGGTTCGCTGTTCTGGATCGTCGTCGGCGCGGGCCCTTTCCTGCTGCCGCTGTTGTTCCAGAACGTCTTCGGCTGGAGCGCCGTGAAGTCCGGCTCGGTGGTGCTGTTCATCTTCGTGGGCAACATCGGCATCAAACCGGCCACCACGCCGCTGCTCAACCACTTCGGCTTCCGGCCGGTGCTCGTGGTCTCCACGCTGGTGATGGCCGCGGCGATGGCCGCGGCCGGCCTGCTCACGGCCGGCACGCCGATCGTGCTGACCTGCGCGCTGGTACTGCTCAGCGGGATCGCACGCTCGGTGGCGCTCACCGCCTTCAGCACCGTCTCCTTCAGCGACGTGGCACCGCCGGAGATGCCCGACGCCAACGCCATCAGCGCCACCGCGAACCAGATCAGCGCCGGGCTGGCGATCGCGGTGAGCACCGTCGCGCTGCGCGCCGGAGGACCGCTGGGACACCTGCTGCCGGGGACCCCGAGCGCGGGAACCGCTTACACCGTCGCGTTTCTGATCCTCGCGGTGGTCTCCTTGGGCGTGACGGTCATTGCCCTGAGAATGCATCGCGATGCCGGCGCACGCGTACGGAGTGTGCGCGCGGCTGTCGCGCGCCCTTGACCCCGCCACGCCGAGCGGATCAGCTCGGCGCGGCTCGGCTCGCTCGGCCGTGATCGCGACGCCGGAGGAAACAGCAGCCTGCTTCCCCCCGCGTCCCGGGGATGCCCGAAGTCCTGTCACCCGTCCCGGTGAACTGTGAATTGATGCCCGCTATAGGTGCATATGCCGGGTAAAGCACGTTCGTGGCAGGCGACGGGTCTGCCAGGGGAACGGGAGGGAATCCATGGCCGATGTGTTCACCGTGTGCTTCAGCGGCACCTCATGCACACGGGACGAAGGGGAAGTGTCGCGCCCAGGCAGCGACAAGGCGATCTACAGTCCTGATACGGGCTACATACCGGTCCGCATCCATCTGGAGCTCGCCGGCAGCCTGACGGCGACCAGCCCCAGTATCACCGTACGGGGCTGCGGCGAGAACGACTGGGCGGTGCCGCGCAACAACAGCGAGCCTCTGGTCCTGACCGGTCCGCTCAATGTTCCCTCCGATCTGCTCAAGGCCACGCAGAAGTACTCCGGCGGCGATCAGCACTCGACGGTGACGGCGCTGTCCGGCAAGGACGCCCCCGCGCTCGCGCTGCACGCGGCGAACCTCGCCGCACGCAGCGGCGCGAAGGCGTTCAACTTCATCGGGCACAGCCGCGGCGCCATGGAGTGCGTCATGGCCGCCTGGTTCCTGCAGGCGTACGGCTCGGCGGAAGTGCAGAAGATCCCGGTGCGGATCATCGCGATCGACGCGGTCCCGGGGCCGGGCAACTGGTACGGGATCATCACCCAGCTGCCCCCGAATGTCGCCGACTACGTCGGCGTCACGGCGTGGGACATGCTCGACACCGGATTCAACGGGCTGGTGCCGCGGCCGAACGCCAAGATGGCCGGGACGTCGCAGACGCTGAAGCTGGGCAGCGGCTGGCAGGACCTGGCCGACAACTACCAGCTCACCGATCCGCTGGCGGCGGCCAAGAACGGCATGCGTCAGCCCACGAACTACCAGCTGTTCGCCTGCCGGGGCCGGCACGCGACGGTCGCCGGCAACATGACCGGCAACGGGGAGTACGACCCGGCCGACGTCAACGCGAGCGCCGCGCGGGTGCCGGAGCTGGTCTACCGGCTGGCCCGGGCCTACCTCACGAAGTGGGGGTCCGACTTCCGCGTGGCGTCGGCGGTCGACACCTACTCGCTGCCGCTGCGGCAGGAGATCAACCTCGACCAGGCGGTGTTCGACAACATGGGCGGCGGGCCGCTGCGGGACAGCGTGCGGCCCGGGCGTCCCTACGTGCGCCAGGTCTCCTCGATCTCCGGACTGAACCCGCTGAACACGTACTACCTCGAAGACGTGGTGGGCGACCCGCCGTATCGGCAGACGTATCCCGTGACGGCGGCGCGCAAGGGCGCCGGCTGGGTCGACTGGACCTTTCTGTAGGAGGGGGAGAAGCCATGAGTGAGATCGACAACGTCGAAGCGCAGATCCGGAACTACTACCATCAGCGCACCGGAGCCAACTACCTGCGCCTCATGGACACGCCGCGGGTGTGGGGGCTGCCGTTCGGGCAGGCCATCATCCCCCAGGCGTGGAACCGGCAGGCCGACTTCGAGACGGCGCTGGAGGAGGTCGTCCAGAACGCCCGGTACCGGTGCGACATCTCGTCGCTGAACACGCCGGACCCGGCCTGGGCCGGCATCGTCCTGGGCGCTATGGACACCGCGCTGAGCACCCGGATGGGCCGGACCGCGCCGACGCAGTTCCGGTTCCTGTTCGGCCAGACACCGCTGTATCCGGTCACCGAGACGCCGTACTACACGCTGTTCAAGCAGGCGCTCATCCGCCTGGTGCGGGACCGCGGCCAGGCCTGGGAGCGGATGCCCGACATCTGGCTGGGGCGGTTCTACTCGCTGCGCGAGGGGTTCCTGGACGCCTTGCAGCTGAAGGTCTTCGGCAACGACAGCATGTTCAGCGGCGACGGGTCGAAGATGACCTGGAACCACTCCAAGATCGTGGTCTGCGACAGCATCACGACCCTGGCCGGCGGCCACAACCTGAACATGGACCTGTTCCGCAGCTACCCGCCGGTCCACGACGTCTCCGCGGTCGTCCACGGTCCGGCGGCGGCCGGCGCGCAGGGCCTGCTGGACCAGCTGTGGGCGGCCGGCGGCGACCTGCTCTCGCAGGAGCAGCTGGACACCTCGAAGCTGGTGTGGAACAGCCGCGATCCCGCCAAGTCCCGCCCGAGCAACCCGCTCACCGGCAAGGACGCGGCGGCCTGGGTGGCCGCCCAGCAGGCGGCGATCGTGCGCTGGCACGAGTCCAACCCCACTCCCCCGCCGACCCCGCCGCCTCCGCCTCCGCCGCCGAGCGACTTCCACACTCGGGACCTGCAGCAGCTCCCCGAGCTGGTTCAGGACTGCTTCCCGCTGCGGGTCGTGCATCCGCCGTACGCCGGCCTCACGGAGTACAAGGCGGCCACCGGGATGCTGGCGCTGGGCAAGTACTGGCGCACCACCTCGGACTTCCAGGGCGCCTCCGACATCATGAAGAAGGAGCTGATCCTGAATGCCAAGCGGTCGATCAAGATGTCGCAGATGGACCTGGTCAGCGCGTGGAAGAAGAACTGGTCGGACCACCATGTCTGCCAGTGGGTGCTCCAGGCTCTGCTGGCGAACAAGGATCTGACGGTGCAGGTGGTCGTCTCGCCGCTGGACGCCGGCGCGGGCGCCGAGGGCGACCAGTACTCGTTCGGGTCCGGAGCGGTCCGCACCTTCGACCTGATGAAGTACTACATGACGCACGACGTCGCGACCGACAACCCGCTGCCCGACCCCGGGGGCCTGCGTGCCAAGGCCCTGAAGCGGCTGTTCGTGGCGCCGTTCTACTACACCGACCAGGTGCCGGCGGCGAACACCATCGAGGGCGACACCTACAAGTGGCCCAACCTCCCCAAGGAGGGGTACACCGCCACCCTCAAGCAGCCGCCGCTCAGCGAGGAGCCGCCGAGCCACGGGGTGATCGGCAGCGCGGCGATGTCGGTGCTCAACGCCAGCGGCTACATCTACAACAAGGTGCCGTCCGCACCGGGCAACCACGCCAAGGTGATGATCATCGACGACGAGGCGTACGTCGTCGGCTCGGACAACCTCTACCCGGGTTCGCTGGCCGAGTTCGACTACCTCGTCGAGGGACCGGACGCGGTGGCCGAACTGCTGAAGGTTTACTGGGAGCCGCTGTGGAAGTACGCCGGGCCGCACGCGCGGACGGCGGACAACGACCCGCCGGCGCCGGTGTTCCGTCTGGGACCGGCCGGAGCCGCCGGCACCCCGTTCGACGACACGTCCTCGACGCAGCGGATCTCCAGCATCGACGTGTACTCCGGCGAGATCGTCGACGGCATCCGCGCCACGCACGCGGACGGCAAGATCGATCCGCTGCGTGGCGGCAACGGGGTGCCGCCGGGCAGCGCGACGAAGACGACGGTCACCTTCAGCCAGACCGATCCCCTGGTCGGGGTGTCCGGCGAGTGGGGCACCTGGTACGGCGGGAGGTACATCACGAAGATCCGGTTCCACCAGCGCAGCGGCGCGGTGAGCCAGGTGTTCGGCAGCGGGACGGGCACGTCGGACACGCAGTCGTTCACGCTGCAGGCACCGAGTCCGCAGAGCCAGGAGGCGACGGGCTTGTTCGGGGCCGTCGCGGCGGCCGACAACAACACGGCGCAGTGCTTGGCGGCGATCGGGATCGTGGTGCAGTAGAGGTCTGATTCGCCACTGGTCCGATTCGTCAGTGACCTGATTCGCGCTGGTCCGGGCGCCGCGCATGCGACCGCGGCGCCCGGAGCCGTGCAGTACGGGGAAAACAGCCTTCGCCGACGCCTTGACAGCAGAGCACTGTCGCATAACCCTTTAACTATGGGGATAGATAAACAGGTAAGCGAAGACCAGGGATCGCCGATCGAGTTCCGGTTGGACCCGGGTTCGGGGGTGCCGGTCTACCTGCAACTGGTCCACCAGGTCGAACACGCGCTTCGGCTGGGGTACCTCGAGCCCGGCGACCGGCTGCCGAAGGTCAAGGATGTCGTCGCCGGACTGGCGATCAATCCGAACACGGTACTCAAGGCCTACCGGGACCTCGAGCACAAGGGGCTGGCCGTCGGCCGCCCCGGCCAGGGCACCTTCATCGAGGGGACGCTCGGCACCACGCCGTTGCGGGAGCAGCAGGCACTGCACCGGGCCCTGACAGCCTGGATGCGCTCTGCCGACCAGGCGGGACTCGACGAAGACGGCATGGTGGCCCTGTTCACGAGCGCCCTGCACGACTTCCGTGCCGGGAAGACTGGGCAGACAGGGCAGACGAGGACGACGGGCACCTCGAAGGCGGTCGCGTCGTGAGCGGGATGGCGCAGCGCGGACTCGCGCTGGAGGCGAGCGGGCTCGGCAAGCGCTACCGGTCGGCCTGGGCGCTGCGCGACTGCGGCCTGGCCATCCCGGAGGGACACGTCGTCGCCCTGGTCGGTCCCAACGGATCGGGCAAGACCACGCTGCTGCATCTCGCTGTCGGGCTGGCCACGCCGACGACCGGACGGGTCTTCGTCCAAGACGGCCTGCCCGCCGGAGGAGTCGAGGCGCTGGGAACCGTCGCGTTCGTCGCCCAGGACACCGCGCTCTACCCGAACCTGTCGGTCGCCGACACCCTGCATCTGGCTCGCAATCTCAACCGCGGCTTCGACTCCGCCCGCGCGAAAGCCCGCATCGCAGAACTCGACATCCCGTACCCGCGCAAGGTCGGCAAGCTCTCCGGCGGGCAGCGCGCCCAAGTCGCCCTGACCATCGCCCTGGCCAAACGTCCCCGGCTGCTGATCCTCGACGAACCGCTGGCCAGCCTCGACCCGCTGGCCCGGCATGACTTCCTGGCAGCGCTCATGGCCGCCGTCGCCGAGGACGGCATCTCGATCGTCTTCTCCTCCCACGTGGTCACCGAGCTGGAACGGGTCTGCGACTACCTGGTCGTCCTCGCCTCCGGCCGGGTGCAGGTCGCCGGCGAGGTCGACGACCTGCTCGCCTCTCACCAGCTGTATACGGGTCCCGCGGCGCAGGCCGAACGGATCGCGGCGGCGCTGCCCGTCGTGCGCGACCGGCGCGCCGAGGCGCAGGCCCACCTGCTGGTCCGGACCGGCGGGCAACGCAGCGAACCGCCGGCGGGCTGGGAAGCACACCACGTCGGCTTGGAGGAACTGGTGCTGGCCTACTTGCGCGACCCCGGCGCCTCCGCGCTGCCCGGACCCCGTGAACTGACCGGAAGAGGTGTCAGGCCGTGACGACAGCGATGACCGAATCCACCACCGCACCGAGCGTGCGGGCAGCCGGCCCGACCCTGCGGGCACTGGCCTGGGTGACCTGGCGCCAGCACCGCACAGCCTTCATCGGGCTGACCGCGGTGTTCGTCTTCTGTGGTCTGCTGCTGCTGCAGAACGGGCTCAAGATGCACACGGACTTCCGCCGGCTGGGCCTGGCCGACTGCCTGCCCGGTCACCAAGACCCTGCCTGCCCCGCCGGCATCGACGCGTTCCACCACGATCAAGACCTCGTCACCCGGCTGACCGCCGCCTTCTTCACGCTCCCCGTCCTGTTCGGCATGTTCCTCGGCGCGCCGCTGACAGCCCGTGAGTTCGAGTCGGGGACGTACCGGTTCGCCTTCACCCAAGGCGTGGGCCGGACACGCTGGCTGGCCACGAAGATCAGCCTCGTCGTGGCTTTCACGCTCGTGTCGGCCTGCGGCTTCGCGGCGGTCGTCATCTGGTGGTACGGGCCGCTCGTCGCACCTCGCGGACGACTGGCGGCGAGCAGCCTGACCTATGAGATATACGGGACTGTCTTCGTCGGCCGCGCCCTGTTCGCGCTCGCCCTCGGCATCTTCGCCGGGGCACTGGTCCGCCGGGTGGTCCCGGCGATCGCGGTGACGCTCACGGGCTGGATCGCGGTCTTCTTGGTGACCTTCGTCAGCCTTCGATCACACTTCCTGACACCTCTCACCGCCGTCGACACGATGGCCCCCGGCAACAACCCGTGGGTCATCGCCGAGCAGTGGACCGCGCCGGGCGGAAGAGTGCTCAGCCACGCGGAAGCCTTCACCTTGCAAAGCAAGAGCGCCGCTGCCGGTCATACGCAGGACCTGCGTACCTACCTCGCGCAGCAGGGCTACAGCTACCGGGCGGCCTATTTCCCGGAGAGCCGGTTCTGGACCTTCCAGACCATCGAGACCAGCGGCCTGGTCGTCCTGTCCCTCATGCTGCTCACCGCGACAGTCTGGCTCGTCCGGCGGCGCGCCGCATAGGCGCCGGTGTCAGCGCACCCTGACACCGATCAGACAGGTGTCGTCGTCGGTGTCCGCGTTGCTGTGCAGGAGCAGGTGCTCCAGTTGCTCCTCCAGCGAGCCGACGGCCGGCTGGACGATGGCGAGCAGATCCTGCAGCGACTCCTCTATGTCGCGGTCGCGGCGTTCGATCAGGCCGTCGGTGTACAGCAGCAGCGTGTCGCCGGACTGCAATTGCAGCGTCTGTTCCTCGTACCGGGCATCGCCCAGGGCTCCGAGCAGCACCCCCTCGGGCATCGGGGGGACCGTCGTCTTGCCGTCGCGGACCAGCAGGGGCGGCGGGTGGCCGGCCCGGGACCAGCGCAGGGTGCGGTCTTCGGGGTCGTAGATGCCGCAGAAGACGGTCGCGGTGACCACGCTGCCCGACATGTGGTGCGCGACCGTGCCCAGCCAGTTGAGCATCTGGGCCGAGGTGGCGCCGGTGGCCGCCAGGCCGCGCAGCGCGTTGCGCAGGGCGACCATCTCGGTGGCGGCGTCGATGCCGTGGCCGGCGACGTCGCCGACCACGAGCAGGACGCGCTGGTTCGGCAGGACGACGGCGTCGTACCAGTCGCCGCCGACCAGGTGTCCCTTCTCCGCGGGCCGGTACCGGGTGGCGATCTGCAGGCCCCGGTTGTCGATCATGGTGGGCGCCACCGGCATGATCGCGCGCTGGAGCCGCAGGGTCAGGCGGTTGCCCTCCTCGACCTCGCGCTCGGTGTGCTCCAGGCGGTCGCGGGTGGCGGCCAGCGCGATCTCAGTCCAGTGCTGGGCCGAGACGTCCTGGCAGGCGCCGCGGACGGCGGTCATGGTGCCGTCCTCGAGCACCGGCTCGGCGACTATGCGGATGTAGCGCTGGACGCCGTCGCTGCGCAGGAGACGGAAGGCGGTGGAAGCCGGGGCCCGGTGGTGCAGGAGGGTGCGCACGAAGCGGAAGATCGCCTCGACGTCGTCGGTGTGCACGTGGGTCGCGAGGTCGCGCAGCGGCACCGGCTGCGCGGTGGCCGGCAGCGCGAACAGCTCCAGGAGCTCGGCGCTCCAGGTGACCTCGCCGGTGAGCAGGTTCTCCTCGAAGCCGCCCATCCGGCCCAGGCGCTGGGCGTGCTGGAGCAGCCGGGCCAGCCGGGCCTCCTCGTCCTCGGGATGCCAGGTGAGCACCACGTCGGTGCCCAGCCGGCTGATACCGACCGTGAGCGAGGTGGAGACCGTGATGTCCGCGATCAGCGAGCGGAGCACGACGCGGTCGTGGTGGACCGGCTCACCGGTGGCGTGGACGTGCTCGATCCGCTCCGAGAGCCCGCCGTCCTCGGCGGCCATCGGGTAGGCCTGCAAGAACGGCAGCCCGAGGATCGCCGCGGAGGGCCGGCCGACCGGATCGACGAACCGCGTGTTGGCGTGCGCGATGCGGAAGTCGGTCAGCCGGCCGGCCTCGTCGTGCTGCGGCTGCAGGATCAGCGCCGGCTCCAGCAGGCTGTCGAGCAGGTCCACCAGACCGGGGTCGACCGCGCCGCCGCGCGCGGTGTCCTCGTCGGCGGCGGGGATCACGTCCAGGGTGTGCGCGCACAGCTCGGCCAGCGACTCCAGCTGGCGGTGCACCGACTGCGGCAGCTCGCCGACCGGACCGGGCCAGCAGATCTCCAGCACCCCGAGCAGCCGCCCGCCGAGCTGCGCCGGGATCGCCACGCGCGTGGCGTCCGGGCCCAGGGTCCGCTCGCCGATACTCGGCGCGCGCCGGGCGCCGGGGTCTGTGCTCCACAGCGTGGTGCGGGTGCGGATGGCGTGCCGGGCCTGGGTCTCGACGCCCGGCGGGGTGTGGTGCCAGCTGCGGGCCTCGGCGGCGTTGAAGCCGGAGTGGCCGGCCAGCAGCAGCGAGCCGTCGGCGGCCAGCGCCCAGATGGCCACGGCGGCCGCGCCCAGCGGCTCCAGCGCCTGGTGGTGCAGCGACCCGGCCGCGGCGTGCACGTCGGAGGCGGTGAGCACACCGGCCTCGGCGGCCCGCAGCCGCACGTTCAGCGACAGCGCGCCGGAGGTCCCGGAGGTGTCCGGACGCTGAGATGTCTTCCCGACGCGCGCGATCTGCCCGGCCGGATCGCCGGCGATCTCGTTGACGATGTCGGCGGCGAGTTCGAGCACCGGCAGCGCGCTGCGCTCGGCCAGTTCCTCCAGCTGGCGCGCCGCGGCCGCGGGCGCGATGCGCAGACGCTCCATGAGGATGCCGCGCGCCAGGGCGGTCAGGACCCTGACGTCGGCGCCGGCCTCGGCGTCGTGGAGCGCGGCCTGCAGGCGGTCGACGGTCGCGGCCAGGCGGCCGATGCCGGCGCCGGCGGGGACGAAGACTTGGGGGACTTGGGGGACGGGAGCGGTCGGCGCGATGGACCCGGCCGGCGTTCCGGGCACGGTGTCATCGCCTCCGGGCCCGTCCGATGACAGCCGGTTCTCCTGCACGGGCGATGCTCCTTCCGCCGACGGTCCGCCCTGGCCACCCCGGCCGCTCTGGCCGCTCCGGCTGCCCTGGCCGCTCAAGCCGCTCCCGCCGCTCACAGGCCCAGGACCCGCTGGATGCTCTCGATGAGCACCGCGGCGTCCACCGGCTTGGTGACGTAGTCGTTGGCGCCGGCCGCCAGGCTCTTCTCCCGGTCGCCGTGCATGGCCTTGGCGGTGACCGCGATGATCGGCAGGTCCGCGTGCTCGGGCATGGTGCGGATGCGGGCCGTGGCCTCGTAGCCGTCCATCTCCGGCATCATCACGTCCATCAGGATCACCTCGATGCTCGGGTCGTTCTGCAGCGCCTGGATGCCCTTGACGCCGTCCTCGGCGTCGACCACGCGCATGCCGTGCATCTCCAGCATGCCGGTCAGGGCGAACAGGTTGCGGGCGTCGTCGTCGATCACCAGGACGCTGCGTCCGGCCAGGCGGCCGCCGCTGTCGGGGAGTTCGGCGGGCCGCTCCCGGCCGGGCTGGGCCAGCGGGACCACGTCGTCGGGGTGCTCGGCGCCCAGGTGCAGGACGATGCGCTCGCGCAGTTCGTCCAGGCTCGGCAGCAGCTCCAGCGGGTAGAGCTCGGCGTGCGCGCGCAGCATCTGCTCCTGCTCGGGGCGCAGCGTCCGGTTGTGGTGCGCCAGGACCGGGATCGAGCGCAGTGCGGGGTCGGCGGCGCGCGCCTGGAGGAACAGCGCCGCGCCGTCCTGGGCCATGTCCAGTTCCAGGACCACGCAGTGGTGGGGTTCGGCCGCGAGCATCGCGGCCCCCTCCTGCGGGCCGACCGCGGTCCTTATCTGCACGCGGGCCTGCGGGCCCAGCCGCTCCCGGCCGGCCAGCAGGTCGTCGGCCGCGCTCTCGGCGACCAGCGAGAGCAGGCCGCGGGCCCGGTCCTCGACCACCAGGAGGCGCCGGGGCGCGGTGCCCTCGATCGCGCGGTCAGTGCCGGGACGGCGGGTGCCGGTGACGGCGAGGGTGTCGGTCTGGCCGGCGGACGGGACGAAATCGCCGCCCAGGACGCCGCCCTGGCCGCTGTCGAAGACCACCAGATCCTCCCACTCGGGGTGGGCGATCGGCAGGTAGAGAGTGAAGGTGCTGCCTTCGCCGAGCACGCTCTCGGCGGTGATGGCGCCGCCGAGGAGCTGGGCGATCTCCCGGCTGATCGACAGGCCCAGGCCCGTGCCGCCGTACTTGCGGCTGGTGGTGCCGTCGGCCTGCTGGAAGGCGCCGAAGATGGTCTCCAGCTGCTGCTCGGGGATCCCGATGCCGGTGTCCTTGACGCGGAAGGCCAGGGCCGGGCCGTTGTCGCGGGCCCCGACCGGGAGTTCCCCGGGGGCGGCCGGTTCGATGCTGAGCTCGACGGCGCCGGACTCGGTGAACTTCACGGCGTTGGACAGCAGGTTGCGCAGCACCTGGCGCAGCCGGGAGTCGTCAGTGAGCATCTCCCCGGGCATCCCGGCCGCGGTGCGGACCCGGAACTCCAGGCCCTTCTGCGTGGTCAGCGGGTGGAACGTGGCCTCGACGTAGTCCAGCAGCCGCTGCAGCGAGACCCGCTCGGGGTCCACGTTCATCTTGCCGGCCTCGACCTTGGACAGGTCCAGGATGTCGTCGATCAGCTGGAGCAGGTCCGAGCCGGCGGAGTGGATCACGCCGGCGTACTCGACCTGCTTGGGGGTCAGGTTGCGGTTGGAGTTCTGGGCCAGCAGCTGGGCCAGGATCAGCAGGCTGTTCAGCGGGGTGCGCAGCTCGTGGCTCATGTTGGCCAGGAACTCCGACTTGTACTTGGAGGCCAGCGCCAGCTGCTGGGCCCGGGTCTCCAGTTCCTGCCGGGCCTGCTCGATCTCCAGGTTCTTGGTCTCGATGTCGCGGTTCTGGCTGGCCAGCAGCGCGGCCTTCTCCTCCAGCTCGGCGTTGGAGGTCTGCAACTGCTCCTGGCGGATCTGGAGCTCGCCGGAGCGGGCCTGCAGTTCGGCGGCCAGGCGCTGGGACTCCCCGAGCAGCTCATCGGTGCGGGCGTTGGCGATGATGGTGTTGACGTTGACGCCGATGGTCTCCATCAGCTGTTCCAGGAACGCCCGGTGCACGTCGGTGAACCGGTGCATCGAGGCCAGCTCGATGACGCCGAGCACCTGGTCCTCGGCCACGATCGGCAGGACGACCAGGCTGGCCGCGGCGGTGCGGCCCAGGGCCGAGCCGAGCTCGACGTAGCCGTCGGGGACGTCGTCGATGGCGATGACGCGCTTGCTGCGCGCGGCCTGGCCGACCAGCGACTGGCCGAGGCGGAAGCGGGTCGGCCGCTCATCGCCGGGGTCGCCGTAGGAGCTGATCAGGCGCAGCTCGGTCCCGCCGCCGTCGCCGGCCTCCTCGGCCAGGAAGAACGCGCCGTACTGGGCGCCGACCAGCGGGGTGAGCTCGTCCATCACCAGCTCGGCGACCACCGCCAGGTCGCGGCGGCCCTGCATCAGGCCGGAGATCCGGGCCAGGTTGGACTTCAGCCAGTCCTGGTCGCGGTTGGCCCGGGTGGTCTCGCGCAGCGACTCCACCATGGAGTTGATGTTGTCCTTGAGCTCGGCGACCTCGCCGGAGGCGTCGACGGTGATCGAGCGGGTCAGGTCGCCCTCGGCGACCGCGCTGGTCACCCCGGCGATCGCGCGGACCTGCCGGGTCAGGTTCCCGGCCAGCTCGTTGACGTTCTCGGTGAGCCGCTTCCAGGTCCCGGACACGCCCTCGACCTCGGCCTGGCCGCCCAGGCGGCCCTCGCTGCCGACCTCGCGCGCCACCCGCGTGACCTCGGCGGCGAAGGAGGAGAGCTGGTCGACCATGGTGTTGATGGTGGTCTTGAGCTCCAGGATCTCCCCGCGCGCGTCGACGTCGATCTTGCGCGTCAGGTCGCCCTGCGCCACCGCGGTGGTGACCTGCGCGATGTTGCGCACCTGGTTGGTCAGGTTGTTCGCCATGAAGTTGACGTTGTCGGTCAGGTCCTTCCAGGTCCCGGCGACGTTCGGCACCCGCGCCTGGCCGCCCAGGGTGCCCTCGGTACCGACCTCGCGGGCCACCCGGGTCACCTCGTCGGCGAACGCCGACAGCGTGTCGACCATGGTGTTGATGACCTCGGCCAGCGCCGCGACCTCGCCCTTGGCCTCGACGGTGATCTTCTGCGACAGGTCGCCCTTGGCCACCGCGGAGGCGACCTGGGCGATGGAGCGCACCTGGCCGGTCAGGTTGGAGGCCATGACGTTGACGTTGTCGGTCAGGTCCTTCCAGGTCCCGGACACGCCGCGCACCGTGGCCTGGCCGCCGAGGTTGCCCTCGGTGCCGACCTCGCGGGCCACCCGCGTGACCTCGTCGGCGAAGGCCGAGAGCTGGTCGACCATCGTGTTGATGGTCTCCTTCAGCTCCAGGATCTCCCCGCGGGCGTCGACGCGGATCTTCTGCGACAGGTCGCCCTTGGCGACCGCGGTGGTGACCTCGGCGATCGAGCGCACCTGCGCGGTGAGGTTGTCGGCCATGACGTTGACCGACTCGGTGAGGTCCTTCCAGGTCCCTGAGACGCCCTTGACGTCGGCCTGGCCGCCGAGGCGGCCGTCGGTGCCGACCTCGCGCGCGACCCGGGTGACCTCGTCGGCGAAGGACGAGAGCTGGTCGACCATGGTGTTGAGGGTGTTCTTCAGCTCCAGGATCTCGCCCCGGGCGTCCACGTCGATGGTGCGGGTCAGGTCGCCCTTGGCCACCGCGGTCGCGACCTGGGCGATGGAGCGCACCTGCGCGGTCAGGTTGCCGGCCATGAAGTTCACCGAGTCGGTGAGGTCGCGCCAGGTGCCGGCGACTCCGGGCACCTGCGCCTGGCCGCCGAGCATGCCCTCGGTGCCGACCTCGCGCGCGACCCGGGTCACCTCGTCGGCGAACGCTGACAGCTGGTCGACCATCGTGTTGATGGTGCTCTTCAGTTGCAGGATCTCGCCGCGGGCGTCGACCGTGATCTTCTGCGACAGGTCGCCCTTGGCCACCGCGGTGGTCACCTCGGCGATCGAGCGCACCTGGTCGGTGAGGTTGTTCGCCATGAAGTTCACCGACTCGGTGAGGTCTTTCCAGGTCCCCGAGACCCCCTTGACGTCGGCCTGGCCGCCCAGGCGCCCCTCGGTGCCGACCTCGCGCGCCACCCGGGTCACCTCGGCGGCGAAGGAGGACAGCTGGTCCACCATCGTGTTGAGGGTGTTCTTCAGCTCCAGGATCTCGCCCCGGGCGTCCACGTCGATCTTCTGCGACAGGTCGCCCTTGGCCACCGCGGTCGCCACCTGGGCGATGTCGCGGACCTGGGTCGTCAGGTTGCCGGCCATGGCGTTGACCGAGTCGGTCAGGTCCTTCCAGGTCCCGGACACCCCGGGGACCTCGGCCTGGCCGCCGAGCCGGCCGTCGGTGCCGACCTCGCGGGCCACCCGGGTCACCTCGGAGGTGAACAGGGACAACTGGTCGACCATGCCGTTGAACACGGTCGCGATCTCCACCAGCAGCCCGTCGCCGTCCTCGGGCAGCCGGGTGCCGAAATCGCCGTCGCGGACCGCGGTCAGCCCGGCCAGCAGCTGGCTCAGCCCCGGCGCTTCGGGGTCCTCCGTGCCGTTGGCCATGCTCATCCGCACGGTGGTGCCCGCACGCTCAGCCCTGTCGTCCATCAGTTGTCCTGTCTCTTCCGGAACATCGGGTCCAACCGTGTCCACCGTGCTGACGCCAGATATCTTCCTCCCCCGCCGGTCCGCTCGACACCCCGCTGCCGGCCGGCCCGACCGCCGATCAGGGCTCTGATTCCTCGGCCAGCGGGGCCCAGAGCGGGAACAACTCGGCCGTACCGGACAGCTCGATCACCCGCCGCACCGGCACGGAGGGGTCGGCCAGCTCGAAGGTCTGGCCCGCGTCGAGCGCCGCGGCGCGGCCCTCGACCAGGGCCCGCAGGCCCATCGAGTCCAGGAACGTCACCCCGGCGCAGTCCACGACCACGGCGCGGCCGGATCCGGCCAGGCCCACCAACTGCGCGACCAGGACGGGATGCGCGGCGAAGTCCACATCGCCGACCAGCACCAGGCGCACGTGGTCGCCGTGGTCGGCGACCGTGTGGCCGAAGGGGTTCATGTCAGGATCCCACGGTATACGGCCGGGATGACAGCCCGGCGGACGACGGAGGAACGGTACGGCCCGACGGTGCGGACCGCGCTGTCCCGGGCTGCCCGGAGGGGCGCCCGCACCGACTTTAGAATTAATCGTTTACATGTGGCAACATTTGACGCGGCGCCTGCGCATCGCGGTCGCCTGGGCCGGCGCGTCGCGTCCGGCGGAGGCGACGAGCAGCGATGGGAGACAAGTGAACAGTCAGGCCGCGCTGTTCTCCTGCTCGCCGACCGGTTGCCCGGACCCGAGCCGCTGCTCGATCGCCGCGCGCAACCGGCCCATATGGGTTGACAGGCCGATCAGCGAATCGGGCGGCAGCGTCTGCACGATCTCCTGCAACTCCCGCACCCGGGCCGACCGGACCTCGGCGAGCACCCGGCGCGCCCGCGGGCTCAGCCACAGCTCCACCTCCCGGCGGCTGCTGGCGCTCGGCGTGCGCCGGACGAGCCCGTCGGCCTCCATGCGGTCGCACAGCCGGCTGGTGGCCGGCGGCCTGGTGCCCAGCGCCTCGGCCAGGGCCCGCAGGTTGATCCCCTCGCACCGCTCGATGGCGCGCAGCGCGCGCAGCTGGGACGGCGGGACCGGGCCGCCGGGCAGCGATTCCAGGCCCCGTCCGTGCAGGGCGTCCAGCAACTCCACGACCGCTGCCGCCGTCTCGGCGACCGTCTCGGGCGGGGGCGGATCCTCGTGCACGCCACCACTGTGCCACTGACGAGCCCGCGCGACCAGCGCGCTCCCCTAGGATCAGGAACTGAAGTGATCGATTACCCGACCGTCGAACGCGCGGTGCGCGCCGCCGATCCCGAGGCGTTGCCGGAGGCCGTGCGCGCTGTTCTGCTGACCATGGGCGTCGGCGACGTCGAGGTGCACCTGGCCGACTACGCGCTGCGGGTGCTCACGCCCCTGACCGACACCCGGCAGCAGGCCGGGACGCTGCCGATCCACGCCAGCGTCGAGGGCAAGGCGTTCGCCAGCCAGCAGCCGCAGCTCCGCCGCCAGGCCGACGGCAGCACGCTGGTGACGGTGCCGGTGACGGTCCGCGGCGACCGGCACGGGACGCTCACCGCGTGTCTTCCGGCCGGCGGCGAGCCCGACGGGCACGACTCCGACAGCGACGGCCTCGACGGTGACGACCTCGCCGGCGACGGCCCCGGCAGCATCGCGGACAGCGCGCGCAGCACGGACGGCGCGGGCATCTCGGACAGCGCGGACAGCGCGGCCACCGAGGTCGAGACCCTGCAGGCGGTCGCCCGGCTGCTCGGCCACGAGATCGTCGTCGCCGAACGCAACACCGACCGCTACCAGCAGGCACGCCGGGCCAGCCGGCTCACCCTGGCCGCCGAGACGCAGTGGCAGCTGCTGCCCGGCCGCTCCAGCCGCCGCCGCGAATACGCGCTGGGTGCCCAGCTCGAACCGGCCTACGCGATCCGCGGCGACAGCTATGACTGGTCCGCCACCGGCACCGACCTGACCCTGGCCGTGGTCAACGGCATGGGCGAGGGCACCGCCGCCGCCCTGCTGACCTCCCTGGCGGTGAACGCCCTGCGCAACGCCCGCCGCGCGGGCCTGGCCCTGGCCGACCAGGCGGTGCTGGCCGACCAGGCGGTGTACACGCAGCACCGCGGCGACATGTACGTCAGCGCCCTGCTGCTGTGCTTCGCCTATGACACCGGCCTGGTGACCGTGGTCGACGCCGGCTCGCCGCAGATCTGGCTGCGCCGCGGCCGCTCGGTCGAGCGGGTGAGCGTCGATCCGCAGCTGCCGCTGGGCATGTTCGAGGAGACCGCGTACCGGCCGCAGACCTTCCAGGTGCTGCCCGGCGACCGGCTGGTCATCGTCAGCGACGGCGCGCACGCCGCGCGCTCCCCCGCCGGCGAGCTCTACGGGGACGCGGGGCTCCAGCGCGGGATCGCCTCCTCGGGGCTGCTGCCGGCCGAGGATGTGCCGACCGCGATCCTGCGCGAGGTGGCCAGTCACCGGTCGGCTGATGCCGATGACGATGTCGTGGTGGTGTGCGTGGACTGGTACGGGCGGTCGGGCGGGTAGGGATCGGCTGCCCCATCTGCTTGCCGGGGGGGGGGGGGGGGGGGGGAGACCCCCCCCCCCCCCCCCCCCGTATGTTTACGGGGCCCCAGCGCCCCCCTGCGGGCGGGGCGGGGGGGGGGCGCGGCGCACCCCCCCCCCCCCCCCCCCCCCCGGTTTCAGTTCCGGCTCCGTCTCCGGCTCCGTCTCCGGCTCCGTCTCCAGCTCCAGCTCCAGCTCCGATCAGTTGCCGAAGCATCGGCTCCGATCAGCTGCCGAAGACCTGGAACTCCCACAGGCTGTATCCGTATTGCGTGGCGCGTGCGGTCCCATACATGCGTACATAGCGTCCGCTGCCGGAGACCGTGAGGTTCTGCGTCCCGCCGGTCCCGGCCGTCGTGGAGTAGACCGGCGTCCAGGTGGTGCCGTCGTTCGAGGTCTGGATCTGGAACGCGGTCGCGTAGGCCGTCTCCCAGTTCAGCGCCACCTTGCACAGCGTGTGCGTGGCACCGAGGTCGACCTGGATCCACTGCGGGTCGGAGAACTGGGAGGACCAGCGGGTACCGGTGTTGCCGTCGAAGGCGTCGGCGGCCGGGGTGCCGGCGTTCTCGACCGAGGAGGCGGTGGCCGGCTGGTTCAGCGCCAGGTTGGCCGTGCCGCACGTGCCGCCGCCGTTGGTGGAACCGTAGACCTGGAACTCCCAGAGGCTATAGCCGTACTGCGTGTTGCGGGCGGTGCCGTACATCCGGATGTAGCGACCGGTGCCGGAGACGTTCAGGGTCTCGGTGCCGCCGGGTCCGGTGGTGGTGGAGTAGATCGTGGTCCAGTTCGTCCCGTCAGGGGAGGTCTGGATCTGATACGCCTTGCCGGAAGCGGTCTCCCATTGCAGGACCACCTTGCAGATCGTCGCCGACGACCCGAGGTCGATTTGCAGCCATTGCGGATCGGAGAACTGCGAGGACCAGCGGGTGCCGGCGTTGCCGTCCACGGCGTCGGCGGCCGGCGTGCCCGCGTTCTCGACCGAGGAGGCGGTGGCCGGTTGGTTCAGCGCCAGGTTGGTCGTGCCGCAGGTGCCGCCGCCGGAGCCGACCGTCCAGCTGAAGGAGGTGGATCCGGAGGCGCCGGTCCCGTCGGTGGCGGTGACCGTCACCGTGGAGGTGCCGGCGGCGGTCAGGGTGCCGGAGATCAGGCCGGTGGCGGCGTTGATCGACAGGCCCGCCGGAAGACCCGAGGCGCTGTAGGTCAGGGCCTGGCCGGACGCCGAGTCACTGGCGTTGACCTGTACGCTCGCCGCGCTGCCGACGGTGCCGGTCTGGTTTCCGGGGTTGGTGACGGTCACCGTGTGGCCGCCGCCGCTGCCGGTCGGGAACGTCCAGGTCTGCTGCGCGGAGCCGGTGCAGGCCTCGAGGTCCAGCCGGGTGCCGCTGTTGCCGCCCGGGTCGGTCAGGCACAGGCCGGAGTTCGGGTTCAGCAGTTCCCCGTTGGCCTGGTGGGTCCAGTTCTGCGCGTTGGTGCCGTTGCACGGGTACCAGTCGACGTTCGTGCCGCTGGTCGTGCCGGCCGAGACCACGTCGAGGCAGCCGCCCTGGACGCGGACGGTGTTATCCGTGTACGGGGACCACGACTGCCCCGCGCTGCCGTCGCAGTTCGCGGCGAACAGCGGGTTGCCCTCGGTGTTCAGCGAGTTCTGGTTCGCCAGGCACAGGCCGGCGGCGTCCTTGACGGCGCCGGTCGCGGTGGGCGTGCCGGTCGGCGTGGAGTTGCCGCCCTTCTCGTAGACCGCGACCCACGCCGCGCTCAGGGACGCGCCGGGGGTGGTGGCGGCGGTCGGCGTGGTGGTGCCGGAGACGCCGTCGGGGTAGTTGCCGCCCATCGCCAGGTCCCAGATGATGAAGAACCCGTGGTCGATGGCCGCCTGCCAGGCCGCGGTGCCGACGGAGGCCTCGGTGATGGTGCTCTCCACGACGCCGTCCATCAGGAACTGCATCTGCTCGGCGCTGGTGTTGGTGCGGTCGATGATGACCGAGTAGGTGTGATAACCGGTCTGGCAGCCGGATCCGGCGCCGGGACAGGCGATGAGCGCGTGCCCGGGACTGTTGGCCGAGTCGTGCAGCGTCTGCGAGGCCTCGTTCAGGCCGTTGACGTCCTCCATCATGTCGATCTCACCGGACTGCGGCCACCCGCCGCCGGCCCGCATCGACAAGCCCAGAGCCCAGAACGCCGGCCAGTAGCCGAGCCCGCCGGACGGATTCGGCTGCTCGATCGAGGCGCTCATCTCCAACTCGCCGCCGGCCGGCGCCTGGAAGTCCTCGCGCGTGCTCTCGATCCGGCCGGACGTCCAGGTCCCGCCGTTGTCCAGGGCCTTGAGCACGAGGTGCCCGTTGCCGTCGAGGTAGACGTTGTCGGTGGAACTGGTGGTCTGCTCCTTCTCGCCGGTGCCGTACCCGGTGCCGATGTCGTAGAACCAGTTCGCCGCCGACGGCGCGGACCCGGCGGGCCCGGCGAAGTCGTCGCTGAACACGGTGTTCCACCCACTCGGCGGCGGAGGCGCGGTATCGGCCGAGGCCGACGGCGCCGAGGCCACGGAGACCGCCAGAGCGCCGGTCAGACTCCCGGCGATCAGGGCGACCGCCGCGAGCAGCGAACGGAACCGCGGTGGTCCGGATGAGCGCCGGGCCTCCCGGCCGGCGCGCGCGGTGACGAGCATGGCGATGTCCTCCAGCGTGAAGAGCACTTACTCGGTTTCCGGCGCGGGGCATGGCTGCGCCGGATCGGGCGAGGGTGGAGCGAGGGTGGCGAACCCTGTGAGAGCGCTCTCTAGGCTTGAATGTTGCGGCCGGGTTAGGGACGGGTCAAGACGCAACCGGTTCCGGAACTGGTTTCGGAACCGGTTCAGGGGCGGGGGCAGGTGGCGCGCTCGGCCTCGAACGGCCGTGGCGGAAGCGGAGAAACATGGATTCCGAGTAAGGCAGACGGTTGACTTATTGTCGTGAGTTCTCAGACCTCTTCGACGGATCCCCGGCCCACGCCGCCCCGCATCCGGTCGACCGATCCGCGCATTATCCTGCTCATCCGCGCCGGAACGATCACCGCAGGTGGTTTCGCAGTGCTCATCACAAGCCTTCTCACCTTGTTCGGCGCCGCCGACATGGCGATCAGTCCCTCGGACAACGAAGCCAGCGCCAGTGCAACGATTGCCTATTACATAGTCCTGTCAATCCTGGAAGCCTTTACCATCTCGTCACTCTGGGAGTTCATCAACTACAGCCGCAAGACCGGGCGGATATGGGAAGCCAGGTGGGCCACCTATTTGAGTGCTCTGAGGCGCGCCGGCTCATGGAGTGAGTACGAGCAGGAATCGGCCCGCTTCGAGGCGGCCAGGGTTCAGGAAGTGCCGGCCGTCACGGATCGGGAAGTGGTCATCAGGGTCCTGAAGCGGGCGACGGTCGCGTGCCTGATCTACCTGGTGCTGTCCGCCGCGGTCACCATCACTTTCGGGGTCTTCGTCCTGGGGTTCCCTGACAATTCCGGGCAGCTCCCATCGGATACCACCACGCCCTTGCTTATCTCGTTCGCCTTGGCGACCGTTTATGTCGCCCTGGCGGTTTGGGCCTTCTCCCTGGTGACCCGGCGGCGGTGGGCAGAACTGTCCGCCGAACGGCTGGCCCCGCGGGCCGCGACGCTCGCCGACCGTGTTTCCGCCGCGCAACAGAAAATCACCGAGATGGGCACGGCGATCAGGGTGACCGCCAGCGAGGTCACCGAAGTCGTCGAATCACTGCACCAGGAGCTGAGAGCCCGCACCGCGGCCCTCGAAGCGCTCGCGGCCGAGGCGCAGGCCGCTGAGCAGCGGGCGGACCAGGCTCGCGCGCGGGCCGCGATCACCGAGGACAGCGCGAAGGCCATCGACGCCCTGCTGGACGCGCGCGCCGCGGAGCGTGAGGCCGACAGCCGCAAGTGGGACGTCAAGATGGTCGTGCTGGGCGTGCTGCTCGCGATCCCGCCGAGTGTGGTCGTGACCATCGTCACCGCGCGGCTGGGTTAGCGGGCGCCCGGTGCGTCGCGTCCTGGACCGACCTATATCAGCCCGCTAATGTGGCAGGGGCAATGTGAACATCCGGCATCTAAGGGGCGTTCGATCACAATGACGGAACTCTCTGACGTGGTCGCGTTCCGGGACCTGCTCGCCAGTCGGTGGATCGGGCCCGCGATCCATGCGGCGGCGGTGTTGGGGCTCGCCGATGTCATGGCCGGGCAGCCTATGGAGGTGGCGGAGGTCGCCGAGGCTGTCGGGGCCGAGCCGGACACGTTGCGGCGGCTGTTGCGGGCGCTCACCACGATCGGGCTCGTCGAGCAGGACGGGGAGCGGTTCCGGGTGACGTCCATGGGGGCGTTGCTGTCCGCCGACTCGCCGGTGCGGCTGCGTGATCAGGTGTTGCTCACCGGGGGTGAGGGGTCGCTGCGGGGGTGGGGGCAGTTCGCCGCTTGTGTGCGGACCGGGGACACCGCCGCGAAGATCCTCGACGGAGTGGACGATCCGTTCGCCTCCTTCGACGGCGAGGCGCGGGCCCGCTTCGACGCGGCCATGGCCGAGGGGACGCGGCAGATCGCCGGCGCCGTGGAGCGCGCCTACGACTTCGAGGGCATCACGTCCCTCGTGGACGTCGGGGGCGGCTACGGGACCCTGCTCCTGCCGATCCTGCACGCCTCGGCGGAGCGGACCGGCGTGGTCTTCGACCGGCCCGGGTCCGCGGAGGGCGCGCAGCGGATCATCGAGCAGGAGAAGCTGACCGACCGCTATCGCTTCGCCGGCGGCGACTTCTTCACCGATCCGGTGCCGGAGGGCGCGGACGCCTACTTGCTCAAGAGTGTCATCCACGACTGGGACGACGCGCGCGCCCTGGCCATTCTGCGGGCCTGCCGGCTGGCGATGCGCGCGGACTCGCGGCTGCTGCTGATCGAAGTCGTGGTGCCGGACCGGCTCGACCAGGCCGCCGAGCACCGGCGGATGGTGTGGGCCGACCTGAACATGATGGTCGCGACCGGCGGCCAGGAGCGCAGCCGCTCGCAGTACGAGGCGCTGCTCACCGACGCCGGGCTGCGGATCGAGCGCATCGTCCCGATCGACACGCCGACGATGATGAGCGTGATCGAGACCCGGCCGCTCTGAACATAGTTTCAGCTAGCGGCGGACGGCAGCGGCGGTGGCAGCCGCTGCGGCCACGCCGGCCGACCTACCAGGGCGTACCGAGATCGGCTATCTGCAATCGCAGTTCACTGGTATACCGCTCCCCGGCCGGACCGGGCAGCCAGGACTCCTGCGGCGAGGGCAGCATCTCCACGAAGCGGATCCACCGGTCCGGATCCCCGTCCTGCAACGCCCGGCGCACCGTGGTGGCCAGCACCGCCGAGAGCACCGGGCTCGTCAGGTCCACATAGAACGGCTTGAGCTCCCCCGGCACCGACACGAACACGAACCGCGGCAGTCCCAGCCGGCCGGCCAGGGCCCGGACCCGGGCGAAGACCTCGGCCTCGCTGCCCAACTGGACGAGCGTCCCCAGCTCCGCCAACGGCAGGCTCCAGGACTCCCGGACCACGACGAGCTCGTCCAGCAGGACCCGCGGGACGTGCCGGTGCCGCGCCCCGATCAGCTTGCAGGCGTCGACGATCTGCTCGGCGAGCACCATGCCGAGGGCGTCGACGACGCGGAACCGCCCGCGGCCGTCGGGGGTCCGGCACCACAGGCCCTCCGGCGCGTCGGCCGAGTCGGCGGAGTCGGCGGAGTCGGCGGAGTCGGCGGAGTCGGCGGAGTCGGCCGAGTCGACGACCCGCAGTTCGGCCATGCTGGTCCGGCGCTCCGGGTCGCCGCCCGGGTGGTGTCCCAGGGACAGCCACCACTGGCGCTCGTCGGGGATCGCCGTGACAGTACGGGCACTGATTCGCGGGTAGCCCTTGACCGGCACCAGCATCACCCGGCCCGGAGGCAGCGCGAGGGCCAGCAGCCGGGACAGTTGCGCGGGGTCTGGATGCCGGTCGACCATAACCGCCGATTCCAGGGTGTTCCACGCCGGGTGCAGCTCCCCCAATACGAACCGCGCCTCGCCGCGCGCCAGCGCCTCGGCGTCGCGGGACGCGATCTGGATGTCGGCGCCATGCTGGCCGGCCTGGATCCAGCCGGGCCCGGTCGCAGGGAACAGCGCGCGGGCGGCCGGCCACAGCTCCGCGCTGCTGCGCACCACTTCCGTCAAGGCCTCGTCGATGCCCAGCAGCGATTCCCATCCCTGGACGAAGGCGTCCAGCGCCGGTTTGAACGGTTGCTGTCCGGCGGCGAACTGCTGCCACACCACGAAGGAGAGCTGTATCCCGTCCGGTTGTGCCGGTCCGCCCATCGCCTCGAAGGTCTGGCGGAACGCCGTCTCATAGCGGGCCGCCACCTGCGAGGTCAGCCAGCGCATGCTCCACATCAACAGGGACAGCGGCGGGCCGAGGCGGTCCAGGAGCGCCGGTCCGAAGGTGATCGCGGCGTCCCGGCTGGTGTCCAGGAAGACCAGGCGGCGTCCCGCGTAGTCCTGGCCCGGGCGGCGGCGCGGCGACTTCGCCGTGATCGCGGTGAAGGCCTCGTCCAGGGCGTCGAGCGCGCCGTCCAGGGCCGCCACGCCCTCGGCCCGCGCGACCGCCGACAGCCGCTGGTCGATGCCGTCCAGCTGCGCGGTCAGCCGGCTGCGGACCGGTTCCTCGCCGATGGCGGCCACGGCCGAGCGCAGCACCCGCTCGGCCCGCAGCGCGGTCGGCGGCTCCAGGTCCCAGAGCAGCCAGCCGGCCGTGACAGCGTCCTGAATCGCACCGTACACCGCCGGCTCGGAGCCGAACACGCCCGCGCCGACCAGGTTCGCGGCCACCTCGTGGGCCGGCCGGAGGCCGTCGCAGCCGCGCAGCAGCAGCCACTGCGGCTCGGCCAACGGAATCGGGGGTCCCTGCGTGATGTAGAGATGGCGGTCGGCCAGATACGTGGACGGATTCGGTCTGGGCGGGACCCAGCGGCGCACGGCCGGATCGGCGCAGAACGCCGCCGCGAGCGCGTCCGCCGCCCAGGACTCCAGATGCACGGCGCGCGCGCCGGTCAACCCCTTGCCGAGCTCGACCCGGACCAGCGGTCCGGTCGGGCGCAGCCGGACCCAGCACACCGGGCCGAAGAATCCGATCGTGTCATTCTTCGCACAGTATCGGGCCAGGTACCGCGCCGTGATCCGCTCCTTGCGCCGGACCGACTGGTTCAGCGGCCGGCCGGCCGCGGCGGACAGCGGCCGGACCGAGTCGCGCAGGGTATCAGGGTTCTGCCACGCGATCGCGGTCTGCAGATCGGGCCGCGCGGCGGCGGCGACCAGCAGTGCGTGCTGACGGGCCTGGGCCGCCGCGGTCGCGGCGCCGTCGGCGGTCCCGGCGTCGACGGCCGCGGCGTGGTCCGGGTCCCCGAGCGCCACCAGGGCGCCGACCGGGAAGCCGGCGCCGCGCAGGACGGCGGCGGGCCAGACTCGCAGCGGGCCGCCGGGCAGTGGCAGGAGTTCGTCAGAGATTGACGAAATATCGGCCATCGGATTCGTGTCGCCTCCTCATCGGGACGGTGAACGTCCCGGGTAGCGGTATCAGGGTTTCCCCTTCAGTCCTCATACGGATGCGCTTCCGGCCTGCGGCTGGGCGACGCGCTCACCAGCGGCGGTGCGGCCGGCTTCCGCCGAGGATTATCCGGTGCCGGACGGGATATGTACCATATCCGTCTCAACCACGATTAACTCATCTTGACCGTGACCAGGCGGGCCGATGATGCTGGCCGGGTCAGACCTCGCATATGTGTGCCGATCTCCACGCCGTCGTCGAGAAAGGAACCCGCCGCCCATGGCACGACTCAGTGAAATCGCGATCCTGAGCGACACCGTGCACTGGTTCGACGGCGACGTCCTGGATTCCCCCAAACCCCCTGGAGATCGTCCGGGCGACTTATCGGCGTTCACCGGCTGGCAGCCCGCACCCCCGGTGCCGTGCCCGAACGCGGTGGCGAAGGCGGCCACGGCAGCGGCGGCGGCTCCCGACACGAAGCCGGCTCCCAATCCGGCCAACCTCCCGGCCAATCTCCCGGCCAATCTGCCAGCCAACCTCCCGGCTCCGATCCCGGCCACCCCGCAGGCTCCGGCAGCGCCGGCGGGCTCCGAGGACCTCGTCGAGCTGCTGATCGAGGACCTGTTGCCGGCCGACTCCCCCCGCCTGGCCGGCGAGGACACGCAGCACGTGCAGATCCTGGTGGAGGCCTACACCGAACTGCCCCCGATCCTGGTGCACCGGCGGACCCTGCGCGTGATCGACGGGATGCACCGGCTGCGCGCGGCGATGCTGCGCGGCGAGCAGACGATCAAGGCCCGGATGTGCGACGCCGAGGCGGACGCGGCGTTCGTGATGGCCGTCGAGGCCAACGTCTCGCACGGCCTGCCGCTGTCCCTGGCCGACCGCGAGGCCGCCGCGGCCCGCATCCTGCTCTCCCACCCGCAGTGGTCGGACCGGGCCATCGCGAACGTCACCGGCCTGTCGCCCAAGACGGTCAGCGGCATCCGGCGCCGCGAGGGCGACCTGCCGGAGGCCCCGACCGCCCGCATCGGCCGCGACGGACGGGCCCGTCCGGTGAACGGCGCGGACCGCCGCCGCCGCGCCAGCGAACTGTTCGCCGCCCGCCCCGACGCCTCGGTCCGCGACGTGGCCACCGAGGCCGGCATCTCCCCCGGCACCGCCCGCGACGTCCGCGACCGCATGCGCCGCGGCGAGGACCCGCTGCCCCCGGGACAGCGCAACGTCGAGGTGCGGCCGCAGTCCATGACCCTGGAGCGCCACCTGCGCCGCTGGACCTCCAGCCGCGTGAGCCAGGTCCGCGACCGCGGCACGGTCCTGCGCAGCCTGCGCCGCGACCCCTCGGTCCGCTTCACCGACTCCGGCCGCGAGGTGCTGCGCTGGCTCGACACCCGGGCCGGCGGCGCCGGCGGCTGGGAGTCGGTGGTGTACCTGCTGCCGCCGCACTGCGCCTTCATGGTCGCGGATCTGGCGTGCGCGATAGCGATGGAGTGGCTCGAGGTCGCCGAGCAGCTGCGGAGCGATCCGGAGTAGGAGATCGGTAGCGAGCAGGGCCGGTCCTGAAAGGACCGGCCCTGTTTCTTGCTCAGGATGCTTATTCAGGTCTCCGATTCAGGTCTCCGATTCAGGAAGCTGCGACGCCCGACGTCTGCTCGGCCGCGAGCCGCGCCAGCTCGGCCTTGTTCACCTTGCCCACCCGCGTGTGCGGGAACTCCTTGGTGAACGCCACCTGGTCCGGCAGCTTGAACGCGGCCACCCCGCGCGCCAGCAGGAACCTGCGAAGCTCGGCCAGCGTCGGCGCGGCTTGGGAGGCGTCAGCGTCGGCATCGTCGGCGGCGGCGGCGATGACCCAGGCGCAGCTCTTCTCCCCCAGCACCTCGTCCGCGACGCCGACCACGGACACGTCCCGCACCCCTGGGTGCGCCAGCAGGTGGTCCTCGACCTCGGCCGGGGAGACCTTCTCGCCGCCGCGGTTGATCACGTCCTTGATGCGTCCCTCGACCACCATGTCGCCGGCCGGGGTGAGGCGGACCAGGTCGCCGGTGTGGAACCAGCCCTCGGGGGTGAAGGTGCGGGCGTTGTGGTCCTCGGCGCGGTAGTAGCCGCGGATGGTGTACGGGCCGCGGGTCACCAACTCGCCGATCTCCCCCGGCGCGACCGGTGCCCCGTCGGAGCCGACCACCTTCACCTCGTCGTGCTCGCACATCGGGCGGCCGGTGCTGGGGAAGACGACGTCGTCGGGTTCGCCGGGCCGGGTGAAGGTGAGCAGCCCCTCGGCCATGCCGAACCAGTGGGTGACCTCGCAGCCCAGCTCGGGGCGGATCCGGCGGGCCACCTCCAGCGGCAGCTTCGCCGAGCCGATCTGCAGCAGCACCCCGGAGACGTCCACGTCGAACAGCGGCGCCGCGTCCAGCCACAGCTTCACCAGCGGCGGCATCAGGGTCGTGAGAGTCACGCGGTGCCGGGCGATCAGCCCGAACGCCTCGTCCGGCGCGGCCCCGCCGGCCAGCACGGTCAAGCCGCCGGCCAGGTAGGTGCCCAGCACGCCCGGGCAGCCCAGCGCGGCGTTGTGCGCCACCGGCAGCGCGGCCAGGTAGGCGCTCTCAGAGCCCACGCCAAGGCCCCGCGCGGTGGCCCGCAGCTG
The DNA here is from genome assembly GCF_041260665.1 of Catenulispora sp. GP43. Classification (NCBI taxonomy): domain Bacteria; kingdom Bacillati; phylum Actinomycetota; class Actinomycetes; order Catenulisporales; family Catenulisporaceae; genus Catenulispora; species Catenulispora sp. GP43. Next base: position 174,312 of record NZ_JBGCCT010000007.1, on the reverse strand, counting down.
GTAGGCGTAGTCGTCGTGGGTCCGCGGGATCAGCTTGGGCAGCCCGGTCGTGCCGCCGGAGAGCAGGAAGAAAGCCACGTCGCCGGAGTCGGGCGCGGGCAGTTCCCGGGCCGGCGCCTCGATGGCGCTCAGCGCGAGGAACTCCTCGGGCTCGCCGGCCACGATCACGTGCTCCAGGCGCACCCGCTCGCGCACCTCGCGGGCCAGCTTCCGGAAGTCGAAGCCGCGATACCGGCCCGGGACGACATAGGCGACGGCGTCAGACATCTGACACAGGTACTCGATCTCGCTGGCCCGGTGCGCCGGCAGCGCGTAGACCGGGAGCACGCCCAGCCGGAACAGCGCCAGCGACAGCGTCAGGAACTCCGGGATGTTCGGCAGCTGCACCACGACCCGGTCCCCCGGGCGCAGCCCGAGGTCGCGCAGCCCGGCGGCCATCCGGTCGGCCACGGTGTCCACGGCGGCGAACGTCCACTCCTCGCGGCCGGACACCAGCGCGATCCGGTCCTCGTTGCCGGGCACCGCGCCGCGCAGCACGTCGCCCAGCGCCTGCCCGCGCCAGTAGCCGAGCCGGCGATAGCGCTCGGCATCCTCGGCCGGCCAGGGTACGCATCCGGTCAGCATCGTCAAGCCTCCTGGCGGAATGGAAGAAGTCTGCTACGCGGGGGTCAGAAGCATCGGCACGCTGGCGTAGCCGCGAAAACTGGGGCTGGGACGGCGGATCGCCGGCCCGTCGGGCCGCACGTCGGCGAACCCGCGCACCAGGCGCCCGAACACCGCGACCGCCTCGGCCCGGGCCAGCGCCGCGCCCACGCAATGGTGGATACCGCCGCCGCCGAAACTCAAGTGCGGATTGGGGTCGCGCCCCACATCGAGCCGGTCCGGATCCGGGAACCTGGCCGGGTCCCGGTTGGCCGAGCCGATCAGCAGGACCAGGATGCGGCCGGCCCGGATCGTGCGGCCGGCCACCTCGACCGGCTCCCGCGTCAAACGGCTCTTGACCTGCACGGGAGCGTCATAACGAAGGAACTCCTCGACCGCGGAGGGCACCAGCGCCGGATCGGCACGCAGCCGCACCAGCTCCCCGGGGTGCGCCAGCAGCGCCGCGCAGCCGGTGGCCAGCAGGTCGGTGGTAGTGGCGAAGCCGGCGAACAGCAGGAAGACCACGTTGTCGACGAGATCGTCGAAATCCGGCGCGCCGGGCCCGCAAACCCGGCTCGACACCAGCCGCGAGACGAGGTCGTCGCGCGGGGCGCGGCGGCGGCGTTCGAAGAGGTCGACGACCAGCGTGCGCAGCCAGCTGACCGCATCATGTGCGGCGGGCCGGTCGGCCTCGGGCAGGAACGTCGCGAAGGCCCGGGACAGCGCCAGAGCCCGCGGCCGGACCTCGTCGAGGCAACCGGGTTCCAGGCCCACGAAGTCGGCCAGCACCCGGATCGGCAGCACGTGCGCCAGATCCGCGACGCCGTCCAGCCGCGCACCGTCCCGAGCCGGGGCCAGCGCGCGCTCCACGATCTCCGCGATCGTCGCGCCGCGTTCGCGCACCGCCAGCGGCGTGAACGCCTGTCCGATGAGCCGGCGCAGGACTGTGTGGCCCGGCGGGTCGCGGTTGAGGACGATCCGTCCGAAGAAGTCGGCCAGCGGCCCCGGTCCCAGCGCGATGCGGTGGTAGTCGGCGTCGTATTCGCTGCCCAGCCGGGGATCGCGGACCAGCTCCATGACGTCGGCGTACCGCGTGACGACCCACTGCGCCGGACCGCCACGGCACAGCGCGCCGCTCTCACGCAGCCGTGCGTAGGTCGGATACGGATCCTGCTGTACTTCTGGATCGAGCGGATCGAAGCGCGGGGCGAGGATCTGGCTCATGACGCGTCTCCCTACGCCGGCACCACGGTCAGGGGCACGTTGGCGAAGGCCCGGAAGCCCGGCCGCAGCTGCCGCACCGCCGGCCCGGCCGGTTCCAAGGCGGCCAGCCGGCCGATCCGGTCGAAGACCGCGCACAGCTCGGCGCGCGCCAGGGCGGCCCCGATGCAGCGGTGGTGTCCGCCGCCGAAGCTCTGGTGCGGGTTCGGGTGGCGGCCGACGTCGATGCGCGCCGGGTCGTCGAACTGGCGCTCGTCGTGGTTGGCCGAGCCCAGGAGCAGGACGACGATCCGCCCGGGCCGCAGGACGCGGCCGCCGAACGGAATCGGGACCAGCGCGTGCCGGAGTTTGACCTGGATCGGCGCGTCGAAACGGAGGAACTCCTCGACGGCCGAGGGCACCAGCGCCGGAGCCTCGCGCAGCCTGGCCAGCTGGTCGGGGAGTTCGGAGAGCACCTGGCAGCCGGTGGCGACGGTGCTCATGGTGGTCTCGTAGCCGGCGAACAAGGTGAACAGGACGTTCTCGATGATCTCGTCGTCGGTGAGGCGGTCGGTACCGTCAGCAAAGGCGGTGCCGTCGCGGGCCGCCGCCAGCCGGGAGAGCATGTCGCGGCCGCCGGGCGCGGCACGGCGCTCGTTCAGCAGGGTGCTGAGATAGTCGCGCAGCCACAGGACCGAGTCGTGCGCGGCCTGGCGTTCGTCCGGGCCCAGGACCGCGGCGAAGGCCTTGGCGACGTCGATGGCGCGCCGGCCGACCTCGGTCAGGTCGCCGGCGTCGATGCCGACCAGCTCGCCCAGGACCCGCAGCGGAAGCGGGTGCGCGAGGTCGGTGACGGCGTCGAAGGGGGCGCCGTCCATCGCCGGGGCCAGCAGCTCGTCGACGATGCGGACGATCGCCGGGGTCAGGTCGCGGGCCAGTCCCGGGGAGATCGCGCGGCCCATCAGGCGGCGCAGCCGGGTGTGGTCAGGCGGGTCCTGGTTGAGGATGACGCGCTGGAAGAAGTCGCTGGCCGGGCCCGCGCCGATGGTCGGGCGGTGGTGGTCCTCGGAGAAGTTGCCGGACAGCCGCTTGTCGGCCATGAACCGGGCCACGTCGGCGAAGCGGGGCACGACCCACTGGCCGGGGCCACCGCGGCCGAGCGGGCCGGCGGCGCGCAGTTCGGCGTACACCGGGTAGGGATCGGCGACGACGGCCGGGTCGTAGAGGTCGAATTTGGGCGGCAGCACGGATCCCAGGGGCGGCACGGCTTCTAGTGGCGGCACAGGTCTGCCCTCCCGCCCGGCAGCGGGCCGGGCCCTGGCGCGCCGAGCCGGTCCGCGACGAGGCGCAGTACGGCATCGCGCTGCGGAACGAGATAGAAGTGGTCGCCCGGGAACTCGTTCAGGGTCCACGGTCCGGTGGTGGCCTCGGCCCAGGCTTTGGTGGCCGTCGGGCTGACGTCGGGGTCGCCGTCGCCGATCAGCGCGTCCACCGGGCAGCGCAGGCGCCGGTCGGGATCGGGGCGGTAGTGGGCCGCGGCGCGGTAGTCGCCGCGCAGACCGACCAGGATCGCCTCGCAGGCGCGCGGATCTTCGATGATGTCGGTGGGGGTGGCGCCGAGCCGCCGCAGTTCGGCGAGCAGGCTCTCGTCGGACAGGTGGGGACGGCGCCGGGCCTGCTGTTCGCGCGCGGGCGGACTGGACTGGAACAGGGCTTTGATTTCCAATCCCTGACTCTCCATGCGCAGCGCCGTCTCGAAGGCGACCAGGGCGCCCAGGCTGTGGCCGAACAGGGCGAGGTCCCGGTCCAGGCGGCCGTCGAGGGCTTTCAGGACGGCGTCGGCCAGCTGGTGCACGTCGTCGATGCAGGGTTCGCGCAGCCGGTCCAGCCGGCCGGGATACTGCACTGCGACCAGTTCGACGTGCGGCGGCAGCAGGGAGCCCCAGGCCCGGAAGAAGGTGGCCGAGCCGCCGGCGTGCGGGAAGGCGACCAGGACGGTCCGCGCCTCGGGCCGGGGGTGGGCGATGCGCAGCCAGCGGCCGCTGGCGTAGCGGTCGGGGCGCCGCGCGCTCACAGCTCGCCCTCCTCGAAGCCTGATCCGTCCTCGGCCGCCGTCACCGTCTCGTAGATCTCGATCGCCTGGACGGCCGCGGCGGTCCGCAGCCGCTCCACGGTCCAGAGCGGATCGAGCACGTCGGCGGCGAAGTGCACGCCGGGCGGCACGGCGCCGTCGAGGACCGCGCAGGTCGTCAGCGCGACGGTGGCGCCGGTGAGCTCGCTGGCGCCGTGGCCGGAGAGCACCAGCACCGCCCGGGTGCCGTCGCCGGCGTCGAGGTGGAACACCAGGCGTTGGTGCGGATCGCGGCCGAGCAGGTCCAGGTCGGCGGCGGCGGTAAGGCGATCGACGCCGTCCGGGCCCGCGGCCGGTTCGGCGAGCGCGGCGAGCAGGTGCTTGCCGAGGAAGACGTTGTAGAAAGTCAGGTCACTGATCCGGAGGCGCCGCGCCAGCCGCTCCATCTCGGTGCTGAGGTAGGGGTGGGCGGCCGCCGCGTCGGGGAAGTGCGGCAGATCGACGTCGAACAGCGGGGACAGCGCCTGCTCGCTGCGGCGGCCGGCGCGCCATGCCTGGTTGGGGCGGCCGAATCCGTTGTGGAGGGAGGCGAGGTAGTCGGCAGCGGCGACGGCGGTGAAGCGATCGCGTCCGCCGACATAGCCGGTGAGGGACGCCGGCTCGGCGCTCGTGCCGACCGCCAGGGCCCGGGGCAGCAGTCCGGTCAGGCCGGGAAGCATTCCGGCTGACAGGACAACGGTTTTCGCGGCCGTGTCCACCTCGGTCAGGAGATCCTGGACGGGATCGTCACCGCCGGGATCGACGTAGTGCGAGCCGGCGGCCAGCGCCGCGCGTGCGACCCGGTCCAGGACCCGGTAAGAGGGCCCGGCGCAGTTGACCGTCACCTCCACCCGGTCGCAGAACGCTGCCAGGGCGTCGGCGTCGTCCAGGTCCAGCAGCACGTCGGCGCGCGCCGCGTCCCGCCCGGCGATCAGCACCGGCCCGCGGCCCCAGGCGGCGAGCTGCGCGGCGGCGGCGCGGCCGACCGCGCCGTAGCCGCCGACGAGGCCGACGGCCGCCTTCACGGCGCCGGCCGCAGCTGGGCGGCGAGGGTCAGCACCGAGGGCCCTTCCAGGATCAGGCGCAGCAGCACGGCGAAGTCCACCGGTTTGGCCTCCGGGACGTGGTCGAGCAGGGCGGTGGTGAGCCGGGTGGCCAGCAGCGAGTCGCCGCCGGCCTCGAAGAAGCCCAGGGTGCGGCCGACCCGGGGCAGGGCCAGGACCTCTTCCCACTGGCGGGCGATCCGGCGTTCGAGCTCGTCGGCGAGTTCGTCGGCGCCGTCGCCGAGGCCGTCGCCGGGGCCGCCGCCGGCCGGGTCCTGGGCCGTCTTCGGGATCAGGGTGCTGAGCCGCTCGCGGTCGGTCTTGCCGTTGGCGGTCAGCGGGAGCCGGTCCAGGACGTGCACCGCTCCCGGCACCATCGCCGCGGGCAGCCGGCTGGCGGCGTCGTCCAGGATCCGGTGCGGATCAAGGCGGACGCGGTCGGTCTTGACCTGCTCGGCGTAGACACGAAGCCCGGTCCCGGACAGCGCGTCCTGGTCGCGGGGCAGGGCGAAGGCCAGCTCGTCGCCGGAGCGGGCGAGCAGGCGCAGCCAGTCCTCGTGGCCGACGAAGGTCTGGTCCCGGCCGCGCCGCAGGTCGGCGAAGTCGCCGGCGCTGCCCTCGTCGATCAGCAGCAGCTCCATCGAGGTCATGATCTGGTAGTGGTCGCGGGTCATCTCCGCGAACAGCAGCCAGCCGCCGGGCGCCAGCAGTTCGCGCAGCGTGGCCAGCGTCCGGCCGACGTGGTGGGTGGCGTGCATGACGTCGCCGAGCAGGATCACGTCGAAGGAGTTCGCCGCCATCCCCTGCGCCCGGTAGTCGGTGTCGACGTCGAACGTGGCGTACCGGACCCAGGGGTAGGCCTGGAAGGTGGTGCGCGCCGCGCCGAGGAAGAACTGGGACAGGTCGGTGAACAGGTAGTCGACCTCGTACCCGGCGAGCGCGGGGATGACGTCCCGGCTGGTCCCGCCGACGCCGGCGCCGACTTCCAGGATGCGCAGCGGTCCGGTCCGATCGCCGGCGGTGTCGGCGGCGAGGTGGCAGATCGCGGCGGTGAGGACCTGGTTGGCCCAGCGGTTGAACAGGGTCACGTTGTACAAGGACTCTGTGACGTCGGTCCGGCCCTGCGGGAACAGCAGCTGCACGGCATCGGCGCCGTCGCTGCGCAGCACTTCGGGCAGCCGTCCGGTACTGGCCTTGAAGTAGTCGTGGACCTTGGCCGAGGCCGGGTCGAAGCGGGCTTGCAGGGCATCGGCCCGGTCCCAGCCGGCGGCGATGGCTGCTACGGCCGTGGCGGCATCCGTGGAGTCGGAGATCAGGCTGCTGTAGGTCTCGGTGGCCGGGTCGTAGCTGAGCAGGCCGTTGTCCGCCAGGGCGCGCAGCCAGCGGCGGACCACGCGCCGGTTGCGCGGCGCGGTCTGCATCCGTTCCTGGACCTCCTGCGAGGTGTGCGCCTCGCCGGGCCCGAACAGGCCGCCTTCACGGAACGCGGCCAGCATGGACTGCAACGCCAGGACGTCCAGGTGCCGCAGGTAGGCGACGTAGCCCTCGCGGTCGACGCCCGCCACGACCTCCTCGCCGGCGCGTTCAGCGACCCGGGCGAGCTCGGCGCGGGGTGCGGCGTCGGCGGTGAGGGCCTCGGCCGGCCGGGGACCGCCGGCGACGAAGCCGACGAGCTTGCGGTCGAAGGGCCCGGTGCCGTCGGTCACCACCGCGGCCTCGGCCACACCGGGCTGGGCCAGCAGTGCGGCCTCGATCTCGGCCAGCTCGATGCGGTGGCCGCGGATCTTCACCTGGGTGTCCTCGCGGCCCAGGAACTCGATCTCGCCGTCGGGCAGGTACCGGCCGAGGTCCCCGGTGCGGTAGAGGCGTTCGCCGGTGCGCGGATGGACGATGAACCGGGCGGCGGTGCGCTCGGGGTCGCCGAGATATCCGGCGGCCAGTCCCACGCCGCCGATGTACAGCTCGCCGGTGACGCCGTCCGGGCAGTCCCGCAGCCAGGGGTCGAGGACATGGAAGGTCTGGTTCGCCAGCGGCTTGCCGTACGAGACGCTGCGCGCGCCGTCGGGCACCTCGCCGACCGGATGCCAGATGGACCAGATCGCGGCCTCGGTGGCGCCGCCGAGGCTGATCACCGTGATGCCGGGGATCTGCCGGCGGATCCGGTCGGGCAGCGTCACCGGGATCCAGTCGCCGCTGAGCAGTGCCAGGCGCAGGGATCCGACTGCGGCAGCGGATTCGGCGTCGGACTCCAGGTAGTCCGTGAGCATCTGCATCTGGGCGGGCACCGAGTTCCAGACGGTGACGCCGTTCTCGGCGACGACCTGCGCCCAATGGGTCGGGTCGCCGCGCCGCTCGTGGTCGGGCAGCACCAGTCGGCCGCCGGCGCCGAGGACGCCGAAGATGTCGTAGACCGACAGGTCGAAGCCCAGGTTCGCCAGGCCCAGGACGGCATCGCTACGGCCGATTCCGAAGCGGGCGTTCATGTCCTCGATGGTGTTCAGGGCACTGCGATGGGTGATCTGGACGCCCTTCGGCGCGCCGGTCGAGCCGGACGTGTAGATCACGTAGGCGATCGAGTCGGGCGTGGCGGGCGGCCTGGTCGCGGCGGAGGCCACCTGGGATTCCGGGTCGACGAGCGCCGCGGCTTCGTCGATCGCGTGGCGGCGGATCTGCTCGGGCCAGTCGGGGTCGTCGAGCAGCCAGCTTTGGGTGAGGACGTCGCGCACGCCGGCGTCGGCGAGCATCAGGTTTCTGCGAGTGGCGGGTTGGGTGCTGTCGATGGGCAGATAGGCGCGGCCTGCCAGAAGAGCGCCGAGCACGCCGATCACTTGTTCGGGCCCTCGGTCCATCACGACCGCGACCGGGGCGTCCGATTCGCCGGCCAGCTCTCGCGCCACTGCCGCGGCCCGTCCTAGCAACTCGCCGTATGTAACGGTGCCCGATGCGCTGACCACTGCGGGCTGGTCCGGCCGGCTCCGGGCTTGGGCCAGGATTGCGTGGTGCAGCAAGGCGTTCTGGGTCCGAGCTTCGATCTCGGGGTCGCCGGTGTCGTTCGCCGTGCGGCGCCGGGCGGCCTGTGCAGCCGGCAGCGGCACTTCGGCCGGTGCGTCCCACGCCGGCTCCTCGGCGGCCAGGCGGAGCAGCAGGGCTTCGAAGGCCTCGAACATGTCCTCGACGAGGCCGGGCGGGAACACGCCGTCGCGCACGTCCCAGTTCACCGCCAGCGCCCCGCCGCGGACCATGACCTGGCAGTCGATCCACACCTGCGGGGTCTGGGTGAGCCCGGCGGCCAGGGTCGCGTCGCGCCAGAAGCGCGGTTCGCGGCCCTCGTCGTTCAGGGCGATGGCACTGGTGAAGACCACCGGCATCAGCGCGGCGGCGCGGCCGCGGCGCCGGCCGACCTCGCGCAGCACCTCGACGCCGGAGTAGGACAGGTGGTCCATGTCGGCCCACAGCTGCGCCTGCGTCTGGCGGGCCCGCGCGGTGAAGGCGGCGTCCGGGTCCTGGGCGACTTCGAGCACGTCGACCGTGGTGAAGTCGCCGACCAGCGCCTCGACCTGCGGGTGCAGCGGGAGCCGGTTGAGCAGCGTGACGCTGAGGCAGAACCGGTCCTGCCGGGTCCAGCGACCCAGGGTCTCGGCGTAGGCGGCCAGGACCGCGCCGGACGGGGTCAGGCCGCGCGCGGCGCAGTGCGCTCGCAAGGCAGACCACTGATCCGGGGCCAGCTCGGTCTGCCAGCGGCGGAAGGCCGCCGATCCGCGGGTCTGCGGCCGGTCCAGAGTCGGGAGCGCCGGAGCGGTGGGCAGGGTGTCGATACGCTCGCGCCAGTAGTCGCGGGCCCGCAGATAGCCGCGCCGGTCGCGGCGCCGGCGCTCGGCCACAGCGTAGTCGCGGTAGCTGATTTCGAGCTCTGCCAAGGGCTGCTCGGGGGTGTGGTAGAGCTCGTACAACTCGTCCAGCAGCAGCTGGATGCTCATGAAGTCCGCGATCAGCAGGTCGAAGGACAGGTGCAGGACCGCGCCGGTCCCGGTCAGGCTGGCCCGCACGTCGAACAGCGGCCAGTGGTCGGGCTGGTAGTCCCGGCGGCACAGCTGATCGCGGACTTCCAGCACGGCCTCGGCGGCGGCGTCGGGGGCTTCGGAGCGCAGGTCCAGAACCGGCATGTCGTAGCGCGGCACCTCGGACAGGACCTGCTGGTGGCCCCGCTCGTCGACGACCGCGCGCAGCATGGGATGCCGGTCGATCAGTGTCTGCCAGGCGGCGGCGATCCGCGGGGCGTCGAGCCCTGCGAACTCCGCTTCGAGGTAGACCTGGCAGCCGACGTCGCCGTAGTCCAGGGCACTGCTGCGCCCGAGCAGGTACGCGGCCTGGACATCGGTCAGCGGAAAGGGCGCGTGCGCGTTTGCCGGATCGGGCACCAGCTGCTCACCCGAGACGTCGTCCCGGAGGAACTCGGCCAGTGCGGTGCGGTGGGCGCGCAGCGTGGTGCGGTCCTGGTCGGTCAGGGCGCCGACCGGGGCTCGGAAGCGGATCTGGCCGCCGTCCTCCCACAGCTGGACGCCGGTCGATTCCAGGCGTGCGACGAGCGCCGCCAGATCTGCATCTGTTTCTATGCCCATGTCGGTCTCGATCACGGTGTCGGTCTCGGTGTCGGTCTCGGTCGTCACAGGACCCCCTCCTCCATCGGCACCCCGTCGGGCCGGTCGGCGACCACGGCCGCCAACTCGCCGATGGTGGGCGCGTCGAACAGCTGGCGCAGTGAGATGTCCCAGCCGGTGGCGCGGCGCGTCTCCTGGATGAAACGGGTGGCGAGCAGGCTGTCCCCGCCCAGGGTGAAGAAGCTCTGGTCGCGGCCGACGTCGGCGACGTCCAGCAACCGGCTCCAGATCTCCGACAGGGCCTGCTCGACCGGCCCGGCCGGCGGTGCGGCGGCGCCGGTCCCGACCGGCCGGCGCTCGGCGAGCAGCCGGGCGATCGCGGCGCGGTCGATCTTGCCGTTGGGGCTCAGCGGCAGCTCCGCGAGCACGGCGACGTGCTCGGGGATCATGTACGAGGGCAGACGTCCGGCGAGCACGCCGCGCAGGCGGGCGACCAGCAGCCGGATGTCGGTGCCGGTGGCGCCGGTCGCGCCGTTCGTACTCATACCGTCAGGGCCGCCGTCGCCTGCCGCGACCGCGACCGCGACGGCCAGCTGCCGGCGGCCCCGCTCCCCGATGCCCACCGCGACCGCGCGCTCGACGCCGGGGCACGCGTGGCATGCGGCCTCCACCTCGCCCAGCTCGATGCGGTGGCCGCGGATCTTCACCTGGTGGTCGTCGCGGCCGAGGAACTCCAGCAGTCCGTCGGGCCGGTAGCGGGCGATGTCGCCGGTGCGGTACCAGCGCGTGCCGTCGTGCTCGACGAACTGGCGCCGCGTCCGTTCGGCGTCGCCGTGGTAGCCCAGCGCGACCGAGGCGCCGCCGATCCACAGTTCGCCGGGCACCCAATCGGGGCGGTCCCGGCCCAGGCCGTCCACGACCCGGCAGCGGACGTTGCCCAGCGGCGTGCCCCAGGGCACTGAAACCCAGTCCGGCGGCACCCGGTCCACCTGGTACCAGGTGGAGTGGATCGCCGTCTCGGTGGTCCCGCCGAGCGCCGCGAGCCGGCTGCCGGGGGCCTGGACCGCCAGCCGGCCGGCCAGGTCCAGGCCGGGCCAGTCGCCGCCGACCAGCGCCCAGCGCACCGCGCCCAGGCCGCCGGCGGACTCGTCGTCGGCCTCGGCGGCCATCAGCAGCATGTCGAACAGCGCCGGCACGGACTGCCACAGCGTGACGTCCCACCACCGGACCAGGTCCAGCCAGCGCCGGGCGTCCCGCCGCTCCTCCTCGTTGATCAGCACCGCCGCGCCGCCGACCGAGAGCACTCCGAACAGGTCGTAGACGGACAGGTCGAAGTCGAGGGCCGAGACCGCCAGGACCCTGTCCTGCGGACCGATCCCGCAGCGGGTGTTGAGATCGGTGACGGTGTTCACCGCGGCCGCGTGCGGGATCAGCACGCCCTTCGGGGCGCCGGTGGAGCCGGAGGTGAACAGCAGGTAGGCCGGCTGGTCGCCGGAGACCTTCGGCAGCTCCCCCTCGCCGGGCGCGGCGGGGGCGCCGATGACCACCTGCTCGATGCCCTCGGGCGGATCGGGCAGGTCGTCGTCGCTGATGACCAGGCGCACCCCGGCGGCGGCGTACACGTGGTCGCGGCGGGCGGCCGGCTGGTCGACGCCGACCGGGACGTAGCAGCAGCCCGCCATCAGCACCCCGAGCACCGCGATCACCTGGGCCGGGCCCTTGGGCAGCGTGACGGCGATCGGCTCGCCCGGCCGGACGCCGGATTCCAGCAGTTGCAGGGCCAGGCCGCGGGCGCAGCCGGCGAGCTCGCCGTAGGTCATGGTGCTGTCGTCGCACCAGGCCAGGGCCAGACGCTCCGGCGCGGCCTCCGCGCAGGCCAGGAACGGCTCGAACAGCGCCACCGGCGGCACGGGGGTCGCGGTGTCGTTGACCCGGGCCCGGGTCCGCGCCTGGGCCGCGGGCAACGCGGCCGGCAGCGGGTCGCCCCAGTCGGAGGCCGGGTCCAGCAGCCACCGGATCGCCGCGACGTAGGCCTCGAACATGGCGTCCAGGCAGCCGGCCGGGAACAGCGGCTCCACCGCGTCCCAGTTCAGCAGCAGCCGGCCGTCGTCCTCGGTCGCCTGGTGGTCCAGCCAGACCTGCGCGGTCTGCGAGATCATCCATGTCAAGGAGCCGAATTGCGCGCGCACGTCGGGGCCGAACAGGTCGCCGAGCCCGAGCGCGCTGGTGAACACCACCGGGGCCGAGGGCATGGTGCCGGGGCGGCGGCGGGCCAGGTCGCGCAGCACCGCGACGCCCGGGTAGGCGGCGTGCCGGACGTCCGCGCGGAAGCCCTCCTGGACCCGGCGGGCCTGGTCGGCGAAGCCGGCCTGGTCGGTGCCGTCCACGGCCAGCAGCAGCAGGCCGGTGAAGTCGCCGATCAGGCCGGTCACGTCGGGGTGCACCGGACGCCGGTCGAACAGCGGCAGGTTCAGCAGGAACCGCTGGTCCACCGACCAGCGGCCGACGACGTCGGCGAACGCGGCCGCCAGCGCCATCGCGACCGTCACCCGGTGCTCGCGGCACAGCTCGCGCAGCCGCGTGTACTGGTCCTGCGGCAGCCAGTGCTCACGCCGGCCCACCCGGGGGGCCTTGAGCGCGGCGGGATCGACGGCCAGCGGCAGCTGCGGCGCCGCGGGCAGGGTGTCCAGGCGGTCCCGCCAGTAGGCCGACGCCTGCTCGGCGGCCTGCTCACCCTCGGCGGCGGTGTCGCGCTGGTAGCGCGCGGTGTCATAGGCCAGCGGCGGCAGTTCCGCGGCGGGATCGGCGTAGAGCCGGGCCAGGTCCCCGAGCAGGATGCGGAAGCTCCAGGCGTCGGCGACGAGCATGTCGACGTTCACGTGCAGCCGGCAGCGGCCGTCCGGCAGGCAGGAGAGCTGGATGTCGAAGACCTCGCCGGAGTCCACGGCCATGCGCCGGTGGGACTCGCGGTCGCGGACCGCCCGCAGGGTGCGTGCGGCGTCCTCGGCACCGGCGCCGCTGAGGTCGTGCCGGGTGACGCCGGGCCACGGGCTGCTGGGCAGAATCTGCTGACGGCCGTCCTCCAGGAACTGCGCGCGCAGCATCGGGTGGCGGCGAGTGAGGGTGCGGGCGGCGTGCTCCAGACGGTCGGCGTCCAGGTGGGCGCTGTCGAACTCGCAGTAGAAGTGGCTGGCGACGGACAGCGGGTGGCCGCCCATGCGGCCGACCCAGTACGCGTGCTGCATCGTCGCCAGCGGGAACGGCTCGCCGGCTTTGAAGGAGACTTCGGGGGCTGCGACAGCTTCGAGGGCTGCGATGTCCGCGAGATCTTCGGGGTCGGCGTTGTCCGCGAGCTTTTCTGGGTCGGCGATGTCCGCGAGCTCTTCGAGGGCTTCCCGGCAGGCCTCGTCGGCCGGGCCGCCGGCCCCCACCAGTTGGAGCCAGGCGCCCAGGGTCGGCTCGTCCATCAGCTCGGCGGCCGTGACCTCGGCGCCGGCCCCGATCAGCCGGTTGGCCAGGCGCATGATGCCGATCGAGTCCAGGCCCGCGCCGATCAGGTCCTCGGCGTCGTCCAGGTCCGCGCAGTCGTTCCCGAGCAACGCGACGACCGCGTCCCGCAGACCCGCGGGGGTCAGCAGGGCCGCGGTCTCGATGCGCTCGGACGGGTGTGTACTCATCGCGTCATATCTCTCACTTCGCAGCGGGCAGCGGCAACGGCGCCAACTGTGGATCCTCCACAGTCGCGCTCACTTCGGCGGGCGGTTCCTCGGGTCCGGGACGTTGTGCTCGCGCCAGCCGAAGCCGGTCCGGCCGTCCGGACCGCGGACCGCGGACATCGTGCGGGTCAGGATGCTGCGACGGCCGTCGGGGGCGGTCAGGGTGAGCGGGACGGCGGCCAGGTCTTCGAAGACGAACAGGCGGTCGTCGAGGGTGATTCGTGTGCCTGCTTGGGTTTCAGCGCCTGGTTCTACCTCGGTGCGGAGAACCGGTCGTGCCTTTCCGCCGGCGGGCAGCAGGTACCCGTCGGGTGCGATCCGGCCGCGCGCCTCCAGCCAGGTCGCCTGGAAGCGTTCGCCGTCGGCGAGCCAACCCGCACACCAGTGCCAGCCGAGCCGCCACCAGTCGCGCACGCCCCAAGAGTGATCGCGCTGCCCGGGGCCGTCGACCGCGAACGTGTCGCCGCCGACGGTGACCGCGCCGCGCGCCCATCCGGGCTGCTCGTAGCGGTTGCCGCGGCCGTACTCGTGCGGCGGGGCGGTCGGGGACCAGCGGAGGTTCAGGGCGAAGCCGGCCCCGGCGGCGGTCAGCTGCCAATCCTCGCCCTGACCTGGGCCGACGCTCATGCGCAGGGCGCTGTCATCGAGATGGAAGGGGGGCTCGTAGGCGAGCGAGCCGGGGAGCTCGACGGTGGCCCCGGCCACGTCCCGGCCCACCACGTGGGCCCACCACCAGGTCTGCCCGAGATGCGGGTACTCGCCGACCCGGACGAAACCGCCAGCCGAGCCGTCCCGGCTGACGAAGTCGAAGTACCAGGACCGCGACCACAACGGCTGTGCCTGCTCGATACGCACGCGCCAACGGTGCGGGCCGTCCGGGAACGGGTCAACGCCGCCGGTGTCGCGCGGCGGCGGGGCCGAGCCATCCTTGGTGGCCGTGGCGATCGAGGGTGGTTCGAGCGGTGGTTCGAGCGCTGACACCGCGGACCCGGCGCCGGTGGCCGTCGTCACCGGCGCCGGCTCCGGGGTCGGCCGGGAGCTGGCGCTGGCGTTGGCCAAGACCGGCTGGCGGCTGGTGCTGGTCGGGCGGCGGGCCGAGCGGTTGGCCCAGACTGCGTTATTGGCCCAGCCTGCGGAATTGGCCCAGCCTGCGGCCGCGATACCGCCCGAGGCGGTGCATCTGGTCGCCGCCGACGTCGGCGCCCCGGACAGCGCGCAGCGGATCGTTTCCGAGGCGCTGCAACGGTTCGGGCGCATCGACGCACTCGTGAACAACGCCGGTCTGGCGCGCTTCGGCACGCTGGACCGCGTCTCCGAGGCGGACGTCGAGGCGATGGTGCGGACCAACTTCCTGGGGCCGCTGGCCCTGATCCGTGCCGCCGCCCCGGAACTGTCACGCCGTCAGGGATGCGTCGTCAACGTCGGCTCGATCGGCGGGATGCTGGCGCTGCCGGGGCGCGCGACGTACGGCGCGAGCAAGGCCGCGCTGCACCACCTGACCCGGTCGCTGGCGCGCGAGCTCGCGCCCCGGGTGCGGGTGAACACGGTGGCCCCCGGAGCGCTGGACACCGAGATCTACGACGATCTCGGGTTCGGGCCCGAGGAGACCGAAGCCCTGCGCGCGGAGATGATCCGGACCACGCCGCTGGGCCGGATGGGGACGCCGCAGGACGTCGTCCCCTGGATCGAGCTCCTGCTCAGCCGGGCAGGGGCATGGGTGACCGGGAGTCTCCTGGTCATAGACGGCGGGCGGTCTTGCTGACATGCGACCTGTGACGTACGGCGTGCTCACCCTGGGCGACAACCTGGCCGATCCCCACACCGGCGCCACGCTCCCGGTCGAGCAGCGCTACCGGGAGATCGTCGGGCTCGCGGTGCGGGCCGAGGAGCTCGGCTTCGACGGCTTCTACGTGGGCGAACACCACTTCTGCGACTACACGGTGGCCTCCCCGGCGGTGCTGCTGGCCATGATCGCCGCCCGCACGGAACGGATCCGGCTGGGCACCGGCGTCGCGCTGCTGCCGAACCACGACCCGGTCCGCACCGCCGAGGACTACGCGACGCTCGACGTGCTCTCCGGCGGCCGGCTGGAGCTGGTCGTCGGCCGCGGACTGCTGCGCCGCACGTACACGGACTTCGGCCTGGACCCGGACGCCTCCCGGGAGATCTTCGAGGAGAAGCTGGGGCTGCTGGTCGAGCTCTGGTCGGGGCGGCCGGTCACGTGGAAGGGTGAGTACCGCAGTGCCCTGCAGGACGTGGTGCTGCGGCCCACGCCGCCGCAGGGGCCGCGGCCGCCGCTGTGGATCGCCGGCGGATCCTCGTTCGGATCCGTGGACACCGCCGCGGACGGCGGCTTCGGCCTCATCCTGCCCGCGCTGGTCCCGCCGCCGTCGGTGTTCCGCCCCCTGGCCTCCCGCTACCGGGAACGCGCCGAGGCCTCCGGGTACGGCGCGGCGGCCTCCCGGCTCGGCCTGTGCAGCCACGTCCACGTCGCCGCCACCTCCCAGCAGGCCCGGGAGCGCTGGCGGCCGTACCACATGAACTACTTCTCCTGGCTGATGGGCACCCTGATGCCCTGGGGCGGCATGAACGTCGGCCGGGGACGCTCGGAGTTCGGCATCCCGGCCTTCGAGGACCTGATCGCCGGGCCTTCGATCTGTGGCAGCCCGGCGGAGGTCGCGGACAAGATGGGGCAGATCTCGGAGATGCTCGGCCTGGACGGCTACCTGACGATGTTCGACCACGGCGGCATGCCGGCCGCCTTGGCCGAGGAGAGCATGGGGCTGCTGGCCACGGAGGTGCTGCCGCAGCTGCGGGGGGCGACGGCGGCCACGTAGCGACTGTGCACGCAGCCGGCCCGGCCCGATCGGCGAGCAGGTTCCGGGCCGCGTCCTGCTGTCTGCTGATCGTCATTCGCTGCTCGCCGCTCGCCGCTCGCCATTCGCCGGTCGCCGGTCGCCGCCGCCGCTTGGCTGATTTCGCGCTGCGCGGCTGCCCCCCGCCCGCTTGAGTGCCGAGCAACTGTGGAGCTTCCACACTCGAGCCCCGTCTCAGTACAAACGTCGCATGCCCACACTCGAAGAACAGACAGCAGTTCAACGCGTCGGAGACGGGAAGTACCGCGGCGAGGTGTCCACGGAGTGGAAGATGTGGGTGCCCGTCGGAGGCTACCTCGCGTCGATCGCGCTCCAGGCCGCCCGGGCGGAGAGCAACCTGGCCCGGCCCGCCAGCCTGACCTGTCACTACCTGGCCGAGGCCCAGTTCGGCCCGGTCGACATCGAAGTCGCCAAGCTGCGCGACACCGAGCAGTCCGAGTCGTTCGAGGTGCGGATGATCCAGGAGGGCAAGACCATCCTGGCCGCGCTCATCTGGGCCGTGCCCACCGGCGGGTACGGGCCGCACGTCAGCTGGCTCGCGCCGCCGGAGGTGCCGCCGCCGGACGACCTGCCCAACATCGTGCTGGACGACGACGTGATCGCCATGATGGGCGACGAGCCGTTCTGGAAGAACTTCGAGATCCGGCCGGTCCGGCTCGGGCACACGGTCGAGGTGCCCGAGGGCCTGAGCAAGGAGGAGCTCAAGCTCGCGCCCAAGCGGCACGCCCGGATCCGGGCCTGGGACCGGTTCATGAACGGCGCCACGTACCCCGACCCGTGGATGGAGGCCTGCCGCTACCTGATCATCTCCGACGTGTCGCAGTTCCCGACCGTGGCCACCCCCTTCACCCCGCCGCTGCCGTTCGTGGCGCCGACGCTGGACCTGACGGTGGAGTTCCACAACTTCGCGCCGGACTCGGAGTGGCTGCTGATCGAGGGCGTGGGCAGCGCCGCCGCCGACGGCCTGATCGGGGCGCACGCGACGCTGTGGACCCGCGAGGGCGAGATCGTGGCCACCGCGAAGTCGCACATGACGTTCCTGGACCTGTCGGCCCCGGCCTCGCCGGCCGAGACCAAGACCTGGTTCGAGGCCACGGCCTCGGAGTGAGCTGAGCACCGAGCCCCTGAGCCCGAGCACCAAGCACCAAGCACCCGGATCCCGGGCGCGCGCCTGAACCGTTTCTGTCAGCGGAAATCCCGCCGGTAGATCAGGTACGTCGCCCGGATCCGCGCCCCGAGCCGCTCGGCGGTACGCCGCGAAGCCCAGTTGTCCGCCAGCACCATCGTGTACCCCAGGTGCGTGGCCCCCATCCGGTACTGAGCCAGAAAGGACTGCGCGGTCAAGGCCAGACCCAGGCCTTGGCCGCGCATCTGTGCGCGGACCCCGACGCCGAAGAAGCGCAGCCCCTCCCACGGCGCCAGCACCCGGCCGGGCGCCAGCCTGGCCAGACCGGACAGCGTCGGCCCGCACGAGGCCACCCCCATCGGCCGGCCGCCGAGGTAGGCCACCACCGAGAAGTCGTCCATGCCGCGGGGCCCGGCGAAGGCGAAGGTCTGCTCGAACTCCTCGGCCGGGGTCGGCGTCATGCCCCAGCTGTCGGCGAACGCCTCGTTCCACGTCCCGCCGAAGTCCTCGATCCGCCGCTCCGGGGCGACCTCGCCCAGCGGCACCATCCGGAATCCGCGGGCCGCCGCGTCCTCGACGAGCCGCTCCCACCGCGCCACCAGCTCCGGCGTCGCCTCGGCGACGTAGTCCAGACAGGACTTCTCCACGCCGAACCCGGCCTCGTGCAGCAGCGTGTGGTAGCCGGGCGGGTTGTGCCGCACCGGCAGCGGCGGCAGCGAGAGGTAGTCGTCGACGACGAACGGCAGATCCGGTCCGGCCCCCAAGCCGGCGCGCGCCGCCGTGGCCCCGCGCGAGCGCAGCCAGTCGCAGGCGTCGTCCATCAGGGTCCTGACCGCCTCGACCCGCCCGGGCAGCGCCTCGAACAGGCTCAGGTGCCCCACGCCGTCGGCCCAGCGCCGCCGGTGGGCGCCGTCGTCGACGGCGACGACCCGGGCCACGGTCCGGCCGTCCTGGCGGGCCACCAGCGGCCGTACCTCGCGCTCGTGCGCATCAGGGCCCTGTCCCGAGACGAAGGGCAGTTGCATCGGGGTCAGCACCGGCCAGGAGGCCGTGCGCTCGGCGTTCGCCTCGTCGGCGAAGCGCAGGAAGGCGGTCAGCTCACGCCGGGTTCGGGGCTGCTCGACGGTGACGGTCACCGGCCGATCGTCGGGCGGGCAACGGATGAGCCGCAATGGCGGGCCGCTCCCTTGACGGTCGGCGGCCCCGGCGGACATAAGGGACCCTGTGACTGCGGACAGCAGAACGACTACGGACAGCAGAACGACCTTCGACCCGGCGACCCACCCCTTCTGGCACGGCTTCGCCCCGATGGGCTTCGTGCTCGGCCAGGCCGGCCCGGACGACATGTGGGTGCGCGGCGAGGGCTCCTGGCTCGTCGACGCCCAAGGGAACCGTTGCCTGGACGCGCGCTCCGGCATCGGCAACATGAACCTCGGCTACAGCCGCGAGGACATCGCGCAGGCCATGTACCAGCAGGCCCGGGAACTGCCGTTCGTGTGCACGATGCGCTGGGAGCAGGCGGTCCCGGTCGCGGTGGACTACGCCCGCGCGCTGGTCGACGCCGCGCCGGCGGGCATCACCCGGGTCCGATTCACCCACACCGGCAGCGCCGCGGTGGAGTCGGCCGTGCTGATGGCCCGCGGGTACCAGCGCAACGTCGGCCGGCGCAAGAAGCGCACCGTCGTCGCGTTGGACGGCAGCTTCCACGGCAGCACCCTGACCGCGATGGCCACCGGCGGGCAGCGGATCCTGCACCGGTTCTTCGGCCCGATGCCCGAGGGCTTCGCGCACGTGCCGCTGCCGGCCATGGCCTCCTGCCCGCGCTGCCGCGACGGCGCGAGCACCGCCGAGGCGACGTGCGGCTCTGGCGTGCTGGCAGCACTGCGGGAGCTGGGGCCCGACCAGCTGGCGGCGGTGTTCGTCGAGCCGGTGAAGGGCGTCAGCGGCGTGCCGCTGCCGGACCACTTCCTGCGGGAGCTGCGCGAGTTCTGCACTGCGCACGGGATCCTGCTGGTCTTCGACGAGGTCTTCACCGGCTTCGGCCGGACCGGCGCGATGTTCGCCGCCGAGCTGTCCGGTGTGACGCCCGACGTGATGTGTTTCGCCAAGGCGATCACCGCCGGCTACGCGGCTCTCGGCGCGGTGGCGGTGACCGACGAGGTCTACGGCGCGTTCGACATCTCCTCCACATCAGCCTTCTCCCATGCCTCCAGCACCGACGCCCATCCGGTGGCCTGCGCCGCCGCTCTGGCCGCGCTGCGCGCCTACCAGGAGGAGGACGTGGTGGCGCAGGGGCGCGCGATGGGAGTGCGCTTGGCGCACGCGCTGTCCGAGGCGCTGTCCGGCTCGCCGCGGCTTGGCGCCGTCCGGCAGCTCGGCGCTTATGTGGGCCTGGATCTGCTCGACGACGAAGGGCGTCCGGCCGGGATGCCGATGAAGCGCCACCTGGAGGCGCGCTGCCGCCGGGCCGGAGTGCTGATCGACTACACGCCCGACACCGTCATGCTCATCCCGCCGCTGACCACTCCCCCGCAGGACGTCGGCTTCCTCGCCGCGACCCTGGCCGAGGTGGTCCTGGCGTTCCGCGAATCAGACGTCGACGAATCCACGCTGCGTCCGGCGACGCTGCGCGGTCACAGGTAGGAGGGGATCCTCATGGCCGCGCGGCAGGGGTTCGACGTCGTCGTCCTGGGCGGCGGCACGGCCGGCGCGGTCGTGGCGGCGCGGCTGTCGGAGGACCCGGGACGCCGGGTGCTGCTGGTGGAGGCCGGGCCGGACTACCCGGCGGCCGAGACGCCGGAAGCGGTGCGCGGCTCGGATTTCCTGCGGGCCGCGACGCTGCGGCAGCTGCGCTGGCCGAACATCAGGGCCCTGCTGACCGAGGCGGGGCCGGAGCGGCCGTACCTGTGCGGGCGCGGGATCGGCGGCAGCTCGGTGATCAACGGGCAGTCCGCGATCCGCGGGCTGCCGGACGACTTCGACCGGTGGGACGTGCCCGGCTGGTCCTGGGCCGAGGTCGCGCCGGTGTTCCAGCGCCTGGAGGACGACGCCGACTTCGGCGACCAGCCCGGCCACGGCGTCGGCGGCCCGGTACCGGTGTCCCGGTCGCCGCGGCGGAACTGGGGCACGGCCAGCCACGCGCTCGCGGTGGCGGCCGCCGGACTGGGCCACGCTCAGTACCCTGACATCAACGCCCCGGGCAGCACCGGGGTCTCACCGGTGACGTGGAACCGGCGGGACGGGATGCGGGTGTCGATGAAGGACGCTTACATCGAGCCGGCCCGGGGCCGCCCGAACCTGTGCATCAGGCCCGACACGCTGGCGGTGCGGCTGCGGTTCCATCGGGACCGCTTCGTCGGGGTCGATCTGGCGGACGCCGACGGAGTCACCCTGGTGCGCGCGGACCGCGCTGTGGTCTGTCTCGGCGCCGTGCACTCGCCGGCGCTGCTGCTGCGCTCGGGGATCGGGCCGGCGTGTGATCTGCGGTCGCTGGGTGTGCCGGTCGTCGCTGATGTTCCCGGGGTCGGGCTGCATCTGCAGGACCATCCGACGGTGTGGCTGAGGTTCCCGGCTGCTGAAGAAGTGTCGTCGGCCGCGCAGTCGTCTCCGGGGCACTGTGCTCTGCGTTTCTCCTCCCATGCCTGCGGTGCGCCAGACAACGATCTCCAGCTCTACGTCAGCGATCCGTCGGGTTCGGCGGCCGGTGTCATGGCGGCGTTGCTGGATCCGCGTTCCACCGGACGCATCCGACTGCGGTCCGCAGATCCTGCGGCGGAGCCGGAGGTGGCGTTCCGAATGCTGGCCGCTTCGGCCGACGTCGACCGGATGACGGCCGGACTGCGGGAGGCGGCGCGGATTCTTGAGCATCCGGAGTTCAAGGCGGTGATGGCCGGGCCCGCGCGGCTGGCCACGACGCCGGTCGAGGACGCGTTGGCGGACCCGGATCTGCCGCGGCTGCTCCGCCGCGCCCTGGTCCCCTATCACCACGCGACCGGCGGCTGCCGGATGGGATCGGACGACGCGGCGGTACTCGATCCGGACGGTGCGGTGCGCGGGGTGGAGGGCGTGATCGTCGCCGACGCCTCGGTCATGCCGCGGACCGTGCGGGCTCCCACGCACCTGACCACCGTGATGGTGGCCGAGCGTCTCAGCGGTCTGGTTTCTGCCTAGCTTCTCGGACAAGGCCTAGAACATGCGGCACAGCAGCTGGGAGGTCCCGCTGGCGACCAGATCGCCGGCCGGAGACCAGATCCGGGTGCGGCCGCTGACCAGTCCCCCGCCGGCCGCGCTGCCCCGGGTCTCGATGAGCAGGTGGTCGTCGGTGGGCGGCGGGGCATGGAAGGCCACATACAGATCCAGGTTCGGGGCGATGAACGCGGGCGCCTCGAAGCCCTTGGCGATCGCCGGATAGATCGACACGTCCGCGCTGATGAGCAGTCGGGCGGCATCGGCCCAGGGGTCGCCGCACGCGGACTGCGGCAGATAGCGCTCCCAGGAGCGCAGCATCGGCTCGCCGCCGGGCTCGCGGCTCTCGCCGGGCAGGAAGACCTGCCGGATCTCCACGTTCTTCCAGAACGGGGTCAGCGCCGTCGGATCGCCGCCGAGGTCCTGGGCCGGGTCGAACACCGAGAGCTCGTACGGCGGCGGCGCGGCCGGCGCCGGGACCCAGCCGGCACTCGGGCCCGGTAGGTCGTCGGCGACTGCCCAGACGAGGACTTCGAGGACCGGCGAGTCGCGCTGCGTCATCAGGACCCTGAGCGACTCGGCACGGCGCGAGCGCCGTCCGGTAACCACCGTCAGCTCGACCGGGCCGAAGCGCGCCGGGGCCAGATAGTGGCAGGCGGCGCTGGCCGGCCGGGCCAGCTCGGTCGAGGCGCCGGCGGCCCGCACCGCGATCGCCGCCAGGTAGCCGCCGACCGGGCCCCACAGATCCCAGTCCGGGCTCACCTCGGCGCGGAAACGGCCCGTGAGGCGGCCCGGCTCCAGGGGTTCGACCGCTGTGTCGTGCTGCAGATCTCCCATGCGGGGTTCATAGCACGGCGCGCGAGAGGGCGGCGCGTATGGCTCGTTGACCCCTTGAGCAGGGCGGTGCGAGCATTCGAAACCACCGACCAAGGAGGGTCCATGGCCCGTGTCGATATCTCAGAGCTCGACTTCGAGCAGATGATCGCCATCGGAAACCGGATCTATTCCCATGTCACCGGAGCCCAGGTCGCGGCCCTGGTGGTCATCGGGGACCGGCTGGGGCTCTTCGAGGCACTGGCCGACCACGGACCGGCGACCGGCGCGCAGCTGGCCGCCGTGACGTCGCTGCACGAGCGGTATGTCCGGGAGTGGGCCGACGCGCTGGTGGCGACCGGGTACGTCGAGGTTGAGACGGTCGATGCGGATGCCGCGGATGCCGCCGATACCGCCGATGGGAGCGAGGCTCGGCGCTACCGGCTGACCAAGGAAGGCATCTTCTTCTTCGGCGATCCCGAGAGCCCCGGTTTCAGCGTCGGCGCCTACCAGCTGGCCTACGGCGTGACCCGCAACGTCCCGCGCCTCATGGAGTGCTTCGCCTCCGGCGAGGGCATCGGGTACGCCGACAGCGGCGAAGAGGTGACCGTGGGAGTCGAGCGCCTGTGGGCGCCGATCCACGAGTACTTCCTCGAAGGATGGCTGCAAAGCATTCCCGGGCTTACGGAAAAGCTCTCCGCACCCGGCGCGGCGATCGCCGACGTCGGCTGTGGCCGGGGACGTTCGACGGCGACACTGGCCCGGCTGTTCCCGAAGGCCGAGGTCGTCGGGATCGACGCGGACGCCGCGAGCATCGAGGCGGCGCGCGCCCTGGCCGCCTCGCGCGGGCTGAGCAACGTCGCCTTCCGGGTGCAGCTCGCCGATGAGATCCACGAGCAGGACCGCTACGACTTCGTCTACCTGTTCCACACCCTGCACGACATCCCTGAGCCGGTACCCGCGCTCACGGCGATGGGCCGGGCGCTGAAGGCCGACGGGCTGCTGCTGTGTGTGGAGTCCTCGGCCTCGGACGACCCGATGACCAACCGCGGCACGCCGGCGGAGATGTTCGCCTCGGTGAGCCCGCTGTTCAACCTGCCGGTGGCGATGGCCGCCGCCGGCGACGGATCCGGGACGATCCTGACGGAGGCGAACGTGCGCGCCTGGGCCGACAAGGCGGGCCTGGGTTCGTACGAGGTCCTGGCGATCACCTTCCCGCCGCCGTCGATGCTGCACCGTTTCCACGCACTGCGCCGCTGACGCGCCCCTGACGCGCCGGCGGCGCGCCGACGATCTCCGACAAGGTGAGTGAGGCGAGCCGATGACCGCTACCCAGTCCGACCTGATCGGGCAGACCGACCAGGCGACCATGCTGAGGCTGTTCGAGCTGGCCGACATCATCGTCCCGTTCGCCATCAGCGTGGCCGCCGATCTGCGGCTGGCCGACCTGTTGGCCGACGGACCGCTGCCGGCGGCCGAGCTGGCGCGGCGGGCCGGCGCCGATCCCGACGCGCTGCACCGGATGCTGCGGGCGCTGGCCGGCAAGGACATCTTCGCCGAGACCGCCCCGGGGGTCTTCGGGCTGACGCCGATGAGCGAGCTGCTGCGCAGCGGGCATCCGTTGTCGTTCCGGAAGCTGTTCCACACGGTCGACGCGGACGTGCTGGCCTTCGCCCACCTGGGCGACAGCGTCCGCACCGGCGGACCGGCCTTCGACCTGGTGCATGGCGAGGAGTTCTGGAGCTACCTGGCCGCACGCCCATCCGACGCCCGCATCTTCGACGAGTTGATGGCCGCGTTCACGGAGTTGGAGCTGCGGGCTGTGCTGCCGGTCTACGACTGGGAGTCGCTCGGCACGGTCATCGACGTCGGGGGCGGGAACGGGGCGCTGCTGGCCGGGTTGCTGGCACGCCACACGAACCTGCACGGCGTTCTCTACGACCTGCCGGAGGTGGTCGGGGCGGCGGCGCCGGTGCTGGCCGCGGCGGGCGTCGCAGAGCGCTGCGAAGTGGTCGGCGGCAGCTTCTACGACAAGGTCCCGCCGGGACGCGGCGGGGCGTATCTGCTCAAGCGGATCATCTACAACTACGAGGACGAGGCGGCGACGCGGATCCTGCGTACGGTGCGGGCCGGGATGGGCGCTGATGACCGCGTGCTCCTGCTGGAGCCGGTGCGGCGGCGGGGGGCGGCGTTCGAGATGGGCCGGCTGATGGACCTGAAGATGCTGGTCCTCGGGACGGGCCGGGTGCGCGGGCGGCACGAGTTGCAGGCGCTGTTCGCCGGGGCCGGTTTGCGGCTGCGCAGGATCGTGCCGACACCGATGATCGCGGTGATCGAGGCGGTGGCCGAGCAGTGAGCCGCATTCTGGACGTCGCGACCGGCTACTGGGCCTCGCGCACCTTGATGAGCGCGATCGAGCTCGATGTCTTCACGGTTCTGGCCGGCGGCGCGCGCGACTACAAGAGCCTGGCCGAACAGCTGGAGCTGCATCCGCGCGGGGCACGCAACTTCCTGGACGCACTGGTCGCCATGGGATTCCTGACGCGCGACGCCGACGACCGGTATGCGAACACCCGCGAGTCCAGGATGTTCCTGGACCGCACCAAGCCGCTGTTCGTGGGCTCCTCGTTCGCCATGGCCGCGCCGCGACTGTGGGGGGCCTGGAGCCACCTCACCGAGGCGCTGCGTACCGGCGAGCCGCAGTACGACGGGGCCGCCGAGGGCGCCGACGTCTTCAACGCCATCTACAGCAAGCAGGATGTTCGGGACACGTTCCTGCAGTCGATGGCCGGGGCGAGCGCAGGGGTCGCCATGGCGCTGTCCCGCGGGTTCCCGTGGAAGGACTATCAGAGCTTTGCGGACGTCGGGACGGCCTCCGGCGTGGTCCCGATCCACATCGCCAAGGCCCACAAGCACCTTCAGGGCATCGGGTTCGACCTGCCCCCGGTCCGCGAGCCCTTCGAGGCGGCGATCGCGAAGGCTGGCTTGGCGGAGCGCGTGCGCTTCGAGGGCGGGGACTTCTTCGCCGACCCGCTGCCGACGGCGGACGTGCTGATCATGGGCCACATCCTGCACGACTGGGACCTGGCCGAGAAGAAGCGGCTGATCGCCTCGGCCTACGAGGCGCTTCCGCCCGGCGGGACACTCCTTATATATGAGGCGCTCATCGACGACGAGCGGGCCGCGAACCAGTTCAGCCTCCTGATGAGCCTGAACATGCTCGTCGACACACCTGGCGGCTTCAACTTCAGCGCCGCGGACTGTCTGGGCTGGCTGAGCGATGCGGGGTTCTCGGAGTGCCGGGTGGAGCCGCTGGCGGATCCGGACTCGCTGATCGTCGCGGTGAAGTAGGCGCGTCGGGGTGCGGTTCGCCTGTGGGTTTACAGGCGACAGGCCTTTTTTGACGGCTTCGCGCATGGTTTACGGGATCCGTTGGTGGCGCGGTTCGGTGGTGGGTCGGGTCGAGTGGGGGCGGCGGTGGTGTGGGCAGGTGGTCGGGTTTACCGCCACAGTCAAAAGCCACAGTCAAGGGCAAGAGCGAAAGGCAAGGTCAAGAGCTTAGTGGACGGGGTCCACTACGCAACGCACACGCGGCGGTGACGTGTTGTGCGTGAGGTGCGGGGACCCTTCCCACAGGTGGGTTTGTCCCGGATTCCCCGTCGCGTCGGCGGGCGCAGCCAAGTAGACCGGGCCGGTCTGCTTCCTTTAGGCGACGATGCGACGGGGAATCCGGGACAGAGGCGACCACAAGCAACGACCGCCGGCGGGCAGCGCAACCCCCCTCCCCGGAGCGAGGCCGCTCGCCGCGCAGGCGCCGCCGGAGGCGCCTTTAGCCTTTGACCTTGCCTTTCGCTCTTGCTCTTGACTGTGGCAGTAGACCTGACCACCTGACCACACCACCGCCGCCGACACCCGACCCGACGCGCCACCGAACCGCGCCACCAACGGATCCGTCTTCAACCCGCGCGAAGCCGTCAAAAAAGCCTTTCCCCCACAGCTCAGCCGCACATGAAAATGGCCGGCGCCCACCAGCGCCGGCCATTCCCTCATGCCTTCATGCCTTCATGCCTTCATGCCTTCATGCCTTCATGCCTTCATGCCCTAGCTCAGACCGGAACCGTCGCCTCAAAACTCGTCCGAGCACTCCACAGCTCCGGATACAGCCGCCGGCTCAGGCTGCGCTGCAAGTACGCGACCCCGTCCGTCCCGCCGGTCCCCGGGTTCTCCCCAATGTGCCGTGCCGCCGCCAGCACATGCCGGTGCCGCCACGTCACCAGCGCGTGGTCGTGGTCCAGCAGCGCCTCGCAGAGCTCTGCCAGCAGCCCGCGCTCCTCGCGATAGACCCGCACCACCGTGCTCATACGGTGCTGTCCCGCCGCCTCGGAGGTCTCGGCCGGCATGTCGAAGCCGGCGCGCTCCAGGTGGTCGCAGAAGGCGCTCCACAGGTCCCTGACGCGCTTCGGGGCCTGGGGTGTGCGGCGGGTCGAGGTCGACAGGGCCACGATCGTCGCGAACTGCTGCGACTCCGCCGCCGAGGCGGTGCCCAGGGCGGGGCGCATGTCGGCGAAGCCGCCGGGTTCCAGGTGGTCGATCAGGATCAGCTGCTCGATCAGCAGCCGCTCCACTTCGTGGACGCGCCTCAGGCAGCGCAGGGCGGTGGCCGGGTCGTCCTCGTCGAGGGCGCCGATGGCCAGGCCGAGGTCGGTGATCATGAGTTTGAACCAGAGTTCGCAGACCTGGTGCACCAGGATGAAGGCCAGTTCGGTGCGGCCGCTGCGGCTGCGGGGCTGCTGGAGGGTCAGCAGTTCGTCGAGTTTCAGGTACTCGCTGTATCCGGCCATCGTCCTCAGGCGCCGTTCCGCTCGGTGCGCAGCTCGGCGGTCAGCTGCCGGAGCCTGCGCATGC
This sequence comes from Catenulispora sp. GP43, assembly GCF_041260665.1. NCBI lineage: Bacteria > Bacillati > Actinomycetota > Actinomycetes > Catenulisporales > Catenulisporaceae > Catenulispora > Catenulispora sp. GP43. Next base: position 147,098 of record NZ_JBGCCT010000007.1, on the reverse strand, counting down.
CCTCGACGGTGGCGTCCAGGTCGCCGCAGAACGCGACGCGCACGCGGCCCGGGTCGGGGGCTTCGGGGGCCACGAAGGTGGCGCCGGGGGCTACCGCGACCGCGTGCTCGGCCAGCAGCCGGTCGGCGAAGGCCGCCGAGGTCAGGCCGGTGCCGGAGACGTCGACCATGGCGTACCAGCCGGCCGGGGGCAGGTGCTCCAGCAGGCCTTCGTCCACCGCGGCGGTCAGGGCGGCGTCGCGGACGGCGCGGACGTGGGCGTGTGCTTCCTTGGGCATCTCCTCGTCGTCGAGGGCTGCCAGGGCCGCGTGCTGGACCGGGGTGGAGGGGGCGATCACCGTGCCCTCGCAGACCCGGCGCAGGGTGGCGGCGGTGACGTCGTTGGGGGCCGCGGCGTAGCCCATGCGGTAGCCGGTCATGCCGTAGCCCTTGGAGAACGTGTGCACCGAGAACACGCGGCGCTCCCGGTCGGGGACGTCGCGCTCGTAGGAGGCCAGGGCGGTGTGGTGGCCGTCGTACACGAACTGCTCGTACGCCTCGTCCCCGATCAGCCAGACGTCCTGCTGCCGGGCCCAGCGCGCGATCTCGGCCAGCTCGGCCGGGTCGGCCAGGGCGCCGGTGGGGTTGGCCGGGGAGTTCACCACGACCAGGCGGGTGGCCGGGCTCACCGCGGCGCGGATGCGGTCGGCCTCGATGCGGTAGCCCGCGCCGAGGGAGTAGGTGCGCACCGTGGCCCGGGCCACCACCGCGCCCTGCATGTAGATCGGCCAGAAGACCTCCGGCAGCAGGATCTCGTCCCCGGGCTCGCAGACCGCCATGGCGATCGCGGCCAGGGCGTAGGAGGAGCCCGGGGTGACTATGACCCGGTCGGCGACGGTGGCCACGCCGTCGGCCTCGGCCAGCCGCCGGACCAGCCGCTCGCGCAGCTCCGGCAGCCCTTCGGCGTTGGTGTATCCGGTCCGGCCGTCGGCCACGGCCGCGACGAGCGCGGCGCGCGCCGCCGCCGGCGCGCCGAAGGCCGGCTCGCCGACGTGGAGCTGGAGCACGTCCCGGCCGGCCCGCGTGGCCTGTTCGACCTGGCGGTGCACGGCGTGCAGGACTGACCTGGGGAGCCGGGCGAGTCGCCGGTCCAGGACGTCGGGCTGATTCATCGGCAACTCCCTGAGAAGGCCCTGAGAAGGCGCTGGCAAGCACGGCTTCGACGAGCTCGACTAAACAAAGCACTGTCGTGCAATGTCGCGCTATGGACCCAACCCGCGGGGCGTCCGAAACGCCGGCGTCGTGTCCGTTCGATCCCGACGACGCCGCAACCATCGCCGATCCCTATCCCCGGTATCAACATCTGCGCTCTGACTCGCCGGTGCAGTACATCCCGCAGCACGATCTGTGGGCGGTCACCCGGCACGCCGACATCGTCACCGTGCTCAGCGATCCGCGCCGGTACTCCTCGCGCCTGGGCATGGCGGCGCTGCCCGGCCGGCATGGCACCCGCACCGTCGACTACCGCATCGGCGCGCCGGGCGTCCGGGTGCTCATCGCCACCGATCCTCCCGCGCACACCGCGTTCCGCGCGATCGTCGGGGCGCCGTTCCGCGGGCCCGGCCTGGCCCGGCTGGCGCCGCTGGTGGAGCAGGCGGCCCGGTCGGTCGTGGCCGACGCGCTGGAGCGCCAGCACCGCGAGGGCGGGTTCGACGTCTGCCACGACCTGGCCGCTCCGCTACCGGTGCTGGTGCTGGCCGAGCTGTTCGGGGTGCCCACCGAGATGCGCGCGACGTTCCGCGAATGGGCCTCGGCCGTCACCGACGACCTGAGCACCCCGGGCGGCGATGAGGACTCCCGCGCGGCGCTGGGCCGCGGCTATGACATGCTGCGCTACTTCCGGCGCGAGATCGCCCGGCGTCGCAGCGAGCCCAGCACTGACCTGCTCGGCCGGCTGGCCGCCGCCGACCGCGAGGTCCTGTCCGACCACGAGGTGCTGGCGTTCTGCGTCTTCCTGCTCGTGGCGGGCATCGAGACCACCACCAACCTGCTGACGAACCTGGTCGACGCGCTGCTCACGTTCCCCGAGGCGGCCAAGCGCCTGTGGGACGACCCGGGCCTGGCGCCGGCCGTGGTGGAGGAGGCCCTGCGCTTCGACACCTCGGTGCAGGGCCTGTGGCGGGCCACCACGGAGCCGGTCGAGCTCGGCGGCGTCGCGCTGCCGGCGGGCAGCCGGCTGCTGGTGTTGTTCGGCGCGGCGAACCGGGACGGCGAGGTGTTCGCCGAGCCCGACGAGTTCCGCCTGGACCGCCCCTCCAACGCGCATCTGGCCTTCGGCTTCGGACACCATTACTGCCTCGGCGCGCAGCTGGCCAGGCTCGAACTTACAGCTGCGGTGCGGGCGCTGGTCGAGGCCACCGGCGGGATCGCGCGCCGGGGCTCGGCGGTGCGCCGGGACAGCCTGGTCCTGCGTGGCTTCAGCAGTCAGCCGGTGTCGGTGTGGCCGCGGTAGCCGGGCCGGCCGGAGACCTCCCGGCGTCGGTCGGCCAGCGGCTGTTGTGGGTCCTGGAACGATTCCGGGGCGAGCAGGGCGCGGCCAACGTGCCGATCGTGCTGCGGCTGCGCGGGCCGCTGGATCACGGCCTGCTCGCCGAGGGACTCAGTGCCCTGACCGCGCGGCACGAGAGCCTGCGCACGACGGTGTCCGGCCGCGGCCGGCGCCTGGCGCAGCACGTCCATCCGGCGCCGGAGGCCGCGCCGATGCCGGTCGTGGACCTCACCACCACGGTCGAACACGCCGTGCTGGCCGAGATCGGCGAACCCATCGACGTGCAGAAATGGCCGACGCGCACCACGCTGTGGCGGCTGGACGACCAGGACCACGTCCTGTGCTTCAACATGCACCACGCCGCCACCGACGGCTGGTCCTGCGGCCTGGTGCTGCGCGATCTCAGCCTGCTGACGGACGCTGGCCGGCCGCCGCTGCCGGAGCTGGGATGGCAGTACTCGGATTTCTGCGCCTGGCAGGACGACTGGCTGCGGGGCGAGCGGGCCAAGGCGGCCCACGAGTACTGGGAGCGGCAGCTCACCGGGGCCGAATCACCCGGTGTCCCGCTGCGGCCGACGCCGGCCGGCACCCCGCGCGTGGACGGCAGCGTGAGCGCCGACATCTCCGCGCAGACGGTGGCCGCCCTTCAGCGTGTGGCGCGCGCCCGGCGCACCACGCTGCCCACGGTCATGCTCGCGCTCTACTACGCGGTGCTGCACCGGGCCACCGGCGAGGACGACTTGGCCGTCGCCTCGTTCATGGCCAACCGCGGCGATGCCCGGGCTCAGGAGACGGTCGGGTTGCTGGCCAACATGTTGGTGCTGCGGACCCGGCTGGGGCGGGAATCAGGGTTCGATGACCTGGTACGGCGGGCCCATGACACGGTGATGGCCGCCTACGTGCACCAGGGGCTGCCCTACCAGCTGCTGCCGGCCGCGGCGTTCCAGGAGGCGGACCGCCGCGCCGACGACGTGATGTTCCAGATGATCCCGCAGCAGGACGTGCCGCGCACGGTGGCCGGGGCGGCGGCCGAGGCGGTCGTGGTGGACAACCTCGGTACCCGCTTCGAAGCGGAGTTCCAGCTCTACCAGCGATTCGGCGCCATCCGGGCGGTGTTCTTCTTCAACGCCGCCCGGCTGGAGCGCCGATGGGCCGCCGATCTGCTGGCCGACTACGTCGCGCTGGCCGCGCGGGCCGCAGCCGGCCGGGACGTGCTGTCAGGGAACTGATGGCGCTGATCGCAACTGACCGCAGCAATCGCAGCTGATCGTGCCGGTCGCGCTATTCGCTGTCCGAGTCCGACGGGAGCAGGCCCAGCACCAGCTCCACGATCTCCTCGACCGTGGTGATGTGCTGCACCTGCTCCTGGTCGATGGGCGGCAGGTCGAACTCGTCCTCCAAGGTGAATCCGAGTTCGAGCAGGGCCAGCGAGTGGTAGGCGAGGTCCTCCACGAGCCGCGTGGCACCGTCGGTGCGTGCGCCATCGGGCTCCGGTGCCAGCTCCACGATGATCGAGCGGATCCGGGCCCGGGTGTCCTGGTCGACGAGTTCTGTTTCGGTGCTCACACGTAACTCCCGCTCCTGGTGTTCCAATGCGGTGATTGCCCCTCACGAGCGCACTGCGTCATCCTCGCCCTGGGCGGAGCGCTGCATCCGGTGCAGCGGCGGCCCTAGGGTCTCACCGACCGAGGAGTCTGGGTCAATGGCCACCATCCCGCTGCTCGCATGGCTCGACGAACCGCATCCCGGCCACGGCGTCCGCTTCGCCGCCGACGACGGCTGGGACACGTGGTCCTACCCCGGCCTGGCGGCCTTCGCCGGCCGGGTCGCGCACGGCCTGCAGCGCGCCCGGGTCGGGCCCGGGGACCGGGTGCTGATCGTGCACCGCTCCGGACCGGAGTTCGCCGCCACGTTGTTCGGCGTCATGGCCGCCGGGGCGGTGCCGTGCCCGGTGGCGCCGCCGCTGCTGTTCCACGACGCGCAGCGCTATGCCGCGCACGTGCAGGCGGTCGCGGCCGCGGCCCGGCCGGTCGCCGCGGTGACCCTGCCGGAGCTGCGCGAGCCGCTCCTGGCGCTGCTCGCCGATTCCGGGATCCAGGTCACCACCGTGGACGACCTGATCTCAGGGATCGAAGACACGGCCGGGATCCCGGCGGTGAAGCGGGCCGAGACGGCACTGGTGCAGTTCACGTCCGGATCCAGCGGCACGGTGCGCGGGGTCGCGGTCCCGTTCGCCTCGCTGGAGGCCAACGTCGCGGCGATCCGCGCGTGGCTGGCGATGACGCCGGAGGACCCGACCGCCTCCTGGCTGCCGATCCACCATGACATGGGGTTGATCGGCTGCCTGCTGACCCCGGTGGTGAACCAGAGCGACCTGTATCTGCTGGGGCCGGAGTGGTTCGTCCGCGACCCGGCGCGGTATCTACGCTGCTTCGACCGTGGCCCCTCGGCCCCGGGCGCGCGGCTGACCGCGCTGCCCAACTTCGGGCTGGAGCACATCACGCGGCGCGTGAAGCCGGAGGCGCTGGCCGGGCTGGACCTGTCAGAGTGGCGGGCGGTCATCGTCGGCGCCGAGCGGGTCGACGCCGCGGTGCTGGACCGGTTCACGGCGCTGCTGGAGCCGTGCGGGTTCGATCGCAGGGCCCTGCTTCCGGCCTACGGGATCGCCGAGGCGACGCTGGCGGTGACCGGCTTGGCGCTGGATGTGGAGTTCAGCACGGCCGCCGTGGACGCCCGGACGTTGGCGGTGGGCAGCCCCGTGGATCCGTCCCCTGATGACGACGAGGACTCGCTTCAGCAGGTGGTCGGATGCGGACGTCCGCTGACCGGGGTCGAGGTGGCGGTCGTCGACGACGAAGGCGTCCCGCTGCCGGAGGACCGCCTCGGCGAGATCGTGGTGCGCGGCACCTCGCTGACCGCCGGCTACGTCGCCGCCGCCGGCACCGGTTCCCCGACGCGGTTCGAGGACGAGGCGCTGTACACCGGCGACGCCGGGTTCCTGCGCGGCGGCCAGCTGTACGTGATCGGCAGGCTCGGCGACAGCGTGAAGGTGCGCGGCCGGACGGTCTTCGCCGAGGACGTGGAGGCCGCGCTGGTCGCCGAGGGCATCCCCCGGACGCGGCTCGCAGTGCTGCTGGGAGCCTCCGCGCAGGGGGCGACGGCGGTGGTCGTCATCGAGCAGGGCGAGCCGGAATGGCTGGCCGGGGCCCGCAAGGTGGTGCGGCGGGTGGCCGAGGGCTCGGCCGGGGTCGTGCTCGACGTGCCGCGCCGGACCATCCAGCGGACCACCAGCGGCAAGCCGCGGCGGCGGGTGATGTGGCGGGCCTATGTCGACGGGGAGCTGCCGGGCGTGGTGGTGCCGGCTGCCGCTTCGTCCTGACCGGCTCGGCAGGAAGGCTCTCAGCGCGGAGACAACGGAGGAGACCAGAAGATGCTCGGCGCAGTCCGTAAGGCGATCGACTGGCAGTGGCCGATGGTGGCGCTGCGGCCGATCTCGGGGAAGTACCGCCCGATGGAACTGTCCTATCGCCGCGACCCGTATACCCAGCTGGACCGGCTGCGGGCTCAAGCTCCCGTCTACTACAGCCGCCCCATCGGGTCGTACATGGTCAGCTCCTACGCCGGGGTCCAAGCGGTACTGCGCGACCAGCGCTTCGTCTCCGACCGGAAGCTGGACACCTCGTTCCGCAACCGGATGACGTACAAGATGGCGAACTTCACGCCGAAGGAGGCTGCGGCGTTCGACGCGACGCTGACCGCCGCCTCGGCCGAGGACCACCTGCGGATGCGCTCGGCGATCACCTACGACCTGAGTCGGATACGGGTCGAGAAACTGCGGCCGCGTATGGAGTTCTGGGTCGACCGGCTGCTGGACCGCGCGCAGGAGCGCGGCAGCTTCGACCTGATCGCCGACTTCGCCGGGCCGCTGCCGATCTTCATCGCCGCCGAGCTCCTGGGTTTCCCGCCGGAGGACGCCGACAAGCTCCAGGAGTGGTCGGACAGCTACATCGTGCTCGTCGACCCGCTGATCGAGGGCGCGGGCCTGGGCCGGATGCGCAAGGCGTTCCACGAGTTCGACGCCTACATCGGCCAGACGCTGCGCCGGAAGACCGCCGACCCGGGCGATGACCTGATCAGCCGCCTGCTGGAGCGCCAGAAGGCCGGCGAGCTGACCGAGCTGCAAGTCCGTACCCTGACACTGATGCTGGTGGTGGCCGGCCACGAGGTCATCACCAACCTGATCGGCAACGCGATCGCCTGCCTGCTCCGCTTCCCGGACGAACGCGAGCGGCTGCAGAAGGACCCGGCCCTGATGAACACCGCGATCGAGGAGTTCATCCGCTACGAGTCCCCGATCCAGTCCGCCTGGCGCATCGCCCCGGAGGAGATCGAGGTCGGCGGCGTCCGGGTACCGGCGGGCCGCGCGGTGACCGTGCTGATCGGCGCGGCGAACCACGACCCCGAACGCTTCCCCGACCCGCACCGGCTGGATGTCGGACGCGCCGACAACAAACACCTGGGCTTCGCTCTCGGCTCGCACTTCTGCGCCGGCCCGAACCTGGCCCGCATCGAGGGCGGTGTGGCGCTGCGGCGGCTGCTGGAGCGGTTCCCGGACTTCAGCGGGGACGGCGCGGCGCTGAAGTGGAAGCCGGCGATGGGGCTGCGGGGGCTGTACGAGCTGCCGATCACAACGGGCCGGTGAGCGGCGGCGAGCGGCTCGGCGAACAGGGTGGTCGGCGCGGCGTACTTGTCGGTCGGCTCGGCGAACACGATCAGGGCGCGCCGGCAGCCCCGAGCTCCATCAAGGACATCACCCCGGCCTGGTGCACCCGCGCGCTGGCCCCGCTCATCGGTCCGGCGCGCGTCGTATCCTGCACCGCGTGCCCGATCGGCACCGGCCAGGTCGCCGACACCTACCGCCTCCACCTCGTCTACGACCGCCCCGGGGCGGGCCCGCCGTCCTGCGTCGCCAAGGTGCCCTCCGGCGACCGGTCCTCGCGCGTGGCCGCGGCCGTCACCCGCTCCTACGAGATCGAATCAGGGTTCTACCGCGACCTGGCCCCGACGCTGCCGGTCAGCCTGCCCGCCTGCCATCACAGCGCCTTCGACGCCGCCACCGGCGCCTACGCCGTGCTGCTGGAGGACCTGGCGCCGGCCCGGCCGGTCGATCAGCTCGTGGGCTGCGATGCGGACCAGCTCGCCGGCGCCGTCGTCGAACTCGCGCGGCTGCACGGCGCGCACTGGGCCGATCCGGGTGTCGCGGGCCTGCCCTGGATGCCGCACACAGACCGGGCCGGCGCGACCGGCATGGCCGGGCTCGCGACCGCCTCCTGCCGCCGTTTCCTGCGCCGCTACGGCGACCGCCTCGATCCGGACGTCGCCGAGCTCGCCGAGCGGTTTCCGCCGGACGTCGCCGGGTATCTGCTGCACCGGCCCGGGCCGCGCACCGTCGTGCACGGCGATTTCCGGGCCGACAACCTGATGGTCCGGGACGGCCGGATCACCGTGGTCGACTGGCAGACCGTCGCGCACGAGCCGGGGGTCACGGATCTGGCCTATCTGCTGGGCGGCAGCGTGCGCAGTGAACTCCGGCGCGAGCTCGAGGACGACATGGTGCGCCTGTACGCCGAGGTGCTGCGCGGCTCGGGGATCGCCGTGACGGACGGGGCCTGCTGGACCGACTACCGGCGCTACGCCCTCGGCGGCCTGCTGATGGCGATCGTCGCCTCGGCGCTCGTGGTGCGCACCGAGCGCGGCGACGGCATGTTCGCGGCCATGGCCAACCGGCACGGCCGGCACGCGCTGGACCTCGACGCCCGCGCACTGCTGCCCGCCCGGCTCTGAGCCCCGCCGGCACCCTGCTGCCCGCCCGGCTCTGAGGCCCGCCGGCGCCCTGCTGCCCGCCCGCGCCCGAGGCCGGAACCGCCTTCGCCCGAGGCCGGAGCTGCCGGAGATCGCCCGCGCGCGCCGGCCGGAAGCGCGATCCGCTTCATTGACCCCGCACCGGGCCCCCGCATACAAAAACAGCGTGCTGAACCCCATCGCGGACATCCCCGCCGGCGACGACATCCAGCCGTGATGTCCGCCGAGGGACAGGACCTCATCGCACGTCAGGCGGCGACCCGGCCGGACCGGATCGCCGTCGTCGACGACCGCCCGGACCGGGAGGCTGTCCGGTACACGTACGCCGAACTCGACGCGCGCGTCGGCGCCGCGGCCCGGACGCTGGCCGCGGCCGCGGTCCGGCCGGCCACGACCGTCGCCTGGTGCGGCCGGAACTCGGCTGGCGTGCTGACCGTGATCGGCGCGATCCGCCGGCTGCGGGCCGTGGCGGTGCCGCTGAACCCGGCGCTGACGGTGCCCGAGGCCGCCCACATCCTGCGGGACAGCGGCGCCGAGGTGCTCTGCGTCGATGCCGAGGACGAGCGGGTGCGCGAGCTCGCCGAGCGGCTGCCGGCCGAGGTCCCGGGCCTGCGGCAGATACTGCGCTTCGGCGCCGATCAGAACCCGCTCACCAGCGGCCTGATCCGGCAGCCCGGCCCAGAAACGCCGGCGGGCGCCGATGCCACCCCGGACTCAGACATCTTCTACACCTCCGGCACGACCGGCCGTCCCAAAGGCGTCGTCCGCCCCCGCCCGGCCGACCCGGCGAGCACGCCCCTGGTCACCCTGATGGGCTTCGAGCCCGACGACGTCCACCTGATCACCGGTCCGCTCTACCACTCCGGCCCGGCCCGCTTCGCGACCATGGCGCAGGCCCTGGGCAACACGCTGGTCGTCCAGTACAGGTTCGACCCGCGCGACTGGCTGCGCCTGGTCGACACCCACCGGGTCACCACCTCGTTCAGCGCGCCGACGCCGATGCGGATGGTCTGCGCGCTGCCGGCCGGGGTCAAAGCCGGCTACGACCGCTCCAGCATGAAGCGCTTCGTCGCCAACGCCGCGCCGTGGAGCCAGACCTTGAAGCACGCCTATCTCGCCGACTTCCCCGCCGACTCGCTGTGGGAGGTCTACGGCTCGGCCGAGACCGGGGTGGCGACCGCGCTCGCGCCGGGCGACCAGCTGCGCAAGCCCGGATCGTGCGGCCGTCCGGTGCCCGGCGTGGAGGTCGTGCTCTACGACGATGCCGGCGCCGCCGTGCGGCAGCCCCATACCAACGGCGAGGTGTTCGTGCGCTCACGGAGCATGTTCGTCGCCTATCGCAACGCCCCCGAGGCCTACGAGGCCGACCGGCGCGGCGAGCACCACTCGGTCGGCGACATCGCCTACCGGGACGACGAGGGCTACCTCTACATCGTCGACCGCAAGAAGGACGTGATCATCAGCGGCGGGATGAACGTCTACCCGGCCGAGGTGGAGGCCGCGCTGGAGGCCTCGCCGGACGTCAGCGAGGCCGCGGTCGTCGGCGTGCCGGACGAGCACTGGGGCGAGCGGGTGCACGCGGTCGTGGTCCCGGCCGGGCCGGACGTCACCGCCGCCGCGGTCCTCGGCTTCGCCCGGACCCGCCTGGCCGGGTACAAGCTGCCGCGCAGCGTCGCGTTCACGGCGGCGCTGCCCAAGACCGGCTCCGGCAAGGTCCTGCGGCGCGCGCTGCGCGAGGGCGCCCGCGGCGGAGGGGAGGCCCGATGAGGGCGCTGACACTGCCCGGGGTGGGCCCGGACCACATCCGCATCTCCAAGGACCTGTACGCGGCCCTGGTGGAGGAGGTGCGCCGCCGGCATCCGGCGAAGGCGTTCGGGTACTTCATCTCGGACCTGGACACCATGACGCCGACGGACTTCGTGCTGTTCGAGGACAACGAGCGCAACAGCACCCAGTGGCGGCCCCGGTTCGAGGCGTACGGCGACTACTACCGGAACCACGACGACGCCGGCTTCGTGGCGCCGCCGGAGGAGGCCTGGCGGCTGCAGAAGCTGATCCGGGAGCGGGGCATGGTCGAGGTCGGGGTGTTCCACAGCCACAACCGGCACCCGGCGAACTTCTCCCGGATCGACTTCGAGCTGCACAATCAGTGCTTTGATTCGCTGTGGCACCTGCTGGTGTCGGTGCGCAATCCGGACCTGCCGGTGCTGCGGGCCTACGAGGTGGCGCCCGGCGGGATCCGGGAGCTGCCGGTGCGGGTGGACGGCGTGGATGGCGCGGACGGCGGGAGCGGCCTGGACGACATCGGCGCGGCCGCCGCGGCCGACGACGAGGACACGCTCAGCCGCGACCAGGTCGTGCTCCAAGCCGGCGAGGTGCTGGGCGTCGGCCGCGACGGCCGTCCGCGCTGCCGGGACACCGCGGCGGTGTGGGCCGCGGTGCGGGCGGTGCGGTCCCTGGGCGATGCCGAGGTCGCCGACCGCTTCCTGACCCGCGGCCTGCTCGCCGGCGCGCCCGAGCGGTTCGAGCACTACCTGGCCGACGACATGGCCGAGATCCCCGGCGGCGGCTTCCTGATGGGCACCGACCTGACCGGCCCGAGCCACACCCACAACGAGTCGCCGCGGCACACTGTGGAGCTCTCGCCGTACCTTCTCGGGCGGCACCAGGTCACGGCCGAGATATACGAGCTCTTCGATCCCGACCGCTCCGTCACCGGCACCGGCCGCCACACGCCGGTGACACACGTGTCCTGGACCGACGCCGCCGTCTTCGCGCTGTGGATGGGCGCCCGGCTGCCGACCGAGGCGGAATGGGAGTTCGCCTGCGGGGCGGGCTCGGCGGGACCATGGTGCTGTCCGACCGAGGACGAGCTCGCGCGGTACGCCTGGTACACGAAGAACTCCGGCGACGCACTCCAGCCGGTGGGCACCCGCGACCCGAACCGGCTGGGGCTTCACGACATGCACGGGAACGTGTGGGAGTGGTGCCACGACGCCTACGACGCCGGGTTCTATGCCCGCTCGCACCTGGTCGATCCGGTGTGCGACGGGACGGGGAGCGCCAACACTTTCGGCGTATCCGGGGACCGCGTCGCCCGCGGCGGCAGCGTGTTCGCCCACAGCGACATGTGCCGCAACGCCTACCGATCCCCCGAACCGGCCGGCTTCCACGCCGGCGACCTGGGCTTCCGGCTGGCCCGGGGCCGCCCGCCGATGGAATGAGCCCGAAAGGAGACTGAGCCATGGTGAACCTCACGCTGGCCGCGCCGCTGGGGGTGCTGCTGCCCGGCGGGGACCCGTCCCGCCCGGCCCGCCGCACGGTGCAGGTCGAAGCCACCACCTGGGCCGAACTGACCGACCAGCTCCGCGACCGCTTCCCGGTGCTGGCGCAGCGGGTGCTGAACGGCGGCTGCGACGTGAACCCGAGCTTCGTGGTGGTGCTGAACGACATGGTGACGCGGCGCCCCGGCGCGACGTTGGAGTTGCAGCCCGGGGACGAGGTGTACCTGCTGGCGGCGGTGGCAGGCGGCTGATTTCAGACCGCTGACGGTCGCCCACACCCTCGCGGGAGCGAGATTCCGGGCCGGCGCCGGCCGCCCGCACTCTCGCAGGCGACCGGCGACCGGCGACCGGCGACCGGCCGAACTCTCTCAGCCCTCTGTCACCCCTCCCCCACCAGCTCCGCGAAGTGCCACCGATGCCCCTCGGGGTCGACCGCCTCATACCGCCGGTCGCCCCAGGGCGTGTCCTGCAACTCCCGGTCGACCTCCGCGCCGGCGGCCACCGCCGTGGCGTGGTGCGCGGTGACGTCGTCCACATAACAGATGGTCTTCTCTGTCACGCCGCTGAGCTCCCCCGGGGCGCTCAGTCCCAGGCCGCTGCGGCAGACCATCAGGGCCGAGCCGTCGAGCTCCAGCCAGATCAGCGCCGAGCCGTCGTCGTTCGTCTTGCGGTGCTTCTCGGCGAAGCCGAAGGCCTTCGCCAGCCAGTCGGCCGCCGCCGCCTCGTCGGCGTAGGCCAGGCGGGGGTAGATCCTGTTGGCGGGTCGGTACACGGTGCCACCTCCTGCTGTCAACATCAGCGTATTCACCGCCGTCGCGGTGTGCGCAACTGTGGATCCTCGCCAGTTGGCGGCGATGATTTGTTCCACGTTGCCCCAGCGATCCCTTCGCGCCCATGCTGTGCCCCGCGCACCGAGCGCGGAGGGAGCGACACGCCATGGCCAAGCCCAAAATCGTCTGGGATGTGCGACCGCGCCTGAAGGGTTTCGTGATCGACACCCTGGGCGTGAGCGCGCCGCCGAAGAATCCCCGGCCGCCGGACGGCCCGTCCATCGTGGTCCTGCCGTTCGTGAACGTCAGCAAGGATCCCGAGCAGGACTACCTGACCGACGGTGTCACCGAGGAGCTGACCGGCGCCCTGGCGCGCAGCAGCCGCTACGTCTTCGTCATCTCCTCGGAGACCGCCTTCACCTATCGGGACACCGACATCCCCGCGCGGCAGATCGGCACCGAGCTGGGTGTCCGGTACGTGCTGCGCGGCACCGTGCAGCGCGAGGGGTCCGCGATCCAGGTCGGCGTGCAGCTCGTGGAGGCCGGCAGCGAGCAGACCCTGTGGGAGAAGGACTACCAGCCGGACCTGGCCGAGCTGTCCGCGGTGCGGGCCGAGATCGTGGAGAACATCCTGGTCGCGGTCGGCTTCGAGCTGGAGGCCGCCGAGCTCAGGCGGCTGGAGACCACGGCCTCGGCCGGCGCCATCGAGTGCCTGTGGCGCGGCTACTACCACCTGCGCCAGCTCACCCGCGACGACCTGATGAAGGCCAGGGAGCTGTTCGCCCGGGCCGTGGAGCTGGAGCCGGAGCTGCCCGGCGGCTACGGGATGCTGGCCGGCACCTACACCCAGGAGCACTCGCAGGGCTGGAGCATGGACCCGACGCTGCTGGACACCGCCAAGAAGCTGGCGTCCAAGGGCGTGGAGCTGGACGAGGACTCCGGCGTCTCGCACGCCATCCTGGGCGTGGTGGAGCTGGTCCGCGGGAACTGGCAGAACGCCGTCAAGCACGAGGACCGGGCCATCGAGCTGGAGCCCAGCGTCACCTGGCCGCACGCGCTGCGCGGCATCGCCCTTTCCCAGGGCGGCAAGCCGCTGGAGGGCAGCCGCTCGATCAAGCGCGCCCTGCGCCTGGACCCGCACCCGCCGCACGGGCTGCTGATGGCGCTGTCCTACATCAACTACAGCGCGGGCCGCAAAGCCGAGTCCATGGAACTGGTCGAGAGGGTCCGCTCCGAGAACAAGGACAACATCCTGGCCCGCATCGCCCTGGCCGCGTTCCACCAGCGCGAGGGCGACAAGGAGTACGCGCGCCGGCTGACCGCGGAGATCCTGGCCATCAACCCGGCGATCACCGTCGAGTACGCCATGGAGCTGATCCCGGGCCTGGAGAAGATCACGCCGAAGAACGAGTTCGTGCGCTACGCCGACGACCTCCACGCCGCGGGCCTGCCGCACGCGTAGTCCGGGTCCGGCCGACTGGCATCCGGCCGACCCGCGTCCAGCCAACCCGCGTCCAGCCAATCCGCCGCCGGAAGGGGCCGGTCATGACCGTTATGTACAACCCGTTCGATCCGGACTACGTGAAGAACCCTTATCCGCAGCTCAAGGCCCTCCGGGAGGAGGAGCCGGTGTACCGGAGCCCGATCGGGTTCTGGATGCTCACGCGCTACGACGACATCAACACCGCGCTGCGCGACACCGAGCGCTACAGCGTGGACCACCGCAACGCGAGCGTGATGGTCGTCGAGGAGCAGGACCCGAACTACATCCCGGTGATCCTCTTCCGCGACCCGCCGGACCACACCCGGCTGCGCAAGCTGCTGGCCAAGGCGTTCACGCCGCCGTTCGTCGAACGGTTCCGGCCGCGGATGCTGGCGCTGCTGGACGAGCTGATGGACGAGGTGGCCGACAAGGGCGAGTTCGACTTCGTCAAGGAGGTGGCCGAGCCGCTGCCGTACCTGGCGATCTCGGAGATACTCGGCATGCCGGTCGAGGACCGCCAGACGGTGCTGGGCTGGACCTCGGACATCGTCAACGTCACCGAGCCGGTGCAGACCCCCGAGGTGACGCAGGCGATCGCCGACTCCCGCAACGCGATGCGCGACTTCCTGGTGGACGTCGTGGCGCACAAGAAGCGCCGGCCGGCCGACGACCTCATCAGCGGCATGATCGCCGCCGAGGCCGACGGCGCCGGGCTGGCCCCGGACGAGCTCATCGACCACATCATCCTGCTGCACGTCTCGGCCCACGAGCCGACCGCGAACCACCTGGCGCACGGCCTGCTGGCCCTGCTGCGCCACCCGGACCAGCTCGCCGACCTGCGGGCCGACCCGGGCCTGGACGGCGCCGCGGAGGAGGAGCTGCTGCGCTACGAGGCGCCGCTGCAGCTGACCGGCCGGATCGCCCTGGAGGACCTGGAGATCGACGGCCACAAGGTCGACAAGGGCACGCCGGTGGTGATGTCGCTGGCCGCGGCCAACCACGACCCGGCGCACTGGGGACCGGACGCCGACGAGCTGGTGCTGCGCCGGCACCGGGCCAGCGAGCACCTGTCGTTCGCGCGCGGGATCCACACCTGCTTCGGGGCCGCCCTGGCCCGGATGCAGGGGCAGGAGGCGTTCGGGCGGTTCGTCCGGCGCTTCCCGGACGTGGCGCTGGCCGGCGAGCCGGAGTGGAACGGCCGCCTCAACGGCCGCGGGCCCTCGAGCGTCCCGATATCCGTGGGCTGAGTCTCTCGGTCTTCGCAGGCCTTGCATACGCTACTCGCACACGCCACTCGCACACGCCAACAGGGCGGCCCCCAAGGGAGCCGCCCTGTTTTGGGTCGCGCCTGCCTCCGTCAGGCCGTCAGCCGCGCTCTGAGCACGTCGTCGTGGGGTCCGCTGGACGGGTCATCGAGGTCTGCGACGAACACCGCGACCGCCCGCGCCAGCGGATCGGCGGCCAGCTCGGCGCGCAGCTCCCGCCAGGCCGCGATGTTCGGGTGCTGATACATGGCCGCGGCCTCGGCCGGGGCCAGGGTCGCGATCGCCCGGTCCAGCCGGTCCACGCTCAGCGGGTACGTCCCGGTCTCGTCCACGCGGCCCACGACCAGCCCCAGCACCACCGCCGGCAGCGCGTGGTCGTCGCGGTTCACCACCGGGAAGCGGGCCGCGCCCGGCGGCACCACGCAGGCCACTCCGTAGGCCGCCGGCGCGCGCCAGCCGGGGATCAGGCCCTCGAAGTGGGCCAGGGCGGCCCCGATCTTCTCCGGGGTCTCCCAGGCCGCCTCGCCCGGCCGGAAGCCGGTGCTCACGCCCCGGTCCGTACGTCCGGGACAGCCGGCGGGCGGCAGGTGTAGAGCACGAAGCTGCTCAGCTCCACCGGGCGGTCGCCGATGACGGCGCGCTCGACGACGCTGAAGCCGTTCAGCTCCAGTTCCCGCTCCAGCAGGTACGGCGAGGTCTTGTGCTCGTCGGCGTTGCCGGTCTCCAGGTCGTCGCGGCAGATGGCGAGTTCGGCCATGACCACCGTCCAGGCCTCGTGGGCCACGGCGAAGTCGATGACGAACTTGTACCAGTGCCACAGCGCCAGCCGGCGCGCCTGCTCCAGGCCCTCGTTCCAGTCCGGGACCCGACCGGTGGACCGGTAGGACTCGACGTCGGCGGCGCTGTCGAACAGGTAGCCGTCGACCACCTCGATCTCCTCGGACTGCGCCAGGCGCTTCTGGTCGGTGTCGCTGAGGTACTCCGGGCAGAACTCGTCGCCGATGATCAGCACGCCGTCCGGGGACAGGATCTCGGCGACGTGCTTGAGGTAGTCGTGGCTCAGGTGGTGGTGGGTGCCCCAGGACACGACCACGTCCACCTCGCCGGAGTAGTCCTCGAAGCGCTCGAAGCTGACCGAGGCGGTGGGGTACGGCGCGAGCTTGTCCCGGGCCTGCGCCAGCGGGTTGGCGGCGATGTCGTTGGCGATGACGGCGGTGTCCGGCAGCGCCCTGACCAGCAGCAGGCTCAGGTCGCCGGAGCCGGAGCCGACGTCCAGCACCCGCAGCGGGCGCCCCAGCCGGGCGCGCATCCCGCGCACCACGGAGACGATGTGCTCGTCGCCCTCGGCGATGTCGGGATGTCCGGTCCGCATGAGCGAACCGACATCGATGGTGCGGTAGGCCGAACTCGTGTAGACCGTGTCGGCGCTTCCCAGTTCTGTCATTGCGGGCCTCCGAAGTGCTGCCTTGGGGTGAATCGCGCGGCAAGTATGGGTGCCGCCCGCAGTGCGGTGAAAGGTCGCCGAACGCCGGATCGCGCCAGAAGCCCCCGAAGGGCGATTCAGCACATTGACGCTCACCGCCGCCGGGCCGAGCCTTGAGGCCATGACCGACCCAGCCCCCGCAGCGGCGGAAGAGACCGGCGTCTTCACGCACCGGCAGATCCTGACGATCCTGTCCGGGCTGCTGATGGCGATCTTCCTGGCCTCGCTGGACCAGACGATCGTCAGTGTGGCGATGCGCACCGTGGCCGACGACCTTCGGGGTTTCTCCCTCCAGGCCTGGGCGACGACCGCGTTCCTGATCACCTCGACCATCACCACGCCGCTGTACGGCAAGCTGTCCGACATGTACGGGCGCCGGCCGTTCATGCTGTTCGCGATCGGCGTGTTCATCACCGGCTCGGTGCTGTGCGGGCTGGCCCAGTCGATGTACCAGCTCGCGGTGTTCCGCGCGGTGCAGGGCCTGGGGGCCGGCGGGCTGTTCGCGCTGTCGCTGGCGATCATCGGGGACATCGTGCCGCCCCGGGAGCGCGCGAAGTACCAGGGCTACTCGCTGGCGATGTTCGCCACCTCCAGCGTCCTGGGCCCGGTCCTCGGCGGGTTCTTCGCCGGGGCGCACCACATCCTGGGCGTGTCGGGCTGGCGCTGGATCTTCTACGTGAACGTCCCGATCGCCGCGGCGGCGTTCGTCCTGGTCGCCAAGAACCTGCACCTGCCGGCGCACCACACCCGGCGCCGCATCGACTGGCCGGGAGCCGCGGCCCTGGCCGCCGGCATGGTGCCGCTGCTGATCGTCGCCACCAACGGCCGCACCTGGGGCTGGGGCTCCGGGAGCGCGGTGGCTTGCTACCTCGTCGGCGGCGCGGGCCTGGCGGCGTTCCTGTACTCCGAGAAGCGCTACGGCGACGACGCGCTCATCCCGCTGCGCCTGTTCGGCACGCGCACGTACTCGATCGCCACGACCAGCACCTTCGTCCTGGGCATGGCGATGTACGGCGGACTGCTGGTGGTGCCGTTGTACCTGCAGATCGTGAAGGGCGGCTCGCCCACCAAGGCCGGCTTGGAGATGCTGCCGCTGGTGGCCGGCCTGATGGTCAGCTCGGTGGTCTGCGGCCAGGCGATCATGCGCACCGGCCGCTACCGGATCTTCCCGGTCGCCGGCACGTTCCTGATCCTGGTGGCGCTGCTGCTGTTCGCCACGATCGGCGCGGACACCCCGGTCTGGCAGACCATGCTGGTGATGCTCCTGATGGGCCTGGGCGTGGGCGGCAGCATGCAGCCGCTGATCGTCGCGGTGCAGAACTCGGCCCGCCCGGCCGAGATCGGCGTGGCGACCTCCTCGATGACCTTCTTCCAGTCGATGGGCGGCACCCTGGGCGCCGCGGTGTTCCTGTCGATCCTGTTCAGCACCCTCGGCGACCACATCAACAGCGCCCTGCGGACGGCCTCGCAGACCCCCGGCTTCGCCGCCGCGGCGGCGACGCACCAGCAGCAGCTGGCCGGCGGGGCCGTCCGGGTGCTGAACGACACCGCGTTCGTGGGCACGCTGCCGCCGGTCCTGGCGCACCCCTACAAGACCGGCTTCTCCGGGGCGATGAGCGTGGTGTTCCTGGCGGTCGCGGCGATCATGGCGGTCAGCATGATCGTGATCTGCTTCCTGCCGGAGCTGCCGCTGCGGACGATGTCGGGGGCGCAGGCGCGGGTCGAGGCTGACGCGGCGGGAGGCGGGGCGTCGAGTGCGTCCGGTGGGCCCGGTGGGCCCGGTGCACAGGACGGTGCCGCCGAGGGATCGGAGCTGTCGTCGGCCACTCCCCCGCGGACTGCGCCCTCGAGCTGACAGCCGGGTCGGCCCGCCTCAGCCGAGCACCTGTCCCACATTGATGTTCATCCCCTGCAACTGCATGAACCCCGGATCCGACGGCTGACCGCCGGGGAGCCCGATCTTGATGGGGCTCTGCAGGCTGTACAGCACACCACCGGTCGGCGAGCCATCGGGGTTGCTCCCCTGCGGAGGCGGCGGAAACGACGTGGTGTCGGCGACCAGCTTGACCGGCTCAAGGGTGCGGGCCGTGACGGGTCCTGCGGAGCGAGTGGCGGGCCGGCACGGGTTGTGCCCGAGGGTGAGGGTCAGGTTCATCGCCAGGGTTTCGGCGATCACCCCGCTGCCGTGCGCAGGCGCGTTCAGTGACCCGGTCGCCGGTGCGGACTCATGGGCGGCGAACTTTCCGAAGGCGGGACTGTAGCCCACCAAGTCCTCTTCGGTGGTGATCAGGGGGGTAACGGTCCCGCCATGGGATGTTCTGGGGTCTCCGGTGAGGAACTGGCCCACGCCATCGAGATCGAGATCGTACTTGTGACCGCCGCAGGTGAGGACAGCCGCGGCGTGCTCGTACAGGGTTGTCACCGCTCCGGCGGCGGGGATGTCGGCGGCTGCTGCGGAGCTGATCGTCATGGACGGCAGCAGGCAGGCCGTGGTCAGGACCGCGCCGAGCGCGGTCCCCGGAGAGCGTCGGAACGCCATGGAATCCTCCTGGCAGCACAGCTTCGGATATCGAGCCACCTCATCCCAGCAGCCCGACCGCGCCGCAGTCGTGATTCACCCGCCGGTGGGCACGTCGCCCGCCGATCGCTCCAGGCGCAGCCGCCCTCAGCCGTCCTTACCGGTGCGCTCCAGCTGCCTGAACAACGCCCGCTCGACCCGGCTGAGCCGTGTCCGCCGCGGCATCCGCTCCGGGTGCCCGGGCGGCGGTCCGGCCAGCGTGCTCGGCTGCTCAGCGGGCTTGTCCGCAGGGTCCTGAGGCTCGCTCTGACGCGTCTTCTCAGGCGTCTTCGGAGGCGTCTTCTGAGGCTCGCGCCGTCGAGTCCGCGTGGCCGGCGACCAGTACCACGCGTAGGCCGTCATCCCGGCCAGCATCGCCTTGCCGACCGCCTCCAGCCGGCGCCGCATCGCAGGGCTCATCGCCGCGTCACTCCCTCGTGGCTCGCGCGCTGCCTCGGGATCGGCGCCACGCGCGGCTCGGGCCGCCGCCGTGCCGCCCGCAGGCAGACCACCAGTCCGGCGAGCGCCGTCAGGGCCGCGGCCGCGCCGAAGACCGGCATGAACGCCGTGCTCAAGTAGTGGAGGGCGGCGACCCAGGGATAAGCCACGATTCCGACTCCTTTTCCGTGAAAGGACCGGTTGTACCTGCTCGGCAGCCGCCATCGTGGCAGCGCGGCCGCGGGGCGTCGACGTGCTCGAATAGCGCGGCGGGGGGGGGGGGGGGGGGGGGGGGGGGGGGGGGGGC
This sequence comes from Catenulispora sp. GP43, assembly GCF_041260665.1. NCBI lineage: Bacteria > Bacillati > Actinomycetota > Actinomycetes > Catenulisporales > Catenulisporaceae > Catenulispora > Catenulispora sp. GP43. Next base: position 127,123 of record NZ_JBGCCT010000007.1, on the reverse strand, counting down.
GGCCCGCGGCGGGGGGCGGGGGGGGGGGGGGGCGGCCGGGGGGGGGGGGGGGGGGGGCGGCGGGGGGGGGGGGGGGCGGCGCGGGGGGGGGGGGGGGGGCGGGGGGGGCGGGCCGCCCCCCCCCCCCCCCCCCCCCCCCCCCCCCCCCCGGGTCGGATCGGGCTCAGTGCTGGTGTTCGCGCTGGTGGTCGTGCTGATGCTGGTGTTCGTGGCCGTGTTCATGTTCGTGGCCGTGGCCCTGCCCGGCCTGGCTCAGCGGGTGGTGCCCGTGGTCGCCGTGCCCGGCCGGCAGCACGCCGCCGTGCGCCGCCAGGTGGCACGCCGGGCACACCATGCGCCCGCGGTGGTCGTGCAGCGTCTCCACGCTGGTCGGCTCCCCGCACTCCACGCACGGCTCCACGGCCGCGACCAGCTTGCGCGTCGGGACCGGCGCCTTCACCTCGTCCACCACGAGGATGTCCGCCTCCGGCAGCTCCAGCAGCCGCGCGGTGCGGTCGGCCTGGATCCCGGCGAAGCGCGCCTGCTCCTCGGGGGTGGCCTGGCCCTGCTCGATGCGTTCGGCCAACTCCTGGACCTCCGCGTCCCGGAAGGCGATGCTGCCGGCCTTGGCCCGGATGCGCAGGCCCAGGTCGGTGCCGGGAGCCCAGAACGTGAACACCCGGCGGCCGGTGTCCTCGAGCACGAGGTTGCGTTTGCCGACCGTGCAGCCGGTCAGTACCTGCAGCGCGTCCACGGCGCAGGTGTCGGTCTCGGCGACGACCAGCAGGGCCGGATCGCCGGCGGCGACGCCGACGCGGGCCAGCGCGGCCTCGGCGACGCGCAGGCCGAGCGCGGCGCCCGGGCATTCGTGGCGGTGGAACGCGACCACCTGGCGGTAGGACTCCGTGCGATCCATGGCGGGTCATCCTCTCGATGCGTTGTCGCGGGGCACCAGCCGGATGGGCACCTCGCGGGCGTTGTCGCCCTCGAAGAACGCGCGCAGCCGGGGGCGGTGCAGGTCGACGGCGGAATAGACGAAGGTCCACTGGCCGGACTCGGCGGCCAGCGCGCGGTCCAGGCCGGTGCAGGTGTCGCGCAGCGGGTCGTGGTCCCAGGCCACGCGGTGGGTGTGGTAGTTCCCGAACACCACCCAGCCGGTGTCGTCGCAGGCCTGCTCCACCGCCATCAGCTCGCGCGGGTCGGCGATCCAGCCGCGCTGCTCGTTCGGGGTCTGCGACGGGATGGCGAAGGCGTCGACCACCTCGTCCATCTCCTGGCGGCGGGCCTGGTCGTGCCGCATGTTCGCGAGCAGCGGGAACACCGCGCGCACCGCCAGGGCCCCGCCGGCCGGCGCCCCGGCGAGCATCCCGAAGGCCTTCGTCTCCGGCGTCTCGCCCTCGATGTAGTGGCCGGTGAGCTTGCGCACGACGTGGGAGGCGACGCACGCGAACAGCGAACGGGGCAGCACGATCTCCTCGACCTGCGACAGATCCTGGACGGTCACGACGGTCACGACGGACCGCCGAGTACGACGGGATCGGCCGGGCCGGCCGAACCAGCCGGGCCGGCCGAACCAGCCGGCTCGGCGGGGCCTGCCGGACCCCGCGAACCGTCCGCCGCCAGCGCCAGCACCGCCCGGGCCCGCGCCACCACCCGCCCGGTCAGCGCCGCGGACTGCCCGAGGTACCCGGCCGGGTCGAAGATCCGGTCCAGCTCGGCCTCGGCCAGCTCGGTCTTGCTGCGCAGCGACTCGCGCAGCGAACCGCCCTCCTGCCGGGCCGTCTGGGCGAGTTCGTACACGAAGTGGTGCGCGCTCTGCTTGCCCATGGTCTGGCCGAGCACCAGCATCAGCCGCTCGGTGGCCACCTGTTCGGCGACGTCCCCGACGTTGTCGCGCAGCCGCTCGGACCGCACCGCCAGGCCGTCCAGGACCCGGGTCACCAGCTCGCAGGCCGACAGCGTGTAGTGCGAGACGTCCGGGACGCAGGCCCATTCGATGCGCAGGGTCCGCGAGTCCCGCTCGTTGTCCCCGCCCAGGCACGCCATGGCGTTCGCCACCTGGGAGGCCGCCAGCCGGGCCATCACCACCGCGTGCTCGCAGGCCTCGGGGTTCCGCTTGTGCGGCATGGTGCTGCTGCCGACCTGGCCGTAGCGCCAGCCCAGCTCCACCTCCCCGAACTCCGGGCGGGACAGCAGCCGGATCTCGTCGGCGATGCGGCCCAGGGTGCCGGCGACCATCGCCAGCCCGGTCACGTACTCGGCGACCCGGTCCCGGGACACGTGCCAGCCGATGGCCGGGGCGACCAGCCCCAGCCGCAGCGCGAAGGCCTCCAGCAGCGGCAGGGCCTGCTCGCCGAACCCTGCCATGGTCCCGACGCCGCCGAACAGCTGCGCCACCAGGACCCGCGGCCGCATCTGCTCGACCCGCTCCAGGTGCCGCAGCAGCTCGTCGATCCAGCCGCTGATCTTCAGCCCGAAGCCCATCGGCAGCGCCGGCTGCGCGTGGGTGCGGCCCAGGCAGACGCTCTCGGCGTTCTCCTCGGCCAGCTCGGCCAGCCGGTCGAGCATGTGGCGCAAGGACACCGTGAGCTGGTCCAGGACGTCGCGCATCTCCAGGGACTGCGCGGTGTCCTGGATGTCCTGGGTGGTCGCGCCGTAGTGCACGAACTCGCCGGCCCCGTCCTCGCACACCGACTGGAACGCCCGCAGAAACGCCACCAGCGAGTGCGAGGTGCGCCGGATCTCGGCCCGGACCCCGTCCAGGTCCAGCAGCTCCACCCGGGCCGCGCGGGCGATCGCCTCGGCCGCCGGCTTGGGGATGACGCCGAGGTCGGCCTCGCTCAGCGCGAGCGCCGCCTCCACGTCCAGCCAGCGCTGGAAGCGGCAGCGGTCGCAGAAGATGCGCCGGCTCGACTCGGTCCCGTAGTTGTGGCCGTAGAACCGCGAGTCGGTGATGTGGCCGTGCGCGTGGCCGCAGTCGCCGGCCAGGTCGGAGACGACGGAAGAGCCGGAGGGGCCGGAGGAGTCGGGCAGGTCCGGGCCGCCCACCGGTTCGCGGCCGGCGGCGGTGCTGGTGGTCGTCATGGTGCTCACGCTCCCTGGGTGTGCGCTGGTGGTCCGGCCGCGCCGGCCGCTGGGGACCGGCGCGGTGACGCGGTACGGACAGGACCCGTAGGGCCGCTCGTCGGGGTCGACCATCGAGGCCTGCGCCATGTCCAGCGCGACCTGGCGGGTCGGCAGCCCCCGTTCGCGCGCGCCGGCCAGCACGTCGCCGACCAGTTCGCGCATGATGCCGGCGACGCCGTCGAGCACCTCGCGCGGCTCGGGCGTGGCGCGCGGGCCGAACAGCGCCTCCATCGACGCCGACCCGCCGACGCCGCCGATGAAGTCCGGGACGACGGTCACGCCGCGCTCGGTCAGCAGCGTCTCGGCCTGCTCGCTGAGCCCGCAGTTGGCGCCGACCGCGACCACGGCCGCGGACAGCTCGCCGGCGCGCGCCGCCGGCACGGCGTCGGCGCAGCCGGCCAGGATAAGCACGTCGGCGGGCAGGTCCAGGACGGCCTCGCGGGGCAGGACCCGGCCGCCGCCGGGCAGCTCGGGCACCGGGCAGGTGATGTCCCGCGCGAGCATGGCGCGCACGTCGAGCCCGGCCCCGGCGACCCGGCAGCCGTGCTCGTCGGCGATGGCGGTGATCCGCACCCCGGCCTCGGCCAGGGCGAGCGCGGCGGGCCGGCCGAGGTTGCCGAAGCCCTGGACGGAGACGGTCATGCGGTCCCGGCGCAGCCCTTCCAGGTCCGCGGCGGTCAGCGCGGCGAAGGCCAGGGCGTGCCCGGCGCGGCGGTCGCCCACGCTCAGCGGGCCGACCGGGGCCGACAGGACCGCCATCCGGGCGCGGAAGTCCTCCTCGGTCAGGTGCTGCGCGGTGCGCACGGCCGACTTGGCCGAGCCCGCGCCGACGGCGGCGGCCAGCCGGTCGAGGTTCTCGAAGCGGGTACCCATGTCGGCGCCCATGCTGAAGCGGGTGCGCAGTTCCTCGGCCAGGAAGGCCAGGAATCTGCGGAGCACGGCGTCGCGGTGCGGTCCGGCCGGGTCGTAGGCCAGCCCGCATTTGGCCCCGTCGACGTTGACGCCGAGCACCCGCTGTTTGAGGGTCATGCGCGCGGCGAGCTCGCGCAGCGTGTCCACGGACAGGCCCGGGGTGAGCCGGCAGCCGCCGGCGGCCAGCCGGCAGTCGGTCCGGTCGTAGACCAGAAAGCCCGGGCAGTTCTCCACCGGATCTCGGTATTCCAGGATTCGGACCATCGTCGCGGCGCCCCCTGTCGAAGTCATCGAGCAGTGGTCCTGATAATCAGGACTCGGCTCTGTTCGGTTCACGACGCATCCGGTTGTACGCCCCCGCCCCGGGCCGCGGACAATGGGCAAATGAGCCCGGGGGCCGTCAGCGGCTGTGGATGACGCCGCCGTCCACGCGCAGCACCTGGCAGGTGATGTGCCGGGCGGCCGGGGAGGCCAGGAAACGCACGGCTTCTGCGATGTCGGCCGGCTTGCCGGCGCGCTGGACGAGCGTCTCGGTGACGCGCTCGGCGTGGAATTCGGGGGTTTTCCTGCCGTGGAAGAACTCTGTCTCGTCGATGTACCCGGGCGCGACGACGTTGCAGGTGATGCCGCGCGGGCCGAGCTGCTTGGCCAGGAAGATGTTCCAGGTGTTCATCCCGGCCTTGGCCGCGCCGTAGGAGCCGGCGCCGCGGTCGGCGGCGAACGAGCCGATGTTGACCACGGCGGAGCCCTCGGCCAGCCGGTCGTCCACGGCCGCGGTGGTCAGGACGGCGGCGAGCAGGTTCGCCTCCAGGTTGGCCCGCCAGCGCGCGGCCAGCTCGTGCAGTCCGGCCGGCGGCGGGCCCTCCATGTCGCGGTTGCCGCCGGCGTTGTTGACCAGGACGTCCAGGGTCGGCGGGAGCTCGGCGGCCAGCGCGATCAGCTGGTCGGGGTCGGTGTGGTCGCAGACGATGGCGGTGACGGTGCCGGCGATCTCCTCGGCCGCGGCTTCCAGCAGGTCCTTGCGGCGGCCGGTGATGAAGACGTGGTCGCCGTCGGCGGCGAACAGCGTCGCGACCGCCTTGCCGATGCCGCTGCCGCCGCCGGTCACCAGGGTGGTCCGTATCATGGGGACTCCTTCGTTTCGCTCGTGTCGCCGGTGTCGCTCAGGTGGTTCCGTACGCGCGCGCCTCCATCAGCTCGTGGCTGAGGAATCCGTCGTGCGGGCTGGTGTCGCCGGCGGTCCAGGTCGGGACCGGTCCGGCCAGGACCTTCCGGATCGCCGGGCGCCGCAGCGCCTCGCGGACCAGCGCGGGGTCTTCGGACAAGACGGTCAGAGCCAGCGTCTCCCCCAGCGGCGCCAGCCCGTCCGAGCGCCGCCACGGCAGGACCCACAGGCACGGGAACGGCATCTCGATCCGGGAGCCGGGGTGGTCCACGCGGTCGCACAGCAGGACCGCGGGCCGCAGCGCGGCCGACCCGTCTCCGAGTTCTGCGACCGGGCCGTCGGGGTATCGCGCGGCCGCGACGTCTTCGGCCCCTGCCAGGCGGGAGGCCAGCGAGTCCCGCATGGCGTACGCCTCGGCCGCCGGGAGCACCGGCAGCCGCGCCCGGTCGTCCTGCGGCGGCGCGGCGGTGAGCGGCGCCATCCGGTCGGCGAGCGCCTCGGCCAGCTCGCGCGGGTCGGAGTCGGTGAACACCGCGGTGGCGCAGGTGCACCGCAGGCCGGCGTCGTGGGTCGCCGAGGCGACGACGGTGTCGAGGACCGCCTCGGTGAGCTCGCCGCTGTGCAGGACCTTGGAGCGGCCGGGCCCGCGCAGGATGACCCGGCGGTCGCCGGCGTAGCGGCGCGCGGCCTGGTCGCCGCCGAACACCATGCTCAGGTCGGCGGTCTCCACGAGGGCGTCGCCGAGAGCGTGGCCGCCGGGCAGCAGCGACAAGGCGGAGGGCTCGATGCCGGCTTCCAGCAGGGCGGCGACCATGCGGGCCGGGGTCAGCGGGTCGCGGCTGCCGGGGCGGATCACCAGACGGTAGCCGCAGGCCAGCGCGACCAGCCACTGGGTGTGGGTGCCGGGGTTGTTGCTGGGCGCCACGACCGCTAGCACGTCGCCGCGCCGCGTCCACAGCGGCAGGACCTGGCCGGGGGCGCAGGCTGCCGCGTCGGGGGCGGCGCCGACCGGACGCTCGGCCGCGGCGCGCGGGGCGGCGTTGGCGAAGCTGTGGACCATGTCGTCCAGGGAGTGCCGGGCCACGCCGATCGGGACGCCGGCCGCGCGGGCCTGCAGGTCGCAGTACTCTTTCGGACCCAGCCCGGCCAGTTCGGCGGTGGCGAACAGCTCGCCCGCGCGGCGGAAGATCGCGGGATCGGGAAGGGTATCGGCGCTCTCGGCGGCGTCGCGGGCCTCGGCGACGGTGAGCCGGCCGAGCAGCGGTGGCGCCTGGTGGACCGTGGCCAGCGGCGTGCCGTCCACCCCGGCCAGCACCGACGTCGACGCCGACCGTGCGGGCCGGCCCGCGCGGATGACCGGTATCTCCGGGCTCATCAGTACACGCCCTCGATGACCTTCGTCCCGGCCGGTTCGTAGGGACGCACCTGGGACAGCTCCAAGCCGGCCCAGCCGGGCGCCGTGGCCCGCCTGATCGCCAGGTCGCGTTCCAGCGTCGGCGGCGCGAAGAAGTCGCGGGACAGCACCGTGACCCGCACGCGTCCCTCCTCGTCGACGTCCACGGCACGGTCCGGGTCCTCCGGATCGACGAGCTCGACGATGCTGTAGGGGTGGAAGGGCCGGAAGACGCACACGGCCTTGTCGTCCGGCAGCGGGCTGCGCTGCGGCGCGATCCCCATCATGGTGTTGCCGTAGACGCCGCGCACGGTGGCCTCGGGGAACACCTCCTCCTGGAGCAGGCGCAGGGTCTCGCCGTCGGCGCTGGTGCCGCCCCAGATGACGCCGCGCACCGTCTCGCGCAGCCGCGGCAGGACGTCGGTGCGGGCGGTGAGCAGCTCCAGCATGCGCGGCGTGCTGGAGATCGCCCGGACCGGCTGGCTGGCGACCACGTCGCGGACCTGGTCGAAGATGTGGTCGACGTAGCGCTGGAAGTCCTCGCGGCGGCCCTCGGCCAGACAGCGGCGGACCCAGCGTGGGTCCAGGTCGACGTAGTTGCACAGGTAGCCGCGGCGGTGGGCCAGGTTCCGGACGTTCTTGGCCATGATGTGCGGGCCGGTCGGTCCGATGTGCAGCCAACTGCCCTCCCCGGCCGGGAACCCCTGCTCGTCGAGCATCCGGCTCTGCCAGCGCACGGCCCCGGCCCGCGAGGTCGCATCCACGATGCGCTTGGGAGCGCCGGTCGCACCGCCGGACTCGTAGACCCCGAACTCGTCTCCGCGCTCCAGACAGCCGCGCGGGATCAGCTGCCCGGCCGGCACCGCGCTCCAGTCGATCGCGACCTTCGCGAACAGGCGCAGGTCGGCGACGGTGGTCACGTCGGCGCGCGGATCGAAGTCGAGCTCCTTGGCCCGCCCGACCCAGTACGGGCTGCCGGTCTCCGGCGAGAAGTGCCATTCCATCGCGGCCCGCAGGAGCTCGTCGGCCTGCGGCACACCTTCGGCGGGCGGATCGAGAAGCATGAAAGCCGTCCCTTCGCCAGTTCAACAGTAAACTGATCGTCAGCCACACTGACAGATCAGAATATGTAGGATGCCCGAGAACAACGTCAAGGGGAGGCGGAAGTGCAGGAACCAGCGTCGGACGACGACGACCCGCTGTTCTTCGTCTCGCTCCCGGCCTCGGTCCGGGAGTCGTACGTGTTCCTGGCGCGGAAGGCAGCCCAGCGCGTCACCGCCCTGGCCCACGAGGCCCTGGGCCCCTTCGGCCTGACCCTGCGCCACTTCGGGGTGCTGAACCTGGTGGAGCTCGAACCGGGCCAGAACCAGCGGGTGGTGGGCGCGCGCCTGGGCATAGACCGCACCACGGTGGTCGCGGTCACCGACGACCTGGAGCGAGCCGGCCTACTGGAGCGGCGCCGAGGCAAGGACCGCCGCTCGTTCGCGCTGTACCTGACGCCGGTCGGCGTGGCGCAGCTGAAGCAACTGCGGAAACTGGTGGATCTGGCGCAGGAGGATTTCCTGGCGCCGCTCGCCCCGGACGAGCGGGACACACTACGGGAGTTGCTGGGACGGCTGGTGGCCTAATCCCGCAGCTCCGGCGGCGTATCGGACTCCGTCGAATAAGGCTTGATATCCAGCACCGGCGTCCCGTGCACCAGATCCACCCCCTCGAACAGCAGCGCCCCCTCGCCGATCCCGCCGAGCCGCACCAGGCTCATCCCGATCCGGTTGTGCCGGTTCGGCGTGCGCGTGGCGTACACCCCGGTCGTCCGCCCGCTGTCCGACCAGCCGCGCGGCACGCAGCGCAGCGGTGCGGCCTCCTCATCCGTCTGGTCGTGCAGCCAGGTCAGCAGCCAGACGTACTGCCCGGCGCGCAGGCCGTCCAAGCCCGCCACGAAGTCGTCGAACACCACGATCCGTCCCCGCTCCCCGTACGCCATCGTGGCCTGCGGCGGGGCGTCCTGAACGCGCAGGTAGCGGGTCTGCACGTAGCCGATCGGCGTCATGGCGATCTCGGTGTCCGGCCCGGTGTCCGGCCCCGTATCCGACCCGCGGGCCGGTTCTGCGTCTGCTTCGCGGCTCATGCGATCCCCTTGATAGACAATGCCCTGACGATCAATGATACTGACGATGTTGATTCCCCGTGCCACCTGGAGGCGTCTGTGAGGCTTTCCCCACCGCTGGCCGAGCCGCCGGGGATCGCCGCGGCCGTCCTGTGGCTTCCCCCGGGGCGCTCCACCGCCGCCGAGGCCGTCGCGGCCGGCCGGATCGACGAGGCGACCCGCGACCGCCTGGGCTACACCGGGCTGGCCGAGAGCACCGCGCACGCCGCGCCGCAGATGGCCGTGCTGGCCGGGCGCAAGGCGCTGGCCGAGGCCGGCTGGAGCGGCGGCGAGATCGAGATGGTCGCGCACGCCTGGATCCACCACCAGGGCCACGACTTCTGGTCCCCGCCGCACTTCGTCGCCGACGGCATCGGCGCGGACAAGGCCACTCCGGTGGGCATCCAGCAGACCTCGAACGGCGGCGTGGCCGCGCTGGAGGCCTGCGTGGCCCGGATGGCGCTGGACCCGACGCTGGAGCGGGCCGCGGTGACCACCGGCGACCGCTTCGCCGAGCCCGGCTTCGACCGCTGGTTCGGGGACATCGACGTGGCCTACGGCGACTGCGGCACCGCGCTGCTGCTGGACCGCTCCGGCGGCCCCTACCGCGTGCTGTCCGTCGCCTCGGAGAGCGCCCCGGAGTACGAGATCCTCTACCGCGGCGAGGACGCGTGGACGCCGGCGCCCCGGATGCTCAACCCCACCATCAGCGCGCGCCGCACCAAGATGTACTTCCGCGAAAGCGGCGGCTGGCCGCGCTTCGTCGGCGTCCTGCGCCGCTGCGTGCAGCGCTGCGTGCTGGCCGCGATCGCCGACGCCGGCCTGGCCCCGGACGACCCGTCGCTGCGCCAGCTGGTCATGCCGCGCCTGAGCACCGGCGCGCTGACCCAGTTCTACATCCCGGTGGTCGCCGAGCTCGCGCTCCCCCACACCGAGATCGTCGACCTGGGCCGCGACACCGGCCACCTGGGCGCCGGCGACCTCACCGCGAACCTCGCCGATCTGCACGGACAGGGCGGCCCGAGCCCCGGTTCCGTGACCTTGTTCCTCAGCGCCGGCAACGGCTACACGTGGTCGTGCGTGGCCATCCGGCGGGAATGACCCGCGACGTCGATCGAGAGTCCATAAAGGGAGCAAGGGATGCCACAGAACACAGACGCACTCGTGATCGGGGCCGGCGTGACCGGCCTGACCACGGCGGTGTGCCTGGCCGAACAGGGCTTGTCGGTCCGGGTGCGCGCCGAGCGGCCGCCGCTGCTGACCACCTCCTCGGTGGCCGGCGCCATCCTCGGCGGCCCGGCGATCGCCGACGCCGCCGAGGCGGCGGCGAAGTTCTCGCCGCTGGAGCGCACCACGCCCTGGCACGAGGCCACCCTGGCGGAGTTCGGCAGGCTGGCCGGCCAGGACGGGACCGGTGTGCACACCCGGCGCGGCCGGCTGGTGAACCGCCAGGGCGAGGGCGGCCAGAGCTGGGCCGAGCGGCTGCCCGGCTACGAGCCGTGCAGCCAGGCCGAGAGCGCCGGCTACCCGGTGGCGTTCTGGACCACCATGCCGATCGTCGACATGCCGGTGTACCTGGACTACCTCACCGGCCGCCTGGCCGCCGCGGGCGGGGTCCTGGAGACGGGGAACTGCCCTTCCCCGGCCGAGGCGGCGCGCGAAGCCCGGGTCGTGGTGAACTGCACCGGCGTCGGCGCCGCGGAGTTCGCCGGCGACGAAGGGGTCTTCCCGGTGCGGGGCCAGCACGTGGTCGTGGAGAACCCGGGCATCGAAGGGTTCTTCTTCGAGCAGAACCCCGGCCCGGTCTCCACCGGGTTCTTCGTCCACGGCGACCGGGTGCTGCTGGGCAGCACCGCCGATCGCGGGAACTGGAGCCTGGAGCCGGACGCCGAGCAGGCCGAGCAGATCATCGCCCGCTGCGTCGCCGTCGAGCCCCGGCTGCACGGCGCCCGGGTGATGCGCATCGACGTCGGGCTGCGCGCCGCCCGCCGCGAGCCGCGAGTGGAGCTGGAGAAGACCGGCGAGGCGCCGATCGTGCACAACTACGGGCACGGCGGCGTCGCGGTCGGGCTGTCCTGGGGGTGCGCGCAGGAGGCGGCGGGCCTGGCCGTCGGGGTGCTGGCGTGACCGAGCCGGCCGCCGACCCGCACGGCCTGGTGGCCCTGCCGCCGCAAGCCGCCGCCCTGCTGCGCGTCCTGGACTCCGTCTTCGAACGCTGGGGCGTCCAGGACGGCGCGAAACCGATGATCATGCCGCCGCTGCTGCCGGTCGCGGCGCTGGCCCGGCTGGACGTCTACGAGAACTTCCCGCACCAGGCGCTGGTCGCCGGGGCCCTGGACCTGCAACGGCACCGGCCCGGGGGTCGGCCCGAGACGTTCGCGCCCACGGACGTCGAGCCGCTGGCCCTGGCGCTGCCCTCGGCGGCCTGCTTCGCGGTGTACCTGCACCACGAGGGCGCCGTGCTCGACGGCGACACCATGGTGACCGTGATGAGCCGCTGCTTCCGCCGCGAAGACCGCTGGGAGGGGCTGCGCCGGATGCTCGGCTTCCACATGCGGGAGGTCGTGGCCCTGGGCTCGGCCGAGTTCGTCGCCGAGCACCTGCGCCGCTTCGAGGAGCGGATCGTGCCGTTCGCCGCCGCGCTGGGCTTGGACCTGCGCAAGATACCGGCGGCGGACCCCTTCTACGACCGCGGCGGCCAGCGCGCGCTGCTGGCCCGGCTGGCCCCGGTCAAGCACGAGTTCGTGGTCGGCGACCTGGCCATCGCCTCGGTGAACGTGCACCGGAACTTCTTCGGCGAGCGCTGCGGCATCACCTACGGACCGGCCGGCGCCGCGGCCTTCAGCAGCTGCGCGGCGTTCGGCCTGGAGCGCTGGCTGTCGGTGCTGCACGAGCGGCACGGCGACTGGGAGGCCGCGGCCGCCGCGGTCGACGAGGCGGCCACAGTCGCCGCGGCAGCCGCGGTCGGGTGCGCCTGATGTCCGGCACGCCGGCCCGCGCCAAGCTCGTCGCCTGGCTGCGCGAGCGCCATCCCGAAGCCCCGGACTTCGGACCCGAGGACGACCTGATCGAGCTGCGCTTGGTGGATTCCCTGGGCTTCCTGGAGTTCCTGCAGCTCATCGAACGGCTCAGCGGCCGGGGCGTCGACGTCGAGACGCTGGACGTGGACACCTTCCGGACGCTGAGCCGGATCGAGCAGGTCTACTTCACTACTGCCCCGACGCCGTAGGGTCGTAAGACGGCGGCTCTATCAGGGGCCAGATCTGGTAGTCCAAGTGGAGCCCCGCCGGGCTGTTGTAGAGCAGCTGCATCAGCTGCTCGTGGGAGTCGACCTCCCAGACGTTCAGCCCGGCGGAGGCCCCGACCAGGATCCAGCGGTGCTTGATGATGCCCTTGTCCTGAAGCTCCTGGGTGTAGTCGAAGCCCTCGGCCAGCTTGGCCTGGAACTCCTCGATGCCGATGCCGATCGGCGCACGCTTTGCGATCACGGCGAAGAGAGCCATCGTTCCTCCTGACGGTGTTGCTGGGATCCCTGCTCCCGGGCGAACCGGGCCCGCATGAGCGTGCCGATGACCGACACCGGCACCGTGACCGCGGCGGCCAGGCCGAACAGCACACCGAACCGGTCGGCGCCGACCAGTCCGCTGACCGCGGCCGTGCTGACCGCCGCCCCGGTGAACACCGAGCACGCGACCAGCGCCACCGCGCCGCCCCGGATCCGCGGCGCGGCCGCCTGCAGCACCCAGGCTTGCAGGGCGGACTGCCCGATGGCCAGGGCCACACCCGCGCACGCGCTGGCGGCCAGGATCGCCGGGATCGCCTGGCTGAACGCCGCGACGACGTACCCGGCGAACAACGCCGCCGTGCCGAACCCGAACATCGCCGCGCCGCCGGCCCGCGCGCCCAGGCGGCCGACGGCGAGCCGGCCGACGATGGCCGCGACGCCGTAGGCGCTGGTGACGGCCCCGGAGATCAGGACACTGTGGCCGTGCTTCTGCAACGCCGCGTTGAAGAAGTTGAACAATCCCACCATCGCCATCCCCTCCACGAACGTGAAGGGGATGAAGAAGCGGAACCAGGGGTCTGCCAGGACCACGGCGAAGCGTTCCCGGACCGAGCGGCCGTCCGGGGCGGGCCGCTCGGGCTCCGGCAGCCGTGCGTACAGCCCGAACAGCACCGCCGCGATCAGCGCCGGCATCACCAGCGGTGCGCGCCAGTTCACCAGGTCGGTCAGGACGCCGACCGCCAGCGTCGCCGAGGCCGCGCCGACCGCGCTGGCCGACAGCAGCGTGGCCATCGTGCGCTGGAAGCGTTCGGGCCGGACGCGGTCGCCGACGTAGGCGACGGTCACCGGGATGATCGCGGCCGCCGAGGCGCCGGCCACGGCGCGCGCCGCGATGAACACCCAGATGTCCGGCGACAGGGCGGCCGCGAGGTCGGCGACGGCCAGGCCGGCCATCGCCGCGCGCAGGACGCGCACCCGGCCGACCGAGTCCGAGACGGTGCCGTGCACCAGCTGCATGGCGCCGAAGGTCAGCAGGTAGCCGGTCAGGGCGAAGGTGGCCACGCCCAGGCTGGACCCGAAGTCCTTGGAGATGGGGACCAGCAGCGGGTTGACCACCACGAGGTCGACGTCCAGGAGGAAGAAGCCGACGGCCAGGACGGCGACGATATGCCCGTCGGAGACGTCCCGGCCTTCTGGGGTCTTCGCCACTACGCGTCCACTCCTAGTGCTCGCACCGCGATACAGGACCAGCTGAACCCGCCGCCCAACGTGAGCAGCAGGGCGATGTCGCCGTCCGCCAGCTGTTTGCGCTCGTGCAGGTCGGCCAGGTTGGCCGCGGAGTCGCCGGCGCCCAGGTGGCCGGTGCCGGTCCCGAGGTAGGCGATCTCGGCGTGGGTGAGCCCGAGCCGGTCGACGGCGGGCTGGAAGAACTTCTCCAGGGTGCCGGCGCCCAGGCGCGGCAGGGCCAGGATCCTGACGCGCGGGTCGTCCGGCGCCGCCTGGGCTTCGGCCAGCGCTGTCCCGACCACTTCGACCACCGCGGCGATCAGCGTCTCGGCGAAGCCGTCCTCGGCGCCGCTGGCCAGGAACGCGCGCTTGGTACGGCGGACGTCGACCTGCGGGCGCAGGTGCGGGGCCAGGCCGAAGGCGTCCTCGTCGCGGTGCATGTTCTCGTACCGGGAGTAGGCCGTGGTGGCCACGGAGAGCAGTTCGTAAGGGCCCTGGTCGCGGTCCAGCAGCAGCGCGGTGCCCGAGTCGCCGTAGGCGACCTCGTAGTCGCCGATCCAGCGGTCGAAGCCCGGCGGCACGAAGCGGTCGGCGGTGGTGACCACGCAGCGCCGCACCGCCGGATCGGCGGCCATCCGGGCCGCGGCGATCTCCAGCGCCGCCGCGCCGCCGTTGCACATCTGCTGCACGCCCACGGCCGGGGCGCGCAGCGCGCCGATGCGGCGGGCGACGAAGTTGGCCGGCGACCAGAAGTCGTGGCCCTGGTAGTAGGTCCAGGCGTACGCGACCAGGTCGACGTCCTCGGCCTCCCAGCCGGCCGCCTCCATCGCCTCGGCCGCGGCCAGGGCGGCCATCTCAGGGGCCGAATGATCCCGGCTCTCGGTGACCTCGCGGTAGCCCAGGCGCTGCGCGGTCTCCTCGTCGACCCGGCCGGCCGCCAGGGCCGCTTCGCGGGTGTCGCGGTGCGGCGGCAGCCACAGGGCGGCGGCCGCGATGCGCGGCGGCGCCGCCAGGGGCGGGGAGAGTCGCACAGGGCTCTCCTCTCCTGATAGTCAGGATCACGGATTGTCAGTACTCAGTCTGTCTTCGCCCCACCGCTCGGTCAAGGCCGGCCGCTCGGACTTCATCCCCGCCGTCCACTTCTCCTCGATGCGGCCGAATTTCCACACCGTGACGGCCCCGAGCCACACCAGCACGAACATCCCGACGATCGCGAACCCGATGGAGTTCAGGTCGACGCCGGCGATCCAGTTCCAGAACGCGCCGTGCAGGTTCAGCTTGTCCTGCAGGATGCTGAGCAGCTCGATGGTGCCGATGATCAGGGCGACCGCCACCGACAGGCCGGTCACCGCGATGTTGTAGAAGACCTTGCGGACCGGCTTGGAGAAGGCCCAGCCGTAGGCGAAGTTCATGAACGAGCCGTCGATGGTGTCCAGCAGGGACATGCCGGCGGCGAACAGGATCGGCAGGGTCATCACGGCGTACCAGGGCAGGCCCGCGGCGACGGACGTCCCGGCCAGCACCAGCAGCCCGATCTCGGTGACGGTGTCGAAGCCCAGGCCGAACAGCAGGCCGACCGGGTAGATCTGCCAGGCCTTGGTGATCGTCCTCATCAGGCGGCCCAGGAACCGGTTCATCAGGCCCCGGTTGTTCAGGTGGTCCTCGAGCGTGGCCTCGTCGAACTCGCCGCGGCGCATCTGCCGGAACACCTTCAGGATCCCGACCAGCACCACGAGATTGATGATGGCGATCAGGTAGAGGAAGGACCCTGAGACCGCGGTGCCGACGAGGCCGCCGAACTTGTGCAGCCCCGACTTGTCGTCGGTGAGCTGCACCCCCAGCCCTTTGAGGCCCAGTCCCAGCCCCAGTGTCAACACCACCACGATCGTCGAGTGCCCCAGGGAGAACCAGAACCCCACCGACAGCGGGCGCTTGCCCTCGGCCATCAGCTTGCGGGTGGTGTTGTCGATGGCCGCGATGTGGTCGGCGTCGAAGGCGTGCCGCATCCCGAGGGTGTAGGCGGTGACGCCGGTCCCGAGCCCGAACACGCCGGTGTCGACCTTGTAGTGCGACGGCACGATCAGCAGGACCAACATGCCCCAGCCCACCACGTGCAGGAGCAGGATGAAGCCGAACATGCTGCTGAAGCGGAACCACTCCCTGGGCGTCATCGACGCCTTGATCCTGGCGACCCGCCCCACCGGGCGCTCGCCGACCTCTGCGGTGACAGCCATAGCCCACAGCTCCTCGAAAGCCAGTCCGGGTGTTCGCTCGATACGGGGCGATGTGGCGATGTTATTGCGAGTGCTTCGCAACAACTAGTGCATCGCATTTGTGCGCGCGGCGCCGGCGCGGCGGGAGGCCAAAACGAGCGCGGGGTGCGGGTCGGGAGGCTGGTATGCCATTTGGCATGTAGTTGCTATCTAGCTATTGGCAATAGATATGCGAATACATCCCAGTCAGTAGCCATCATCGGGAACCAGGAGAGCAACCCCGGCGGGCTCATTACCCTGGAGCCATGACCTTCCCGTCGACTTCCACGGTCCCCGGGCGTTCGCGGCCGGGCGTCGGCGGCGTCGCGCGCGTCGTCCGGCGCACCGTCGTGGACTCGCTGTATCTGCTCTTGGCGCCGGTGGCGGCACTGTTCGGCCTGCTCACGACCATCGCCGGGCTGTGCGTGGAAGCGCTGGGCAAGCGCTCTGAGGCGAAGCCGTGGCGGGGCGCGATATCGGCGGCGGTACTGCTGCCGGTCGCCGTGGTCACTTCGGTGGCGACGTTCGTGTGGTGGTTCGTGGCTCTGGGCGCGTCCACCTCCACGCTCCGCGGCGGCTTCTCCTCCGGCGGGCCGTTGCCGCCGATGACCTTGAGTGCCGGCGGGAGCTCGCAGTCCCACATCGACCTGAGCCTCGGACTGACATCGCCGGCCGAGCGGCTCGCCTTCGGGACCGTCGTCGGCCTGATGTTCCTGGTCACGCTGCCGCTGATGACCCGGGCGTGCGTCACGGTCCACGCCGGCCTGTGGAAGGCGCTGCCGTCCGAGACCTTCGCGCTGCGCCGGCGGATCAGGGGCCTGGAACAGGAGCGGGACGCCGCGCAGGCCCGCACGGTCGCGGCGGTGTCGGCCGAGGCCAGCGCGCTGCGCCGCCTGGAACGCGACATCCACGACGGCCCGCAGCAGCGGCTGGTCCGGCTGGCGCTGGAACTCGGCCGCGCCCAGCACCACTTCGACGACCGGCCCGAGACCGTGCGCGAAGCCCTGGCCGACGCGATCGTCCAGGCGCGGGAGGCGCTGGAGGAACTGCGGACCCTGTCCCGGGGCATCGCGCCGCCGATCCTGGTCGACCGGGGTCTGCCCGCGGCGGTCACCGCGCTGGCCGCGCGCTCGACGATCCCCGCCGAGCTCGACCTCGATGCCGATATCGCGGACCGGCGACCGGACGCGGCCGTGGAGATCGCCGCGTACTTCACCGTCGCCGAGGCCCTGACCAACGCGGCCAAGCACAGCGGCGCGCGCCGGTGCGAGATCGGGATTCGGCGCGATGAGAAGTCGCTGCGGGTCTGGGTGACGGATGACGGCGCGGGAGGCGCGGCCCTGGACAAGGGCCACGGGCTGCGCGGGCTCGACGAGCGGGTCCGGGCAATCGGCGGGCGGCTGCACGTGAGCAGCCCTGAAGGCGGGCCGACGACGATCAGTGCGGAGCTGCCGTGGTAACGCCGCCGGCCGGCCCGCCGGCGCCGTCGGCCGATCCCGCCGTCCGCCGATCGCTGCGGATCGTCGTGGCCGACGACGCCGTGCTGCTGCGCGAAGGACTGATCCGGCTGCTGGCCGAGGAGGGCCACCAGGTGGTGGCATCCGTCGGCGACGCGCCGGCCCTGGTCGAGGCGGTCGTGCGGCACCGCCCGGACGTGTCGGTGGTCGATGTGCGGATGCCGCCGACCCACACCGACGAGGGCCTGCGCGCGGCGATCACCGTCCGGTCGCTGCTCCCGGGGGCGCCGGTGCTCGTCCTGAGCCAGTATGTCGAGGCCTCCTACGCTGCCGAACTGCTCGCCGACGGCCACGGCGCGGTGGGCTACCTGCTGAAGGACCGGGTCTCCAAGGTCGCCGAGTTCCTGGACGCCCTGGACCGGGTCGCCGAGGGCGGGACGGTGTTCGACCCGCAGGTCGTCGCGCAACTGCTGGCCGGGCAGCGCCGCGACGACCCGCTGGCGGAGCTGACCTCGCGCGAGCGGGAACTGCTCGCCCTGATGGCCGAGGGCCACTCCAACACGGCCATCGCCCAGCGCCTTGTGGTGTCCGCGAGCACGGTCGAGAAGCACATCGGCAACGTCTTCACCAAGCTCGGCCTGCCGCCGGACGACTCGGTGCACCGGCGGGTCCGCGCCGTGTTGGCGTTCCTCAACGCCTAAGGGACGGCAACCCGCAGGTCGCGGCGGCTGCGTGGCAGGAAAGGTATGGCCTGCCACACCATCAAGTGTCCGGCGTACCCCGCTGACCGGGCCGCGCCGCTGCGGAAGCGTGGACGGCATGACAACCGCACCCGATCCCGCAGCCGCCGCCCGGCCCCAACACCGGATCCCGGCCCGCAGCCGGCGAGCACCGCGAGGGCTCTCGCCATCGCCCGGCGTTTCCGGCCGGGCCCTGGCGATCCTCGGCGCGGCCGCCGTCGCCCTCGTCGTCGCCTTCGTCCTGGCCCCGGCCCCGCTGGCGGCGCTGGGGCCGCACGGCGGCTTCTCCGGTCAGCAGGCGTTGCGCGACGCGTTCAGCAAGGCGTTCGTCGACTATTGGAAATCCGGCGACCGGCACTTTTCGCCGAGCATGCAGAACATCGTCGATTACTGGTTGCGCTATCACGTGGCCAAGGCCGTGATCGCCGCGGCCTTGCTGGCCGTGTTCGTCGTGCTGGGTGTCCTGCTGTGGCGGGTGGCCGTCGGCCTCGGCGTCCTCATGGCGATCCTGGCGCTGGTCGCGGCGGCGATGGTGGCGGCCAACGTCCAGGGCGCGGCGGCCCCGTTCTCCTCGCTGCTGTCGATGCTGCCCACCGGCCCACACCACGGCGACCTCGCCACCGCGATCAGCCAGATCGAACAGCATCTGGTCCGGTACCCGCACCAGACGAGTGCCGCCACCCCCGCGGTGCAGGTCATGGTCGACGACTTCGGTTACTACCATGCCGTGCTGGCCGTGGTCGCCGCCATCGTGTCAGGCGTGCTCATCACTCTCAGCGTGATGTCCTGGAGGCGCCGGGCCAGTCGCGCCATGCTGTGGTGCGCCGTCCTGACAGCCATGACAGCCCTGGCGGTGCTGGTCGTCACCGCCGCGAACATCAGCACCGCAGCCGACCCGGCTCCCGCGCTCCTGGCGTTCTTCCAGGGAGGTTGGTGACCGCGCTCAATCGGTCAAGGGCAGCCGCACCGTGAACGCGGCGCCCTGCCCCGGCCGTCCCACCGCGCGGATCGTCCCGCCGTGGTCGGTGGCGATCTCGCGGGCCAGCGCCAGCCCGAGGCCGAAGTGGTGCGGGCCGGGGCTGCCGCTCTGCGCGAAGCGCTCGAAGATGCGCTCGCGGTCGGCGGGGTCGAAGCCGTCGCCGTCGTCGGTGACGTCGAGCTCGACGATGCCGCGGCCGGCCCGGCGCAGCGAGAGCTCGATGCGGCCGGTCGGGGTGGTGTGGCTGACGGCGTTGTCGAGCAGGGTGGAGATCATGCGGCGGACCGAGGAGCGCGCGCCCTTGACGATCAGGCCGTCGCCGACCGTGGTGAGCACCAGCGCCCGCCCCGCCAGGCGCGGGCGCTCGGCCTCGATCACCTCGGCCGCCAGGGTCGCCAGGTCGAAGTACTCGCCGCGGTTCGGGCCGGTGCGCATCCCGGCCGACATCAGCAGGTCCTCGACCACCTCGTTCACCTCGCCCGCGGACTGGACCATCGCGCGCAGCTCCGAGGTGAGGCGTTCGGACCGCTCCTCGGGGAGCCCGTCGGCCGACGCCTGTTCCTGCTGCCAGCGCAACAGCATCTGCGCGCGGGTGTGCAGCCGGGTCAGCGGCGTGCGGAGCTCGTGGCTGGCGTCGGCCACGAAGCGCCGCTGCCGCTCCAGCGCGTCGCCGAGCGGGGCGATGGAGCGGCGGCCCAGGACGGCGCCCGTGACCGTGGCCAGCACCACGCCGAGCAGCCCGGCCAGGAGCAGCGCGCGCGCCAGATGGTCCAGATCAGCCTGCTGATACCAGGTGTCGAACACGGCCTGCCTGACCACCGCGCCGCGCCGCACGGTCAGCACCTCGAAGTCGGTCTTGCCCACGGTGACGTGCGTCTGCGCCGGCGGCGCGCCGGCCTGCGCGCCGGCCACCGCGGACTGGAGCGGGAACCCGGCCGGCACCTGCGGCGCGTGCCGCACGCTCGCGCCGTCGACCTCGAACAGCCACAGGCACGGGATCGCCTGGTCCGGGCTGCCCAGGTCCAGCGCCATGGCCATCTCGTGCCGGGCCTGCGTGCGCTGCTCGTCCAGCACCACCCGGTACGCGCAGAAACCGAGCAGCGCCAAGGCGACCAGGAAGCCGGAGGCGATGCGGCAGGCCAGCACCGCGGCGGCCCGCGCGAGCATGCGCCGCTCGGGCGCGGGCGGTGCGGACCGTCGCAGCATCACAGCATGCCTATCCGGTAGCCGAGGCCGTAGACGGTCCGCACGATCTGCCGGCCGAGCTTACGGCGCAGGTAGTACACATAGGTGTCGACGACCGACTCGGCGGCCGTGTCCGGGAACACCTGGGAGCGCAGCTGGGAGCGGGAGTGGACGGCCCGGGGCCGCGCGGCCAGGGTGTCCAGCAGATCGAACTCGCGCGGCGAGAGCGGCACCCGGGTGCCGTCCGGCAGGGCGACGTCGCGCGCCTGCCGGTCCAGGAAGCCCTCGCCGAGCCGCAGCAGCTCCGACTCGTCGGCGAACCGGCGGTCCAGCGCGCGCACCCGGGCCAGCAGCTCCTCGACGTCGAAGGGTTTGGTCAGGTAGTCGTCGGCACCGCCGTCGAGACCGCGGACCCGCTCGGCGTGGGCGCCGAGCGCGGTGAGGATCAGGACCCGGGCGGTGACCGCCCGGCGGCGCAGCCCGGCCACCAGCTCCAGACCGTCCATCCCGGGCAGCCGCCGGTCGATCACCATGACCCGGTAGTCGTGGGCCAGGCCCAGGTGCAGGCCGCGCTGCGCGTCGTGGGCGGTGTCCACGTGGTAGCCCTCGCCCTCGATCAGATCCGTGAGCAGGGCGGCGAGGTCGGTGTCGTCCTCGACGACGAGCAGTCTGCTCTTGGGCGGGCTCGCGCGCGGACCCTCGTGCGGGCTCCCCTGAGGGCTTTCCCGCGGCGCCTGGGGTGCCATGACGCCGCATTATGTCAGACATTGATCTCAGGCCCCTGTTTCATCCGGCGGCCGCCGCGAGCTCGGCCTCGGGTTCGGCGCTCCCCGAGGTCTGCCGCATCGGCAGCCTGCGGTCCAGCAGGGTGAGCATCGGCGAGGCCATCAGGGTCGTGACAAGGGCGACCAGCACCAGCGCGGTGAACAGCTCGCTGTTGATGATGCCGGCCTGCAGGCCCACGTTCAGCGCGATGAGCTGCATCAGGCCCCTGGCGTTCATCAGCGTGCCGAGGCGGACAGCCGTGGCCTGGTCCTGTCCGCTGGCCCGGGCGGCCAGCCAGCAGGCGCCGAACTTGCCGATGACGGCGACGATGATAGCCAGCAGCGAGAACAGCAGCAGGGGCCGGTTCCCCAGCAGCGCGAACCGGGTGTTCAGGCCGGAGTAGACGAAGAACATCGGCAGGAAGATGATCCGGTTGCTGGTGCTGATGGTCCCGACCGCGCGCTCCGAGGCCGCGCCGCGCGGCATCGCCATGCCCACGCAGAACGCGCCGAAGACCGAGTAGAGCCCGATCTCGTCGGTGAACCAGGCCGCCGCGAACAGCGTCGCGGCGACGACCAGGACCTGGCCGTCGCTCACCGATCCGCCGTTCCTCAGGGTCCTGGCGAGCAGCGGCCGGATGACGTAGAGCACGGCCAGGGCGAACACCACGATCCCGCCGAGGGCCACCAGGATCGGCTTGGGCCGTCCGGAGGCCACCGCGAGCACCCCGGCCAGCAGACACCACGCGACCACGTCGTCGATCGCCCCGCTGGCCAGGGCCAGCGATCCGTACCGGGTGCCGGACAGCCCGCGCTCGGTGATGATGCGGGCCAGCATCGGGAAGGCGGTGATGGCCAGCGCGACGCCGACGAACGCCTCGGTCACCCCGGGCGAGACCCCGTGCACGAAGATGCCGACCCGGCTGCGCGCGCCGGCCGCCAGCAGCGTCCCGAGCACCAGCGGCGCCAGGATGCCCGCCGCCGACACGGTGGCGGCGGCCCGGGCGATGTGCCGGTCCAGATGCGACCGGAACTCGTGCCCGGCCTGGAACATGAACGCCACCAACCCGATCTGGCCGGCGACGTACAACACCGGTTTGAGCGCCGCCGGGAACAGCTCGTGCTCGACCCGCGGGGCGACGGCGCCGAGCAGCGAGGGGCCCAGCAGCACGCCGGCGACCATCTCGCCGACCACCGGGGGCTGCCCGACGCGGCCGATCGACCAGGAAACCAGGCGGCAGAACAACAGGATCACGACGACGGCGATGAAGAAGCGGGGCGACAGTGCGGTGACACTCATTGCTCGGCCTCCTGGGCGGCGAAGTAGTTCCGGCACAGGCGAAGGCGGCGCGCGTCCCAGACCATGTACGTGCCGAGCACGAGCTGGACCAGGCTGCGCCACACGTCTTCCCAGCGGTCGCGCACACGCAGCAGCGCCAGCCGCGCGGCCGGACGGCGCGGCTCGTCGTCCGGCCGGTCGGCGGCCAGCGGCGTCAGCAGACACGGACCGCGGTTCGGCAGCGAGCGCGTGTGGCCCGCCGATGTGGACAGCGCATAGCGCCGCAGCACCTCGGCCGCGGCGACTCGCATGGTGAGCGGCGCGATGCCGCGCGCCGGGCAGGGACGGTTCGCGCTGATCCCGAAGGGGATGTTGTTGACCTGCGCCAGGTGCTCGCGCAGCCAGCGGTCCGGATCGAACTCGGCCGCGTCGGGCCCGCCGGCGTGGTGGTACTCGGCGTAGTTGAACAGCAGCACCGATCCGGCGGGGATCGCCGTCTCGCCGAGCGCGATCTGCGCCGTGGTGATCCGGTGCGCGACGCCGAACAGGGGGTAGACGCGCAGGGTCTCGTCGATCACCCGGTCCAGCAACGCAGGATCCTGGTTCTCCCGCAGCCGGCGCTGCAACTCCGGCCGGGCCGCGATGGCCAGCAGCAGATGCGCCATGCCCTCGGACATCTGCACCACGGCCGTGTTGAAGTACGTGCCCTGAAGGTAGTAGGCCTGTTCCTGCTCGCTCAGAGTCGCCGGCAGGCCATGGGGCACGGCGCCGTCGGCGATCCGGCCGCGCAGGTAGCGCGTGAGCCGGTCGCGGCGTCGCATGTGGCGCAGGCGCGTGCATTTCAGGGCGCTGACGACGTCGTTCGCGTTGGCCACGATCAGATCGCGGGCCTGCGGCGGGCACGGCTCGTCGAAGACGACCTCGTAGTAGACCGAGGCCCACAGCGGCATCATCGCGTCGCGCAGCCGGACGACGCGCGCCCTGTCGGAGACTCCGGCCGCACCGTCCAGCCGGTCGAACTCACGCGCCGCGCAGCGGGCGACCAGCTCTTCCCAGTCGTCCTTGCGCAGCCGCGCGATCGTCCGACGCGTGGTGCGGGCGACATCGTCATAGCGGGGCCCGGGCTCGAGGTGTTCCTGATGGACCTCCGGCCCCGGCGCCAGCCAGTACCAGAACAGGTCCGACAAGGCCGCTCCCCGGCTGCGTCCGTCGGCGGCCGGATCGGCGTACACGCGCTTGAAATCATCGGTGCCGACCACCTTGCCCGGCACCGGAATGCCCTCATCACCGTTGACGAGGGCGAATATCCGGACTCGAAGACCCACCACGACGCCCGGCAGCCAGTAGGGCAGGCTCGCCAGCACCGCCACGGCCAGCGCGGCAGCCACCCACCAGCTCCAGGCCGCCTGGCTCACCGGCGGCTCCCGGCCGCGGGCCGGACCAGGTCGGGTGTGAGGTCGGCCAGGCCGCGCGCGCCGCACAGCGCGACCGTGTGGTCCACCTCGTCGCGCAGCAGCTCCAGCACCCGCGCGGCCCCCCGCTCGCCCGCGGCGGCCAGGCCCCAGACGACCGGACGACCGACGCCCACCGCCGCGGCGCCCAGGGCCAGCGCCTTGACCACGTCGGTGCCGCGCCGCACGCCGCCGTCCAGCAGCACCGGGACGCTGCCGTCCACCGCCGCGACGAACTCCGGCAGCAGGTCGATCGTGGCCGGCACGGTGTCGAGCTGCCGGCCGCCGTGGTTGGACAGCAGCAGACCATCGACGCCGCGCGCGACCGCGATCCGCGCGTCCTCGGGGTGCAGGACCCCCTTGAGCAGGATCGGCAGGTCCGTGTGCGCGCGCAGCCAGTCGATGTGCTCCCACGACAGCTCCGGCGACATCGCGATCTGCCGCACGTTCCCCGGCTCGTCGCCGCGCAGGTTGCGCAGGTTCTCGCAGGCCATGCCGGGCGGCAGGTCGTGGAAGCGGTTGCGCTGGTTGCGCTCGTTGGCCCCGAGCACCGGTGAGTCGACGGTGACCACCAGCGCCCGGCAGCCGGCGGCGGTGGCGCGGGCGATCAGCGCGGTGGTGTCGTCCAGATCAGGCTGCAGATACAGCTGGAACCACAGGGTCGGGTCGCCGTCGGGGGCGGCGGCGCGCGCGGCGGCGGCCACCTCCCCGACCGCGACGGTGCTCGCCATGCTCGCGATCATGATCGTGCCGGCGCGCGCGGCGGCCCGGGCGGTGGCGATCTCGCCCTCGGCGCAGACCAGGCGGTGGAACGCGGTCGGCGAGATCAGCACGGGCATCGAGGAGCGCGCGCCGAACAAGGTGACGGACAGATCGCGCTGCGCGCTGCCGCGCAGGACGCGCGGCAGCAGGCTGAGCCGCGCGAAACCGTCCTCGTTGGCGCGCACGGTGACCTCGTCGCGCGCGCCGCCGGCCACGTAGTCGTAGTGGACCGGGTCCATGCGCAGCGCGGCCACGGCCTCGAACTCGCGGACGCTGATCAGGTCGTCGAGCTCGATGGCCGGGGCGGAGGCGGAGGCCGAGGCAGAGGCAGAGGCAGAGGCCGGCGCTTCTGTGGCGGTGACGCTCACAGCGTCGCCACCTTTTCGAAGAAGGCGACCAGCGGCGCGCGATGCGTGGCCTCGCCGTCCCAGTGGTTCTCCAGGTTCTCGGCGAGGTGGTGCTCGGCCAGCACCTTGCCGTCGCGGTACACGCGGATGACAGGGTGCAGATACGCGGCGTCGTGCGCCGTTTCCGGGTCGTCCTGCGCGGTGCGCTTGACCGTCACGTCGAACCGGTCCACCTTGTCGTGGTCGGGCCCGTACTCCAAGGTCACCGCGATCAGCAGTCCGTCGGCTTCGAGCCCGCCATCGAGCGCGTAGCCGACCGGCACCTCCTCGAAGTACCGTGCCTGCCCGCCGGCCGGGATCAGGATCACGTCGGCCATGACGCTGAACTGCTGCCACAGCGCCGAGCTCCGGTTGACGCGCTCGATCGTCGCCTCGGCCAACGCTTCCGGCGTCGCGGCGATCTCCCGGTGCGGCCAGCCCTTCCGATCCGCCCCGCGCTGGTCCAGGATGCGGCTCAGGGCCCTGACGGTGTAGCGGAAGCCGTGGATGAAGCCGCTGGTCGCCTTCTTGAAATCGCGTTGCTGCATCAGCGTTCCGGCGAAGTACAGGCCCGGGACGTTCACCGACTCGAAGGCCGAGGTCAGCTCGGCGAAGCGGTCCTTGTACATCAGGGCCGGCGAGCACTCGGGCGCGAACGGCTCGGTGTCCAGCCGGAAGCCGGTGCAGCACAGGATCCGGTCGTAGTACAGCTCCTTGACGACCTCGTCGGCCCGGACGAAGGAGAACCGCACGACGAACCCGCCGCCGGGCTGCGGGATGATGTCCAGCACCTCGCCGTCGAGGATCGCGTTCTGCGACTTGAGCTGGTAGGTGTCCAGGAAGTTGTTGTTCACCGCGCGCAGGTGGCCGACATAGTGCGTCTTCCAGGCCAGTCGCACCCCGTCGGGGCCGGCTACATGGATCACCGCGGCCTTCTCGATCAGGTTGTCGGCGGTCTCGAACGCCGAGTTCCCCTTGCCCAGGATCAGCACCCGCTGGTCGGTGAAGTCCGCCGGGTCGACGGTCATCGTCGCGTACTGTTCGGCGTGCTCGATGCCGGGGATCGGCGGGATGTAGGGCTTTGACACGCCGGTGGCCACGATCACGACGGCCGCGCGGCGCACGCCGCCGTCCTGCGCGGTGACGGTGAAGGGGCCGTCGGCCTCGGGCCGCTCGATGCGCGCGACGCGCGTGCCGTAGTGGACGTCCAGCTTAGACGCGGCCGCGAAGTCGGCGAGGTACTGGACGAACACGTCGGCCGGCGGGAAGTAGCGCTCGGTGTAGCGGGTGAACAGCAACCGCGGGTCGTCGGACAGGAGCGAGTTCCAGTCCATCCGCAGGTTCAGCTCCGGGTCGTCGGTCCCGGTGTGCGGCTTGTTGGACGAGATCAGGGTCCGGTGCCGCGGGAAGGTGCTGAAGAACGTGCCGGGGGCATCTCCGGCCTCCAGCACCGTGTAGCGGCTTCCGGACTCGTGCAGATGCCGGGCCAGTTGGAGGCCGGCGGGCCCGGCTCCGATGACGAGGTGGTCGTAGAGTTCGGGGTCGATCATCGCGGTGTCGGTCATCGCGGACTCGGTCACGCTGCTGTCCTTCCGAATGCTCCGTGTGGCGCGGGTGCACCCTCGTACGGGGTGGAGCATGGCGACGGAAATTCAGAGCATTTTCAGAGCTTCTTGCGCAGTGAGACCCCGCGGACGGCAGAACGCGCCGGCCCCGTCCGGACCGGCGCGCTCCAGTGCTTCCGTCCCTGGTCAGTCCTTCGCGGTCCAGTGCCCGGCGACGGCCCTGGCGACGTTCCGCAGCCACGCCTGGTCGGCCGGAGACGACAGGTCGGGCATGGCGGCCTGCCCCCCGGTGACATCGACGCGCAGAATCGTGTCCCCGAACCGCATCCACACCGTGACCGCGTCGGTTCCGACGCCGTTCTCGATGAACGCCTCGTCGCCGATACCCGCCGGGAGGTCGGTGACGGTGTCCTTGGAGTACAGCTGGCTGCTCTGGTCGCAACCGCCCTTGGCCTGGCTGCGCGCCGTGGCCATGGCCGCCGCTCCGGTTCCGTGCACCAGCGGGTATTCGAGCTCTGTGACCGTCAGGTTCCTCCCGTCCGGCACGGTCACCGTGTAGCGGGCCATCCGGCCGGACTTGGCCAGCGGGTTGATGTCCTTGTACTCGCAGCCGTTGTCCATCGGCAGGTCGCCGGTGCCGCCGCCGGACGAGTCCGGGACGTAGACGGCGTCGGCGCCGAGGTCTCCGGTCTTCAAGAACTGCTTCGGACCGCTGCCGACGGGCTTGGGCTTTCCCGTCGGGCCGAACTGCGGGGCCGCCAGGATCGCGGCCAGTTCCTTCTCGCCGACCGGGTTCGGCTTCAGCACCACCGACGGATCCGGCGCCTGGTCGATCCGGGTCGGGTCGGTGACGGTGGTCTGCTCGTTGGCGTAGTCGATCCAGACCAGGACGATCCCGCCGCCGCCGTTCGGATACTCCCGGACCGCCACCGACACCGTGCCCTGGCCGTCCGGCGTCGAGGTGCTGTCGACCTTCGAGCCGTCGGGAAGCGGGGTCGAGACGCACCGCGACCAGTGCGCGTCGTGCTGCGGCGGCGTGTCCTGGAAGGCGTTCTGCAGCATGTAGCCGCACGGGACGTTCTCGGTGCTGACGTCCGGCGTGTGGAACGGGACACTGCCCAGCTGGTCGGCGTTCGCCGCGACGGTGATGGCCAGGCTGCCGTTCGGACCCGCCGCGTCCGGCGCCGGGACCGTGCCGTCGGCCGTGTAGACGGAGGTGGCCGTGATCGCGACGATCCCCTTGACCGCCGAGCTGCCGTCGCCGACGGTGCGATACGTGGGCACCCGCCGCATGTCGGCGACCTCCAGGTTCCGCAGGTGGGCATGTGTGGGGTCCAGCGCGTCGATCAGGCCGGACATCTTGTCCACCGCCGACACCGGCAGGACGTTCGCCGTCGGGTTGCCGGAGCCGTTGACCGCCAAGGAGGCGTAGTCGAAGACACTGGTGGAGTGCGGAGTCGCCGGCGGCGGCGCGGAGGACAGGGCGCCCCCGAACCCCCCGAGCCCGATCACCACGGCGGCCGTCACGGCCAGCGCCCCGACCGCGCCCCCGCCGACCGAGACGGCCCGCAGCCGCCGCCGGCGCCGTCCGCCCACCGCGATCGCCGCGCTGTCCGGCGTCCACCCCGGCTCGGCCTCGCGGCGCGACCGGGCGAACATGTCCTGCATCCAGTCCTGGTCGTTCACGCGAGTTCCTCCGTCCGTGCGAGATGGGCCGGGTCGACGATGGCGCGCAGGGCCGTCAGGCCCTTGGACGTCTGGCTCTTCACGGTTCCGGTCGAACAGCCCAGGGCCCGGGCGGTCTCCTCCACGCTCAGGTCCTCGAAGTACCGCAGCACCAGCGTCGCCCGCTGCCTGGGCGGCAACTTCCGCAGCCCGGCGACCAGCACGGCACGCACCCCGTCCGGCTCCGGCGCCGGATCGACCACCTCCGGCAGCACATCCGTGGGCGCCTCCCGCCGCCACCGCGCCCGCCGCTTCTCGTCGATACAGGCCCGCAGCAGCGTCTTGCGCAGGTACGCGTCGAACGCCTCCTGACGCCGGATCCGGTGCCAGGAGGCATGCAGCTTCATGAAGGTGACCTGCACCAGGTCCTCCGCCTGGTGCCAGTCCCCGCACATCAGATAGGCGGTCCGCCGCAACGCGTGCGCCCGCCCGGCGACGAGTTCGTCGAACTCCGCCTCATCCGGTCCCCGCATCCACCCCTGCCCTTCATGGAAACCCGTTTGCCGTCGTATCGACGAGGGTGGGGCTCTGTTGGGTTGTCTGGAGGATAGATCATTTCCGCGGCCGTCTCCGGCGCGACGGATCTCAGCCGGTAGCAGGGGCCTGATATCTGTGACCTACAGCGCCGCAGCGATCGCCTCGGCCAAGGAGACGGTCGGCCGGCCGATCAGACGCCGCAGATCGTCGGCGTCGCCGTACAACTCGCCCCGGCCCAACCCCAGGTCGGCGTCGGCGAGATAGGGCGCCACCGCGGCCGGCACGCCGGCGTCCACCAGCACCTGAGCGAACGCGTCCGCCGACAGGTCGGTGTAGCCGATCGGCTGCCCGACGGCGGCCGAGATCGCCGCGGCCAGCTCGGCCAGCGTGAACGCCGTGTCGCCGACCAGCTCGTACACCTTGCCGCCGTGCCCGTCGGTGGTCAGCACCACCGCGGCCGCGTCGGCGTAGTCCGCGCGCGAGGCCGCGCTGATCCGGCCCTGGCCGGCGGCCCCGACGAAGCCGCCGTGCCGGAGCATCACCGGCAGCTGATCGGTGTAGTTCTCCAGGTACCAGCCGTTGCGCAGCATCACGCTGGGCACCTCGCGCTCGCGCAGGTACTCCTCCGTCTCGCGGTGGGTGACGCCGATGAGCGTGGCGGTCGTGTCGGCCCGCACCATGCTCGTGTACGCCACCAGCGACACCCCCGCGGCCAGCGCCGCGTCGACGGCCCGCCGGTGGTTGGCCGAGCGCTCCTCGACCGGCACCGACGCCGAGACCAGCAGCAGCTTGTCCGCGCCCGCGAAGGCCGCCGCGAGGCTGTCCGGGTCGGCGAAGTCGGCCCGGCGCACCACGACCCCGCGGTCGGCCAGGTCCTTGATCGCGGCCACGTCCCGCCCGGTCGCGACGATCCCGGAGGCCGGCACCCCGCGCCGCAGCAACGCCTCGACGGTGAGCCGGCCCAGGTGGCCCGTGGCTCCGGTGACGACGATTGACATCGGTGATCCTCGTTTCCGCCGCGGCCCTCCGCGGCACTCACCCAGGTTGACCTGCTGGCTCACCGACGGGAAGTAGCCACTTTTCGGTAAGGTAGCCACCCTGAGGAAAGAAATGAGGTGAGCGCTGTGGCGTCCGTCCACACCGTGACCGAGGCGACATCGGCCCCGTCGTGGGACCCGTACGAGCGCGGCTGCCCGTCCCGGGACCTGCTCGACCGGATCGGCGACAAGTGGTCGATCCTGGTCCTCGGCGAGCTCGGCCGGCACGGGACGTCCCGTTTCACCCAGTTGCGCAAGCAGCTGGCGGGCGTCAGCGAGAAGATGCTCACCCAGACGCTGCGCGCCCTGGAACGCGACGGCCTCGTCGTGCGGACGGTCTACCCCGAAGTGCCGGTACGCGTGGAGTACAGCCTGACTCCGCTGGGCGTGACGCTCCGAGGCCCTCTCAAAGCCCTGACGGACTGGTCGCTGGAACACACCACGGACGTCCTGGCCGCCCGCGAGGAATACGACGCCCGCGCCGTGCGAACGGGCTGACACGGCACGGCCGGCGGCGGCGGCGGCCGACAATGGCCGGCCTCGCCGCCTCATGTTGCCGCCTCATACAAAACAGCGAGCAGACCAGCCCGCGCCGTTTACGCACTTCCCGGCGCGGGCTGGCAAGAATCAGCGAACTCCCTCAGCGCATCAGGGCAGCTGCCACTTCTGGTTGGCACCGGCGGTGCAGTCCCAGATCTGTAGCTGCGTGCCCGAACCACCGGAACCGGTGTCGTCCAGGCACCTGCCGGAGTGCGGATTCACCAACTCGCCGTTGCTCTGCGCCTGCCAGACCTGCGCGACGGTTCCGTTGCAGGTGTACAGCTGCACCAGCGTGCCGTTCGCGGTGCCGGCGCTGGTCACGTCGAGGCACTTGCCCAGCGCCTGCAGAGTCCCGTCCGACTCGACGGTCCACTGCTGCGCGTTGGTCCCGTTGCAGGTGTAGACCTGCACCGGCGTCCCGTCGGCGCTGTTGGCGCTGCGCACGTCCACGCACAGGCCCTGGTAGCCGGTGATCTGGCCCGTGCCAGTGCTCGAAGACGATCCCGCGGGCGACTTCCACACCTGGTTGGCCGCGCCCGAGCAGTCGTAGATCTCCACCTTCGTTCCGGACCCGCCGGAGCCGGTGTCGTCCAGGCAGCGCCCGGAGGCCGGGTTGCGCAACGTCCCGTCGGACTGCGGCTGCCACTGCTGCGCGCCGGTTCCGTTGCAGGTGTACAGGTCCACGGCCGTGCCGTTCGCGGTGCCGCCGGAGGCGATGTCCAGGCACTTGCCCAGCGAGTGGACGGTGCCGTCGGCCTCCTCGGTCCACTGCTGCGAGTTGGTGCCGTTGCAGGTGTAGACCTGGACGGCGGTGCCGTCGGCGTTGTTCGCCGCCGCCACGTCCAAGCACAGGCCCTGATACCCCACCAGCGGCGTGGTCGGGACGCCGGCCGAGGCGGCGGCGACGGTCCACACGAAGCTGGTCGTGGCCTGCGCCCCGTTGGCGTCGGTCGCAGTCACGTCGAC
Source organism: Catenulispora sp. GP43 (assembly GCF_041260665.1). Lineage (NCBI taxonomy): Bacteria > Bacillati > Actinomycetota > Actinomycetes > Catenulisporales > Catenulisporaceae > Catenulispora > Catenulispora sp. GP43. The sequence goes on along the minus strand of NZ_JBGCCT010000007.1, from coordinate 96,105 downwards.
GGTGGTCGTGCCGGCGGTCGTCGGGGTGCCGGTGATCTGCCCGGAGGCCGAGATCGACACGCCGGCCGGCAGGCCGGTCGCGGTGAACGACGGCGTCTGGCCGGCGGTGCTGTCGGTGGCCGTGACCTGCGCCGAGACGGCGGTGCCGGCCACGCCCTCCTGCGGGCCCGGGCTGGTGACGCTCACCGGCTGGCCGAGCTGGTTCGCGGCGACCGCCAGGGTGCCGGACAGTGTCAGGGCACTGGCAGAGTCCGCGTCGCCGACGGAGATGCCGTAGGTGCCGGTGCTGGTGGCCCAGTTGTCAGTGCTCGTGTTCCAGTACCGCAGGTTCTGCTCAGTCAGCGGGAAGGAGACGGTCTGGCTCTGGCCGGGCTGCAGGTTCACCCGCGCGAAGCCCTCCAGCTGCCGCGGCGGCTGGCCGGAGGCGGCCGGGTCGCTCACGTACAGCTGTGCGACGTCGGCGCCGGCCCGGGAGCCGGTGTTGGTCACCGTCGCGGTCACGGTGGCCGCGCCGCCCAGCGGCAGGGAGCTGATGCGCAGATTCGAGTAGGAGAAGCTGGTGTAGGACAGGCCGTATCCGAACGGGAACAACGGCGTCAGACCCTTGGCGTCGTACCAGCGGTAGCCGACGTCCACACCCTCGGAGTACTGCACCTGGCCGTTGACGCCGGGCCACTGCGCGCTGGTGCTCGCCGGGACCTGGGACAGCGAGGTCGGGAACGTCACCGGGAGGTGGCCGGAGGGGTTGGTGGTGCCGTACAGGATGTTCGCGATCGCGGTGCCGTCGCTCTGGCCCGGGTACCAGGCCTCGAGCACGCCCTTGACCGAGGACAGCCAGGGCATGGTGACCGCCGATCCGGTGTTCAGGACCACGATCGTGTTCGGGTTCGCGTCGGCCACCGCGGAGATCAGCGCGTTGTTCGCGCTGGACAGGTCGATGCCCGACAGGTCGCTGCCCTCGGACTCGGAGGTGCTGACGAAGACCACCGCGACGCTGGACTTCGCCGCGAGCGCCGCCGCCGAGCTGGACGAGGACCCGCTGTCGTAGGCCACCGTGGTCCCGGCCGGGGCCGCGCTGGTGATCCCCTGCAACGGCGTGACCGTGCCGCTGGAGTTCACCGAGGCGCTGCCGCCGCCGGCGGACTGCACGCTGGTCGAGGCGTCCGCGCCGATGACGGCGATCGAGGTGTCGGCGGACCCGAACGGCAGCACGTTGCCAGAGTTCTTCAACAGCACCGTGCCCTGCTCCGCCAGGTGCTCCCCGGTCGCCTGGTCGGCGGCGCCGGTCGCGGTGGCGGCCGGCGAGCCCGTCGGCGGCTTGTCGAACAGCCCGAAGGCGAAGTCCTGGGTGAGGATCCGGGTGACCGAGGTGTTGATCGCCGCCTGGGAGACCTGGCCGGAGTTCACGGCCGATATCAGGGCGCTGCCGAAGTAGGTGCTGTCCCCCGGCATGTCCTGGTCCAGCCCCGCATTGACCGAAGCCGCGCCGGCGTGCGTGGCGCCCCAGTCGGAGGTGACGAAGCCGTTGAAGCCGAACTCCTGGCGCAGCACGGTGTTCAGGATCGTCGGGTTCTGACACGCGTAGGTGCCGTTGATGGTGCTGTAGGAGCACATCACCGACGACGCGGCGCCCTTCTGGACCGAGGTCTGGAACGCGGGCTCGTAGATCTCCTGCAGCGTCTGGTCACTGGCGATCACGTCGTCCGACGGGGTGTTGCGGTTGGTCTCCTGGTTGTACGCGGCCAGGTGCTTGACCTGCGCCATCGTCCCGGTCGACTGCACACCCCGGATGTCGGCGGCGCCCATCTGCCCGTTGAGGTACGGGTCCTCGCCGACCGACTCGAAGGCCCGGCCCCAGCGCGGGTCGCGCACGATGTTGATGGTCGGCCCCAGATCGACCGTGGCGCCCTTGGCCGCCTCCTCACCGCCGATCACCTGCCCGAAGCTCTGCTCGGCGGAGGTGTCGAAGGTCGCCGCGACGTCGACCGGCGCGGGCAGCTGGGTGACGTTGTTCATGCCGTCGGCGACACCGGCCGGACCGTCCTCCAGGTTCATCGCCGGAATGCACAGCGCGCCGATGGCCGGTGTGAACCCGACGTAACTCGAACCGTTGGATCCGGTCATCAGCTGGACCTTCTGATCCAACGTCATGTGCGACAGCAACTGACTCACGCGTTGCGGGATCGGCGCACTGGAGCCCACCCACGAACACGCGGTGGACGCCGCCGACGCCGCCGGGGCGGCCTGCGCCCCTGACGTGGCCGAGTAGGTCGCGATCACGGACGCGGACAACGCGGCCAGTGATATCGCCACACGGATGCGGCCGGGCCGGGGTCTTGCCGTACTGGACATGGTGCCTCCCAGGGCATGCGAGAACGGGGCAGCTGTGCAGGAGGTTTTGTTATCGGCATCAACAAACAGGGCGGTAACCCGGATGAAACACCCGTGACGAGGTGCTGTCAATGCGCGTGAGTCCGAACCCTGACATGGACGACGGTGTTCGGCGGCTGTGGCCGCCGGAGCCTGACGCGGTCCAGCTCGGCGCCGTCAGCATATGTTGACACCCTCCCAGCCGTCAGCATATGCTGACGGCATGCCCGACCCCGTCGCAGACCTCGAACAAGCCACCCGCGGCGACGACCTCGACGCCGCCCTGCGCGCCGTGGCCCGCCTGCGCCGGCTGGCCGAGCAGGTGGAGGCCGACCGCGTCGCCGCCGCCCGGCAGGCCGGGTGGTCGTGGCAGGACATCGCCGAGCGGCTCGGGGTGACCAAGCAGACCGTCCACCGCAAGCACCACCGGTCCTTGAAGGGTTAGGTGCCCCGTGTTCCGTGGAGATGACCCGTCCCTGCGCGCCGTGTACGGCCGTGCGTTCTCCGAGGCGCGAAGCCTCGGCCACCCGCGCGTCGGCAGCGAGCACTTGCTGCTGGCCCTGGCGTCGGCACGGACCGACGGCCCGATCGCATCCGTCCTGGCCCGACACGACGCCACCGCCACGGCGATCCGCGACGCCGTACGCGCCGCCGCACCGCACGGCGCCGGCATGGCAGCCGACCGCGAGGCGCTGGCGCCGCTGGGCATCGAGCTGGCCCAGACGCTGGCACCGAGTGAGCAACCGGTCGGGAGTCCGCCGCTGTTCCCGCTCGGCGCGGCACGTGCCCGGCGGCGCATGGCCCGGCTGGATCCGCCGCTCGGCGCCGACGCGCAGGCGGCCTACGAGAGTTCGTTGCGATTGGCACTGGCCCGGCGAGAGCACTCGCACCGCGCTGAGCATTTGGCGCTGGCACTGGTCTGCCTCGACCCCGGCGCCTCTTGGACACTGGCCACGGCCGGCGCGGATCGGGCGGCTCTATTGGCCGGACTGACCGAGGAATTCCCCTGTCCAGGACGTCGATTCGCCCCGGGAGCCAGAACCCGGCAGCGGCAGCTTCTACGGCGCTACCAGCAGCGGACAGGACGGATCGTCGTGGACCGCGCGGCGTTGGCGGGGTTGATCAATAGTGCCGACAGGTATCAGCGCCCTGCTTAACGGTTCGCCGCCTGGCCGCATCAGCACTCTGCTTAATAATCGCCGTTCACCGGCAGCTGCTGCTCGGACCAGATCACCTTGCCGCGCGCGGTGTACCGCGTCCCCCACCGCTGGGACAACTGCGCCACCAGGAACAGGCCCCGGCCGCCCTCGTCGAAGGTCTGCGCGCGGCGCAGGCGCGGGGAGACGCTGCTGCCGTCCGCGACCTCGCAGATCAGGGCCCTGTCGCGCAGCAGGCGCAGCTCGACCGGGCCGGTCGCGTGCCGGATGGCGTTCGTCACCAGTTCGCTGACCACGAGCTCGGTGGTGAAGACCAGCTCGGTCAGCCGCCAGGCGCGCAGCTGCCGGGACACCTCGGCGCGCAGGAACGCCACCGATTCCGGCGTCGTCGGCACGTCCCAGGTGGCGACCCGGTCCGGCAGCGTGCGGCGGGCCCGCGCGGCCAGCAGCGCGACGTCGTCGGAGGGCCGCTCCGGCAGCAGGCCGCCGATCGCCGAGGCGCACAGCTCCTCCGGATCGCGCCCCGGGCCGGCCAGCGCCGCGCGCAGGCGCTCCAGTCCGGTCCCGATGTCCTGTTCCCGGCTCTCCACCAGGCCGTCGGTGTACAGGACCAGGGTGCTGCCCTCGTCGATCGGCAGCTCGACCGCCTCGTACGCCGAGCCCCCGAGGCCCAGCGGCGGACCGGTCGGCAGCTCCAGGTACTCCACCGAGCCGTCCCGGGCCACCACCGCCGGCGAGGGATGCCCGGCCGCCGCGACCGAGCACATCCCGGTCACCGGGTCGTAGACCACGTACAAGCAGGTCGCGCCGATGATGCCGACGCCGCGCTGGTCCTCGGCCTCGTCGGCGTCCATCGACTCCACCAGCGCGTCCAACTGGCTGAGCAGATCCTCCGCCGGCAGATCCAGCGCACAGAAGTTGCGGACGGCAGTGCGCAGTCGCCCCATCGTGGCTGCCGCATGAATGCCGTGCCCGACCACGTCGCCGACCACCAGCGCCACCCGGCCCCCGGACAGCGGGATCACGTCGTACCAGTCCCCGCCGACGCCCTCCTGCGCAGGCTGGTAGCGGTGCGCCACCTCCACCGCGCACTGGTTCGGAAAGGCGCGCGGCAGCAGACTGCGTTGCAGAGCCAGCGCCATGGCCCGCTCCCGCTCGAACCGCCGCGCGTTGTCCAGGCACACGGCGGCGCGCGAGGCGAGATCACCGGCCAGCTGGATGTCGTCCTCGTCAAAGGGGTCGGCATTCCCGAGCCGGTAGAAGGAGGCGACACCCAGAACCATGCCCTGCACGATGATCGGCGCCGCGATCACAGAACTATCCGGATCCTCGGCAACCCAACGCTTGCCGGCAGTCGCAGCGGTGAGCTGCGCGTCCAACACCGGATGCCGCTCGATCATGCAACGCGCCTGCGCGGTGGCGGCACTGTAGGCGACGTGCGCCCCGGCCACCCGATGCACCTTGCCCCGCCGAATGCTCCGCACGGCCACCCGCCGCAACTTCACCTCGCTGCCCGGCGGCAGGCACTCCTCACCGTCCAGAACCCAGCTCGCCAGATCCACCGCGACATGCTGCGCGAAGTCCGGCAACGCGATCTCGGCCAGCTCCCCGCCGGTGAGCTCCATGTCCAGCGTGGTGCCGATGCGGCCACTGGCGTCGAGGAGGAGCGCCAGGCGCTGGCGCGCGGCGACCGCGATGCGGCCGACGGTCGGCTCGCCGACCATGACGAGGGCGGAGTGCGGGTGCTGAGGGGTTGGGGGGCTGGTTTTGCTTGCGGGGTCGGCTTGATCGGCTGAAGCCTTCGACGGGCTTTCGGCTCCCGGCAGGCGCTCTGCTCTCGGCAGACTCTCCGCCGAAGGTACCTGCGATCCTCCGGGCCGGGGCACTGTCACCGGGTTCGCGGTCGCCGGGGCCGCTTGCGTCTCGCCTGACGCGCTGGCGGGCGGTTGCCTGTCGGCTGGCTGGTCGGCTTGCTTCTGCGCTGCTTGCTTTTGACCTGCTTGCTGTTGCCCTAGTCGCCTCGACCCCGCCGCATCCACCAATCGCCTCGGCTCGTCTTCTAATCTCCGCGCCGCATCATTCGTCTGCCGCCTCGGCTCATCTTCTAATCGCCTCGCCGCGTCCTCGGGCGTCCTGGCGGCCGGCAACCTCGGCGGCGTGTTCGCTGGCGTGTTTGCCGGTGCGCCCGTTTGCGCACCCGCTACACCTGCCACACCCGCCATCCCACCGCCCGCCACCGCCCTGCCGCTCGTCATCTCCGCTTCCACCGTGACCACCTCCGTGCCGGCCGCGGTGCGACCGGTGCGGGCCGTGAGCTTGGCGTGGCGGCCGCCGGGCAACGGGATGGTCACCGCGTCGCGTTTGGCCGCCGCGACCAGCTCGGCCGCCTTACCCCGTACGAGGTGCCGGTCGCGGCGCTCGCCGTGGCCGGCGTCGGCACCGACGCCGTGCCGGGTCCGGGAGGCGAGAACCAGCTCGCCCCGGGTCCGCCGCGCGCCGCCGGCCTCGTCGTTCCTGTCCCGGCCGTCGCCGGCCGCCGCGTCGGTCCGGCCCGCCGCGAGCCCGCCGGCCCGCCGCGCCTGCGCCAACAACGCGCGCTCCTTCACCGAGTACTGCTCCAACAACCGCAGCTCGATGTTCTCCGCGGCCTCCGCCGCCAACGCCGCCATCAACGGACTCGCATCCCGCCGCCACGACGTGAGGTCCACCACTCCCCGGATCCGGCCGCTGAACGGATCCCGAATCGGCACACCGGCACAGACGAAGGCCAGGAACCGATCGGCGAAGTGCTCCCCCGCGAGCACCACAGCCGGCCGCCCCTCGGCCAAAGCCGTCCCGATCCCATTCGTCCCGGCATCGGTCTCGTGATAGCTGAACCCCTCAGCCAACTGCACAGCATCCAGATGCCGGTTCAACCCCGGCTCCCCAGCACGCCGCATCAGAATCCGAGCCGCCGCATCACTCAGCACCACGCACACCGGCGTGTCGACCAACATGGCATGCAACCGCTCCAACACCGGCGCCGAGGCCCTGAGCAGCAACTCCTCAGCCCCGACATCCGGCGCGTAGGGCAAATCCACAGTCTCCGGACCCAACCCACCGGCCCGGCACCGCCGCCACGAAGCAAGAATCCCGGAGCGCACCGGCCCACCAGTGCCCGAAAAGACGCCCGCATCACCAAGACCAGCGGCACGACCAGCACCACCGGCACCACGGGACGCCCCGAACAACGCCGCACCAGCACCGGCCACGGCACCAAACCCACCGCCACCAGCACCGACACCACCACAAGCGACCCCCTCACCAAAACCCTCACCGGCGAAGAACCGCTCCCGGGCCCGCGCGGGCCCCCACTCCGACTCCCAGACACTCCCGATGACGCACCATCCCTGCACAGAAAGTAAGCGGCACCCACCAGAAGCTAACCCCGCACCAGCCCCCACACCCCCAACCCCCGCCCCAAAGGTCCGAACAATCACCCGTCAGGGTGAGCCCACCCGCCCCACACACCGCCACATGAAGCGTGTTGAAACAGCACCCCCAACTTTTGATATGGTTGACCCAACGCGAGCGGATCAAGGCGGTAACGCCCCTGATCTGCTCAAGACACTCGTCCGAGTGGCGGAATGGCAGACGCGCTAGCTTGAGGTGCTAGTGCCCGTTAAGGGTGTGGGGGTTCAAGTCCCCCCTCGGACACACAATTACCCCATATCGGGCTGCTTTCGGGCAGCCCTTTTTGGCACCCAGGCTTCTTCTCGCCTTATCCCGGGCGCTGGTCGTGCCTCCTATCACCTCCCAACAAATGCGTTCCTTGACGACGGCCGTCGTGTGACGGCGGGTCGCGTGTTCCGGGCTTCTCCTTTCGGCAGTCGGTTCTGATGAGCTGTTCGTTCAGATGGTGATGCGCACCGGGTGCTCGCTGCCGGTCTCCAGCGTCCGAGTTCTGGGGTCGTAGCGGAGCACGAGGGCGTGTTCGCGCAGGTGGTCGATCACCTCCTCGGGGCTTGGCGGGACAGGGCGGGCGGCGCTGGCAGTCGCGCCGGTGATGACCGCAGCCGGTTCGGCGGCGGTAAGTCTGTGGAGCAGCAGCGGCAGCTTGGAAAGGACCCGGTCCTCGCGCAGATAGGTTGCTGCCGCCGGCCGCGTTCCGGGGTCTTTGGCGCTGCTGTGGCCGTGGCGGCAACGGTAGCCGGGCACATGATTGACCCAGTGTCCTTCGAAGGCGCGATCGCAGCTCGCGCAGCGCAGCAGCCCTTTAAGCCGGTAGTCGTGCTTCGCTTTCGCATGCTTGGCGCGCAGGGCCTGCACGGCGACGAAGTCGGCCTCGCTGACCAGGGCCGGGTGGGTACGCCGTTCGGAGATCACCCACTGGTCCGGGGTGTTGCGGCGCCGCACGTCACGGCGCCCGAGCGCGAGGTTGTCCGGATCGACCAGGTCGCGATCGGTCCGGCTGCGATTCCAGACCATGCGGCCGGTGTAGACGGGGTTCTGAAGGATCTCCCGGACCGTGCCCAGGGTCCACGCGGCGCCGCTGCGGTGCGGGTTACTGTCCGGGTCGGCCGCCGACGGGCACGGGATCTGGGCGTCGTTCAGGGCCCGGGTGATCCTGGCGATGCTGAACTCCTCCAACCGCATCGCGAAGACCCATTCGATGGTGGGGGCCGTGGTCGCATCGACGCCGAAAGTGTGCAGCCGCACGCCACGCCGGGCCTCCCGCCGGTTGGGGTGCGGGCCGGCATCGACCAGCAGGTAGCCGTACGGCACCCGGCCGCCTTCATAGCGGCCCTGATCGCGAACCTGGACGGTCATGGCGTTGGTGACCCGGGCCCGCGCTCGCAGAACTTCACGACGCGCCAGGATCCCCAGCAGGTCCATCAGCTCCTCGACGGTATCGATCGACGGATCGACCCGGCCCCCGAGCTCCGGCATCCACAACTGCACCCCGTGCGACGCCAACAACGGGGCGACCAGGGAATACTGGTTGCCCGAGAACGCCCGCTCGTTCGACCCGATCACCACGGCGTCGAAGCCGCGATTCGGGTCGGCCAGCGCCGCCAGCAGCGCCGCCGACCCCGGGCGCAGCAGCGGCGACATCGAACGGCTCTTGCCCACGTCGGAGAACTCGACCACGATCCGGCCCTCGCCGCCGACGGTGGCCAATGCCTGGCCCAGCTGCCAGGCCCGTGATGTGACGGGGTCCTGATGGTCCTCGGTCGAGCACCGCCAATAGAACGCGAACCACAGCCCGCCCACCGCAGTGTCAGTCACCCGTCGGGCCCGGCCCGACGCCTACGAACCGAGCAAGTCCCGATCCGGCCGGTCGACGGGGACGACTGCCAGAGGCACCGGCGTACACGCTTCGGGGACCGGAGCGCGGCACAGGGGCTGTACCGCGGACAGGGGGAACAAAGCCGGTATCGCGGTCTGCTTCCGCCTCGCCATATCGCACCACCTGTGCCCGCAAGTCAGGGCCCTTTGCACCGCTCTGCTTCCGGTGTCTCAGCACGTCAGACGTGCGGCAAGGATGGCGCCCGGTGGCAGTCGCCAGCGATGACCTGGCGTTTCGCTGAAAGACCGCCCGAGCGCGGTCCGATCCTCTGCGTGTCACGCCGCGACCCTTCAGGAGATGCCGTTCGGCGCGGCAGGGCAAGAGCTGAACCGCCGACACGGCGTCGATCTCTGCCGACCGTTTGTCATCGGTCACCATGCGCGGCCCGCCGCAGCGGGGCGTATCACCCAGGCCGGCGATCCGGTACTGCGCGAACCTGGCCCGCCAACGTGCCACCGCCTGCGGCGTCGAGCCGAGCTGGGCTGCCACGTCCTGACTCGGCGTGCCCTTGGACGCAGGACAGGATGATCCGGCAGTGCAGCGCCCACGCCTGCGGCGTCGACCGGCGCCTGACCCAAACCTCCAACGCCGACCGTTCATCGGCAGACATCACCAACTCGGCCAGCGGCCTCCGCATACGCACCACGGGACCATCATGACATGTAAATAAGACTCCTGACTCAGCCGGGCTGGGTTGGCGAGCATAACAGCGCACCAGGGTACGGACAGATTGGGTTCGCACTGCAGGGGTCACTGGTCCGTGTCCGCATGACCGCCGTGGGCCGACGGCGCGTAGCCGAGCAGCATCAGCGGGTTCGCGTACTGGTTCGCGTTGCGGCCGTCTTGGAAGTCGGCTCTGTGATGCCCTTTCGGATCGTGCATCGTGAGACGCCGCGTCCTGCGGCTCCATGCTCTGGAGCTGCAGGACGCGGAGCACTATGGAACCGGACCGCCACCTTTTCCATCAGCTTCCCGGTCGGAAATCGCCAACCCTGTCGGTGATTGCGTTACATGCTGGTGAGTTTGAACATCTGGTTGGCTGACCCCGTGCAGGAGCTGAGGATCATGAGGAGGCCGGTCAAAGCGTGGGTTAGGCATTGGTCCGTGGGCGGGTTGTACAGGTACCCGGCGACGCTGTAGTAGAAGTATTGGTTGGCGGCGCCTGGGGTGCAGGTTTGCACTGTGACGTTGGTGCCGGTTCCTGGGGCGGTGAGGCAGCCGGTTCCTTGTCCGGCAATGGCGGTGGTCACGGTTTCGTTGCCGTTGTAGGTCCAGTCCTCGGACTGGCTGCTTCCGCATGTTGTGAGGGTCGTGCTGGCGCCGAGGCCGGGGCTCTGATCGAGGCATTGGCTCTGGTTGCCCTGCTGCTGGATGTGGCCTTCGGTCCACGGCAAGGTGAGGGTCTGGGCCGTTGACCGGGTGCACGGAGCCAGGGCGGCCCGCTGCCCGTTGACGAGGGTCAGGCACTGGGCGTTGAGGGTGCTGACGATCATGCCGTTGGCTGTCGTCCACGACTGGCTGGGGTCGTACACCTGGACGGTGGGCCAGCACGGGCCTTCGCTGACGGCGGTGATGCTTGCGGCCGTCAGGCATTGGGTCACGCCGGCCGAGGTGAAGCTGATAGTGCCGTTGGCGTTGAGTGACCAGTCCTGCGTGAATTCCGCGGCCCGGCAGGCGTAGCCGTCGACAGTGCCCACGTCCCCGTCGAGGCAGGTGGTCGGGTCATTGGCCAAGGTGATAGTGCCGTTGGGCACCGGGAGGGCCCATTGCTGAGTGGGGTCGGCGCCGTTGCAGCTCTGCAGGCTCATGCCGGTTGCCCCGGACGGCCCGGTGGGTGGCTTGTTCGCCAGGCACAGGCCGCTGAAGGGGTTAACGAGGGTGCCGTTGGGTAGTTGCTGCCACCGCTGGACGGCAGCTGCGCCGCTGGTGCAGGGCAAAAGGTAGGCCCAGGTGCCGGGGGTGGCGCTGGCGTTGTAGCTGGTCAGGCAGGTGTTGAAGTCGTTTCTGATGGTGCCGTCGGGCAGCAGTGACCAGAACTTGTTGGTACTCGCGTAGGGGGTTGGGGCCGCCGGGCACGCTCGGAGCAGGATCGGAGCTCCGCCCGTGGGGAGCGTGCCGTCGGCCATCATTGTCGGGTCAAGGCACTGGCCGGTAGCGGGGTTGCTGATCGGGCCGAACGCGGGAAGCGTGCCGGTGGTCCCCTGGGGTACTTGCCATAGCTGTGTGGGGCTGCCGGTGCAGGTGACCAGGCTCATGCTCGGCGGGGAGCCGCCGCTGGTGTTGGTCGTCGAGTCCAGGCACATGCCGGTGACAGGGTTGACGATCCACCCGGCGGAGGTCACCCACCATTGCTCGTTCGGGTAGTTCGGGCAGGCGCCGTTCGAGAGGTAGGTGTCTACCCGGTTGCCGCTGACATTGGTCTGGGCGTTGTTGTCCAGGCACGCGCCGTTGGAGCTGTTGCGGATCTTGCTGTCGGCTCCGATCACCCACATCTGCGTGCTGGCACCGGATTGGCAGGACTGGAACGTCAGCTGGTAGTAGGGGTTGGGCCCTGCTTGCACACACTGGTCTTCTGCGCCGGCCTGGGTGATCGGCCCGAAGGCCGGGGTCACTTGATCTCCGGGCACGTTGAACAGCTGCGTGGCAGCTGTGGTGTTGCAGGTTCGCAGGCTCATTCCGGGCCCGCTCCCGGGCGGCGGCGTCTGCGGCTGACTACTCGGTGGCGTGGTATCCAGACATTTGCCCGTGGCCGGGTTGAGGATCTGCCCGTTGGGCAGACCCAGCCATCTCTGGTTGGTGTTGCCGGGGCCGCAGGTCCACAGTTCCACCTGGTTGCCGTTAGCGTTTTTGAATTGATTGTTGTCCAGGCAGTATCCGTTGTCGGTGATGGTCCCGTCACTGTTGGAGGAGAACACCTGCGTGGCATTGCCCAGCGCGCAGCTGTCCATTTGGAGCTGGGTATCGGCGACGATGGGTCCCCCGGATGGGGAGGCGTCCAGGCACTGGCCGGGCTGACTGCGCGAAGTGATCTGCCCGGCGGTCGACCCGGGCGGTAGGCCGATGTTCCACAGCTGGGTGAGGGCTCCGGTGCAGGTCTTCAGGCTCATGCCCGGATAGTTCGCCGACAGGCTCTGGCCCCCGGCGCTGGTGGGCGCGGTGGAGTCCAGACACATCCCGGTCGCCGGGTTGACGATCCGCCCGTCGACGGTCCGGGCCCACTTCTGATTAGACCCCGACCAGCACGGATAGGTGCTGACCCGATTGCCGTCAGTGGTGCCGGCGCCGTTGTTGTCCAGGCACGCCCCCAGGCCGTCGCGCAGTGTGCCGTCCACTCCCAGCACCCAGTACTTGCCCGCGTACCCACTGTCGGTCCCACATGCCCCCAGCGTCAGGTTGGAGGTTCCGGCCGGCCAGCCCCCCGAGGGGGCGGGCGTGACGTTCCCGCCGGGCTGCAGGCAATGGCCCGAGTCGGTGGTCTGCGTGATCTGCCCGTAGGTCGGGGCCGGCGTGCCGGGGACGGTGAACTGCTGGGTGGCCGCGGCGCTGGTGCTGCAGGCCCGAAGGCTCAGCCCCGCGGCCCCCGGTGGCGGGGTGGGGCCACCGGGAGGCCTGGTGTCCAGGCACATCGCCTGCGAGCCGTTGGCGACCGATGCCCGGCTGTACAGGCTGCCGTCGGTCTGAAGCACCCACTGCTCATTGACCGCGCCGGGGGCGCACTCCCACAGGTCGACCGCGTCGCCGTCCCTGGCCCGGCCGCCGTTGTCATCCAGGCACATGCTGCCGTTGGTGATGGTGCCATCCGGGTTGACCGTCCATATCTGAAGGCCCGATAGCGGATCGCAGCTGTTGAGCGTCAATGGTGTGCCGTTGATGACGGCCCCGCCGGCGGGCACCGCGACGTCCAGACACTGGCCAGGCTGGCTGCTCACGCTGAACTGCACGTCGGCCCCGCCCCGCAGAGTGTTGCCGAACTGCACGGGGTAGTGGTCCCCGCCACCGTCGCCCGCATCTCGCAACGTGTTGTCCCCGACGGTTGATCCCCCCAGAGTCTGCAGGATGTGCGCGTTCATGTTGGCCGCGCCATCGTTGGTGACCATGAAGTCCAGCTCGGAGTCCCGGTTTGGGAAGGTTATCTGACGGGAGCGGACGATGCCGGTGCCGACCGGCAGCGTCACGGATATCGCAGTGCCGCCGCTGGTCGTGCCTTGTAGGTTGCGGTTGAAATCGCCGAGAACCGCGTAGTTCTGCCCTGTCATCAGCGTGTCGATGGCGGCGAGCACGTTGTCGGCATCGTTGGACATGTTGTTGCCGTTCGAGCTGGCATGGAGGGTCCACCACCAGCTGTTGTCACTGGACAGCTGGATCCCGAGGGCAGGCCTGCTCCCGGGCGTCGTCGTGCCGTTAGCCTGTGGCTGCTGCGGCAGGATCTGGACGTTGCTGGCCCGGCTCCGCGACAAGATCGCCAGCCCGTTGCGCTGCTGCGGCGATACGAAATACACCCAAACGCCGTTCTGACTGCTCGACCTTCCCATCTCCCAGTAGTACTCGGTCACTGTGTAACCGCTGAGCGTCCACGTGTTGGTGACTGGAAGGGGGCTGACCCCCGGCTCGCTCCCGGCCTCCTGCAACGCGACCACGTCGTAGTTGCCGTTTGGCAGCTGGCTCGTTGCCTTCATCTCTCGGCCGACCATTGCCCATTTGTCGCCATTGCTGCCCTGCATGTTCCAGGACAGTGAATGGTGCCCGCCGATGACGGCGTTGGCCGTCACGGCCGTCAGCGTGATGACTGTGATGGTGGTGGCGATGATGACCGCCATGGCGGTCAGGCCGCGCAGGGCGCGATCGAGCCCGGCTCGGATGCGCGCATGCGGTCTTCGGGTTTTGAGCATGTGAACCCCTTGAGTGGTCGGCCGGCGGCCTGGTGTGAGCGGGCCGCGTTCGGCCGAGACGAGAGTGGTGGCGGGCGTTGACATACGGCGGCCAGGCCGACGTATTGAGACCTGACAGCAGAGCTGCGAAGGGTTTCCTGCACGGCCTGCTGTCGATACCGCGGCAGGCAAGCCGGTTGGTACGTCCCGGCGCTGCGATTCCGCTTCCCCTGTCCGGCCCCGGCTGTGTACATCACAGCGCGTGCCGGCGGACGGACACCAGGCGGAAACCGAAAGGCACCCGGCGGAAAAGCGGCTGGGCAACCGGCAGTACCGGCAGAACTTCCAGGGAAACCGCACCTCTGGTAGCGTCCGCGAAAGATCACCGTCTGCCGGACTCAGAACACTGAATCGCTGGCGCCCCGCCGTCGATGCCGGGCCGCCCGAGTGCCGAGGGAAAAACAGGATGCTGCCAGGGGAAAAGCCGGGTGTTGACGGCGCTGACGGTGCGGCACCGGTTGGCGGGGTCGGCGATGAGCCGGTCGGGCCATCCTCCGGCTCGCTGGGTGGGGTTCTGGTCGGGCTGCGCCGGCGGGCGGGGTTGAGCCAGGAGCGACTGGCGCAGTTGTCAGGGTTGAGCATTCGGGCGATCAGCGACCTTGAACGGGGCCGAACCAGCCGTCCGCAGACTCATACGGTCCAGGTGCTGCTGGCGGCTCTGAAGGCCACCGCGGCCGAGAAGTCTGCTGTGTTGTCGCTGGTGCGTCCCGGCCGGTGCCTGCCTGATGGTCGGGAACATGGGGCCGGCGCTGGGATGCGGGTGCAGGTGGCCTCCGACTCCCAGCACGACACCGCGTGCCCTGCTGCCTTGACCGGGGCGGGCCGTGGGTTGCTTGACCGTGACCAGCAGCTGGCGCAGCTACAGGCCGCGGCCGCGGCGGCGCGCCTCGGGCAGGGCCGGGTGGTGCTGGTCCAGGCCGACGCCGGTATGGGCAAGACCTCGCTGCTGAACCTCTGGGCAGAACTCGAGCAGCATCAGGGCATGCGCCTGGTGTGGGCTGGGGGCAGCGAGATGGAGTCCGGGTTCGCATTCGCGGTGGCGCGTCAGCTCGCCGAGGCGGTGATCGGCCGTGCCGGCCAGGCTGGCCGCGAGCATCTGTTGAGCGGCCCGGCCGAGCTGGCCAGGCGGATCGTGGAGGCCGATGCCGATCTGCCTGGGGCCGATGGGGCGCCGGATGCCTTAGCCGGGTTGCTGCACGGGCTGTTCTGGCTGATGGTGCACGCCTGTGATGACGGCCCGCTGGCCTTGCTGGTTGATGACGTGCACTGGGCGGATCCGCCGTCGGTGCGGTGGCTGGAGTACCTGGCGCGGCGTGTGAGCGGTCTGCCCCTGCTGTTGGTGCTGGCCGCACGGCCGGGCAGCGGCGAGCAGGTCGCCCCGCTGCTGGAGCAGATCGCCAAGGCGCCGGGCTGCCTGCCCGTCGGGCTTCCGGCATTGGCGGCCGGCAGCGTGCAGCAGCTGGTGCAGGCGAGCTTGGGCCCAGCGCAACCGGGGTTCGTCGCGGCCTGCGCGAAGGCCAGCGGGGGTAACCCGCTGTTGCTGGGAGAGTTGCTGCGGTCCCTGGCCGGCAGCGTGGTCCAGCCCGCCGACGACCAGGCGCAGGTGGTGCGGCAGCTCGGGAACCGGATCCTGGCCGGCACCGTGGTCGGGCAGCTGGCCGGGCTGGGCGAGCCAGCCCGCCGTCTGACCCAGGCCCTGGTGGTACTGGGCGACGAACCAGCCTGGCATGTCGCGGCCGAGCTGGCCGGGCTTGGCGAGGCCCAGGCCCGCGAGTTCGGCCTCGCCTTGCAGCGGATCGGAGTGCTGGCCCCTGGACAGTCCGTGCGGTTCGCTCATCCCCTGATCCGCGCCGCCATTGCCGAGGCGGTCCTGGGGCCGGTGGAGCTGGCTGAAGGGCATGGGCGGGCCGCCGAGCTGCTGCACCGCGACGGCGAACCGTCGGCTGTGGTCGCGGCCCACCTGCTGCTGGCAGATCCGGGCGGGCAGCCCTGGCGGGTGGATGCCTTGCGGCAGGCGGCGCGGGTGAGCCGCAGTCAGGGTTCTGCCGAGAGCGCCGTGGTGTATCTGCGTCGGGCCTTGCGCGAACCGGTGCCGGCCGACCAGCGCGCTGCGGTGGTGCTGGAGTTGGGCAGGGACGAGCTGCAGGTCGATGCCTGCGCGGCCTGGCACCATCTGGCGCAGGCCCAGGCGGAGTTGACGGATCCGTACTCCCGTGCCGAGGCAGCCATCCACCTGGGCGCCTCGCTGTATGTCGGGCATGAGCACGACCGGGCCCTGGACGCGCTGGCCCGCGCGGTGCAGGATCTGCGGCACACCGACGACGGCGGCACCGGCATCGCCCGTGAGGCCTCGTGGTTCCTGCAGGCGCAGATGGTGGTGATCGGCCACGACCAGCTGTCCACCCTTCCGGCCGCCCGGGCCCACGCCCGGCGGCTGTTCGACTACCAGCTGGCCGGTGACACACCCGGTGAGTGCGCGGTCCTGGCCGCACTGTCCAACTGGGCCGTCACCGGCGGCGCCAGCGCCGCCGTCACCAACGACCTGCTGGAGCGGGCCCTGCGCGGCGGACTGTCCGCCATCGACCCCTCCCAGGTACTGAACACCCTGGCCGGAGGGGCCTTCCTGGCCACCGACCGCCTCGATGACGCCGCAGCGCGCTTCGAGGCGGTCGCCGACGCCGGACGGCGGCTGGGCTCCTTCCCGCTCATCTCCTCGGCCATGACCTGGCAGCTGCTCGTCCACACCCGCCGCGGCCGGCAGCTGCCGCTCACCCCCGACTTCGGCCATCCCGCCGCCGCGGGATGCGACGGCCTGGAACCCCGGGTCAGGCTGACGCTGATGACCCTGGTCGGGGAGTCCATGCTGGAGGGCGGCGACCTGCCCTCGGCGACTGCGGCACTCGCCCCGGATGCCGATACCGACCGGGTCGGCTGGGGCTGGCAGGGCATGGCACAGCTGGTGCGCGCCCGCCTGCACGCCGCCCGGGGCAATCCCGCCGCAGCCCTGGCCCTGCTGCAGGAATACGGCGCGCACATGAAACGCGCTCAGGTCACCAGCGTGACCTTAACGCCCTGGCGGTCACAAGCGGCGATGCTGCACCTCGCCCTTGGACAGCGCACCGACGCACTTGCCCTGGCCAGCGAGGAACTGGAGCTTGCCCATCGCTGGGGCACGAACCGAGCCATCGGCGTAGCCTCACGCACCCTAGGCACCATCCAGGGCGGGGGCGAGGGAAAGACCCTACTGCGCGAGGCCGTGACACTGTTGGAAGACTCCCCTGCCCGCCTGGAATTGGCTCGCGCCCACTTCCAGCTCGGAGCCGCACTGGCCCGCGACGGCTATGCCGATCAGGCCCGGCACTGCCATACCCAGGCCCTCGACCTCGCCGACTCCTGCGGCAGCCGTCGGCTGGCCAGCCAGGCACGCCAGGCGTTGACCGCACAGGGAGTGCGCCCGAAACCCGCACCGCCGGCGCCCCCGAGCCTAACCCTGACTGAGCACCGGATCCTGGAGCTGGCCCACGCCGGCCACACCGACCGCCAGATCGCCCAGGCCCTGCTGCTCACCCCGCACGAGGTGACCGCCCTGATCGAGCAGACACGCCGCACGCGCGCGATGACCGCCAGCCACCACAGCGCAGTCGGTCAGGCACTGCCACCAACCAGCACCAGGCAAACACCGCCATGAGAGTACAGAGCCTGGCTCCGGCAATCCCCGCCGAAGCTGAAAACCCTTTAACGTTGTCCCTGCCGATAATTCCATCCATGCAGCTCAGGCCACGTGCCGATACTCGCGGAGGGTTCCGCCGAGACGGTCGTGTCGCCGGATGTCCAAGTGTGCGATCCGGTCTGGATCGGTGAGCGGCTCCGGCACATCGCGTAGCGGAGCCGCTTGGCGCTGAAGGTGCCGAGAGGTCCATCCGTTCAGTTCAGGCGTCACTGCCGAGCCATACACAAGCGTACCCACGAAGATCACCGATCCGGTATTTCGAGGGCCGCCCCATGGCGGCCCTCGAAATCGGAACGAGCCCGCACACTCTCAGAAGTGGAGCGTCTCGGCTGCGCTACGCCTTACTCGCCCTGGGCGACCCGCCATGCTTTGATGACTTCGTCCGGCAAGCGGCCGCGATCAGCGACTTGGAGCCCACAGCTGCGCGCCCATTTACGGACCGCAACGGCATCTCCAAGCATTCGCCTCGAAGTGCCGCCGATGCTAATCTCGGTAAAGAATCTGAAGATATTTGGTGGGGTTATGGGGCAAGTCCCCCTCGGACACGTACGACTACAAGATCTCTTCGATCTTGTAGTCGTTTTTCTTTGGCGTCTCCGTAGCGACGGCAATCGTGCCGTAGGTGCTGTCGATCGAGAAAGTGTGACCGGCGGCGTCGTAGGAGATGCGCAGCCCGAGTTCTCGCAGCAGGCTCGCCTGGTCTGTCAGCGTCGGCGGGATGGTTAGCGCCTCGCTGTCGGTCTGCTCGGGGCCGAGGAGCGCGGCCGTGATCAGTTGTGCGAGGTGGGTGGCTATGAGGGCCTCACGGACGTACACGGTGCGTGGGAGGCCGTCGGCAGTGTGCCCGTCGGCGCGCCGGCAGCGGTAGTAGAGCAGGCCGTTGTTGCTGCTGCCTTCCATCCGATGGCCACATGCCGCGCAGACGATCAGTCCGCGCAGCCGGTACTCGGCGACGGCGTCCGACCGGGTGCCTCTGATGGCCTGCACGCGCAGGTAGTCGGCCGTGCTGATGATCGGCGGGTGGGCGTCGGTCTCGGAGTAGATCCATTCCTCGGTGGGGTTGGGGCGGAATGTAGTGCGGTGGCTGAGCCCGGGATTGGTCACGTCCAGGAGTACTTCCGTCTTGGAGGACTTGTTCCAGACTTGGATGCCGGTGTAGCGCTCGTTGGTCAGGATCTGCAGGACCGTGGTCTTCTGCCAGTGCAGGGCGTCGCGGTGCTGGTTGCGATTCTGATCGTGGGCGGACGGGCAGGCGATGCCCTCTTGGTCGAGGATGGTGCAGATGCGTTCCAGGCTGTTTCCGTCCAGGCGCAGTGCGAAGATGCGTCGGACAATCGGTGCGGCGACCGGGTCGACCTCGAGTCGGTGCAGGCGGGCCCCGAGGCTGCGTTGGTGCGGATGTGGGTGTGGGCCGGCGTCGGCGAGCAGGTAGCCGTAGGGCGGCCGGCCGCCCATGTATCGACCCTGGATCCGAGTCAGGGCTCCCATCGAGACCCGCACCCGGCGGCGGGTGCGGGTGATTTCGGCTTTGGCCAGGATGCCGAACATCGCCATGGTCATCGCGTGTGCTTCGTTCTCCGCGTCAAACAGGCCGCCGACCTCGGGCACCCACAGCTCGACGCCGTAGTGCCGGAACACCGGGTACGTAGTGGCGAACTGCGCGTCGTAGAACGCCCGCTGCGGCTCGCCGATCACGATCGCGTCGAACCGACGGTCAGGCTTAGCGATCTCCGCGAGCAGCGCGGCAGCCATCGGACGCTGACCCCAGGGCAGCGTGCGGGAATGGTCGACATCGAAGTACTCCGCGACAATCAACCCATGACCCGCAGTGGCCATGCTCGCCTGATCCCATTGCCAGGCACGCGAGGTCACCGGGTCCTGATGGTCCTCGGTGGAGCAACGGCCGTAGAAGGCGAAGCGGGACCCCAGGGCTGTCAGCGCCTTCCCGGTGACCACCATAGGCGTGCCTGCCAGTCCATGCCGCGGCGAGCTGGGGTCCATCGCTCTCATCGCGGTCACCTTCCGTCACGTGCCGGAACCCTCGGCGCAATGGGGTTCTGCGGGCTTCTCCTTCTGACGTCTCAGATCCGATGTCCGACGACAAGCCGCCGCTTCTATGGCGCTGGGCAGCGCCACAGAAGCGGTTGGTCAGGCCGCATCAGTTGATGGACGACCCTGTAAGTCGGAGACGTCCAACTCGTCAAGCAGACGGCGCATCGCCTCAGGCGGCAGGCTGCTGTTGCGCGCCGCGCGCTCGGCGATGCCATCATCGGGATCGCGGAGCAGTTCTGCCAACCGTTCTGGCGAGAGGTTGGGGTGTCCGGCGATGCTGCGGCGCACGTTGACGTTCGGATCGTGACTCAACTTCAGGACCACGTCGGCGGCGGCAGTAGGGTCGTTGTAGATCAGCCAGCGTTTGTGTTCGTCAGGGTCGTCGGCGAACCGCGCGGCAAGCTGTCCGCGGGGGAAGTTCGGGTGCCCCTGCAGCGCCGCGCTCACAACGCTCTTCCAGTTCAAGAACACGTCGAGGACGACCTCGCCGTCCACGGTCGGCTGGTTCTCGCACAGCAGGATCCGCACCGGGAAGTCGTCGTCCGCGCCGAGGAGGTCAATGACGTCCTGTGGCAGGTCCTTGTTGTAGGCGAGGCTGCGGCGGATCAGGATGTTCGCCGAGCGCGCGAACCGGCGGATCTCGACCGGGTTGACGAGCTCACACGCCCAGAACAGCGGATCGAGTCGGTCCTCGACCCGAACGTGGTAGTCGATCGTCGCGCGCTCGTCTTCGCTCAGATCGGGGCGGGAGGCGACCATCAGCCGAACGCGATGTTCGTCATCGGTCGCGAGACTCTGCGCGATTTCCTTCGGGACGTGGGGGTTGCCGGCCATCGCGGCGCGCTCGGTCGACGTGCCCTCGCGAGCCAGCCGCTCTGCGGTCGAACGATGGATCAGGGCTTGCTTCAGCACATCTTCGTAGGAGTATGACGGCGAGTCTGAACGAGCGATGTAGTCGATGTAGATGTCTGTGGCGTCCGGGTCGTCGCGGCTCGCGTATCGCGCTGCGCGGCCACGAACGTCGTCGTTCTCATCGGCAAGCAGACGTGCCCGAGCCGCCGCGCCCAGGAGATCCCACGCTTGGCAAGCAGCACTCCGCTTGTGCGCGTCCTCATGCTCTGCGAGGCCGGCGAGCAGTTCACGGGACGTGTAGTACGACCCCAGCGCCTCGCTGCGGATCATCTCGTCCGGGTCGTCGATGAGCCGACGCTGGGCCCATTCAGGCAGCGACGGGCTCTGGATCCGGAAGAGATTCGGCCCCATGGCCAGGCAGAGCCGGACGCCCTTGCCGGGATCATCGATGAGCCGGGCCCTCGTTTCGCCGGAGACGAGGCCGTTTTCGGCCAGCGCCATGCGGATCCGCCTCTCGGGGTGAGCGACGATCGCATCGACGACCTCTTCGGGAAACTCCCCACGCCACATCACCCACGCGGCTCTGTCCCACGGCTCGGATGCTTCGTCTGCGAGCAATCGGAGCAGGACGTCCGCCGGCGCGGAGGGGTTCGCCCCGATGGCCTGCAGCAAGTCGCGTCGGCGCATTGCGTCCCCCTGTGGTCACGTCGAACAGCAGCCATAGCCTGCGGAGATCATCTCACGCCGTCAAGGCATGAGTGTCGGCATCCAGCGCTGTCAGGGCTTCGCTCTACGATGCGATCAATCTTTGGCGGGTGCAGATGATATGGAGTGACTTCGTGGGTCAGGCTGTGAGTTGGTATTGCTGCTGGTAGCGGGCTATGTGGCTGCGTTGGTGTTCCTGCTGGAGGTGGTAGCGCCAGTAGGCGTCGAGATCGCCGTTGGAGATCAGGGCCCGGAGTTTGAGGACGGCTTCGGCGCCGGCCAGTGACCAGCGGGCCCCGGTGATGTCTAGGCGGTCGGCGATCAGATGCCTGGCCGCGCCTTCCACGATGCCGGTGGCGATGGGCCAGCCGTTGGCCAAAGCGATGTCGTAGCGCAGGTAGTCGTGTTTGTTTCGCAGGTAGGTGACGGTCTCGCTGATCTTCTTGCGGTCGTCGGGGTCGTGGCGGGCGTCGGCCGCGGCGGCGAGGTAGTCGGTGACGTCGGTGGATCTGCCGTTCAGGATGGTCAGGGCCCATTCGGCCACCGCGGTGTCTGCTACCTCGCCGTCGCCGTGCAGGATGCGGGCGGCGGCGTGCAGATATTGAAGATCCACCATGCTGAATCTGCTGCTCAGTGTGGTGGTGTGGCAGGGTTTGTCGGTGCTCGTGCTGGTGGTGGGCGGCTGTCTGCGGTCTTGATCGTCTGTCACCGGTCGAGTTCGAGGTTCGTCAGTACGAGCAGGGCTCGCAGCAGGTTCGTGGCGCGGGCGGGATCGGTGCGGAGCTTGGTGAGGATCCGCCAGTTCTTCAAATGCGCGAAGCCGTGCTCGACGAGGGCGCGGGCTGCGGAGATCACCTTGCTGGCGGTTTTTTGACCGGTGGTGAGCTTGCGCTTTCTGGTGGCCCCGTAGCCGGTGATCACAACCTGATCCTCGCTGTCGTTGTCGAGGCCAAGGAAGCCCAGGTCGGCCAGGGCGCCGAGGCCGGCGGCTTTTGAGGCGGTCGACGATGTGGTCGTGGCGGGCGGCGGTGATGTCGTGTGTGCGGCCGGGTCTGGCGGCGGAGATCCAGATCAGCCGTCCGTTGTCGTCGGTGAGGGCGAGGAAGTGCAGGCCGTGTCGTTTGTGCTTGCCGGAATAGTTGGGCCGGTTCGCTGTGCCGGTGCGGCGGTGGGTGGGGATGAGGGTGCCGTCGATCAGGGCGACCTCGCCGCCGCGTCGGGCGATCTTGGCCAGGGCCCGGTCCAGGCGCGGGGCCTTGGCCGCGAGCAGGTCGATCACCTCACGAGTCCAGCGGCGGATGGTGGTGGCCGAGATGTCGTTGCCGCCGGCCAGGTCGGCGGCGCGTTGGTCGTGGCGCAGCACCGCCAGCACCAGGACCGCGATCCGACCTGTCGGCAGCGACCGCCAGCGGGACCGGATCGCTTTCAGGTGTTTGCGCAGCAGGTCGGCGATGTAGGTGACGGTGGTCGTGGACAGCGGCAGGCGGCACTGATAGACCAGGGAGACGGCGTCCCCGGCCTGCTCTTTGTTGTTCTTCACACCAACTCATTGGGTGCCGGGGCGCCCCTTACCCGGGACTCCAATCACTGCCCCACTTTGGAGTGATATCAGAGGCCGCATAATCCCTGCTATGCGGGACGTCATCCCGCCAGCCCCAGCACCTTCCGACACCCGGGGCATGAATGTCTGGCGGCCCGTATCCACGTCTTCTATCCAGGTCAGTGTGTGTTTTGCTGTCCATGGCCGACCCGATGACGGTAAGGGATCCTCAGAAGGCGGACGTGAACCGGCCGTCGGCGAGTTTGCGCAGCCAGCCGCGATCGGCGAGCTTGGTCAACTTCCCGCGCAGCGGCTCCAACTTGCCGCGCACCTGAACCGGCAGACCGAGCTTGGCGCCGACCTCCTTGACCTTCACCGGCCCGGCCGCATCGCGCACGATAGCCAAGATCCGCTGGTAGTCCGGCGGCAGCACCTCGGCGTCAAGGCCACCGACACGGGCCGGGATCAGCAGCACCGACCGGCCGATCACCGTCATCGGCGGGTCCGTCCCCGCGTAGAGCGCACTCTTGAACGCATCGGGAACTGCAAGTTCCCGAGGACCTGCCGGTGCGAGCGCGCCGGAGTGCACACTGCTGTGCGGGGTTGCGTAACCATCTTCAGGAATGTTGGCCAGGTGCCCGGGGGTTGACCGAGGCCACACGCGTGCAGGCGATGATCAGCAGCACCCCCACCGGGATCACCACGACCCCGATCAGGATGGTGACGAAGCCGACGACCGCGACTGCCGTCAGAGCGATCGCGAGCGTCCAGGCTGCCAAGGCGGCTGGCCGTGAACCACGTCGGACCGCAAACCACAGCAACAGACCCACTCCGAGTGCTACTACCAGCGGGATCGCCGCGAGGCCGAGGACCGCGATGCCGTCGTGTGCCACCAGTGTGACTCGCGGTTGAGCTGTCAACGCGGGCGCGCCCGCCGGTGTCGGAGTGGGCGTTCCACTCGATGGCGCTACCGAGGTCACTGGAGGGGACTGGACCGTGACCGCCGGAACGAATGCGGCAGCCGTGAGAATGACGGCGCCCACCGCGGCTGCGACTAAGGCAAGACGGACACCCGTGTGAGCCTGTGGCGGGCGGCCGGCCGGGCCGGGATGCGAGAAGGTGTTTTCGGCGTTCATGGATCTCCTGTGGCCGGGGCTTCGCCGAGGTCGGGCCGCGGTGGCATGTGTGCTCAACGCGGGATGTCGATGTACCACTTTCCATCTGCCGATTTCTGAAGCGCGACCTGGAACCCCTTGTTTGTCGAATTCGGATCGGAGTTGGTCACGCATTCCGGCGTTGGCGATGCCGACGAGGTCACCGTGTCGGTTGTCGTGCCCGCAGTCTGCGCGCCAGTCGCCCCGTTCGGACACATGGTTCCAGTGATGGTCACTGTCGCATGGTCCCCTGTGACTGTGGTCGCTCCGGCGGCGAAGTTCCGGCCGCTGACGTGCTTCTGCTCGATGATGGTGGCCAGGGCTTGAAAGCTTCCCCTCCCGGTTGGCAGGACCAACGGTTCCGCGTCCATCGGGTGGTCGGAGAAGATATCGCCCATGTACGCGACGGCGATCGATCCGGGCGAGCCGTCGGTAGTGGTGACCGAGGAGGTATTCGTGGAGCGGGTACTCGCGCAACCGCTGATGGGACCTATCGTCATCAGAGCGGTCAGTACTGCGCAGGACATAGTTATTGAGGAATATCGCATGGGCGATCCGGCTTCCTTCGCGTCGCGGGGCTCTTGGAGGTCTGCATCGTGCGCGGCGTCGGCACCGCGCCGGCGGGTGGCGCACCCGAGGGCGTTCCGCGCCCACCGACGCGGTGCCGACGTGGTTCACTTACGAGCTGCTACCGCCCCCATGGTTCTCTCGGAAGTGCACCAGATCGCTACAGCCGCCGTTGGCACTCTGGCCGTGGCCCCAGCTGTAGGTGCCGTTCGAGTAGCCGTAGATATAAGGGTTCAGATAGAAGTCAGCCGGCGAGTCGTCAAAACCGCACGCCGCATACGCCGATGGCCCCATGATGAAGAGCAGGACGGCTTCGAAGTCGGTGTTGTGCCACGTGTCCGTGACACTCGCCTCGATGGATGTACAGCCGGCACCCACACAGCCGCCCCAGGAGCCGCTGACGCCGGTGCTCGACCAGCCGTCATAGGCGAAGGCGTACGGCACACCGTTGTAACTGGCCCACAAGTTGCTGGAACCATCAGAGTTCCAACTGAGGTTGTTGGCCAGCGAAGTGATGGTGATGTCGGCCGGGTCGACCCAGCTGACTTTCTCGAAGGCAGAGTAGTTGATCAGGTTCGGAATCACTTCGCCCTTCGTTCCCCGCGGAGATGGGCCCATCCCAGTGACCGCGCCAGCGCTGGTGGCCGGAGACGCGGCCCGCAGCGTCGCCAGACCGGATGCCGTCAACGTGCCTTCGATGACCGACTCCTGACAGGTCTTCGGGTTGAACGCGACCTCTTCCGAGTACCCGTTCACCGAACGCGAAGTCGCCTTGGAAGCGCCGTCATCGAACATGCACCCCCCGCCTGCCGCGTGCTTGCCGTTGATGGTCCTCGTCGTCGCTCCCTGCAGATGAAGCGAGTTCGCCAGGACCTTCGTGTAGTGGAACCAACCGTCGGCGCCGACCGTCACGCCCAGGGCGTCGGATGTCGCGGTCGGTGCCTTCGGATTCGGCGCCGGATCACGCGTAGCGGCACTGGCCGTAGCCGGCAACGCCACAGCTGCGACGACGAGGAGCGCGGCCCATCGGAATCCCCGTGTTCTGGGACTCAAACCACCGCGATACACTCTTCTCACCAGGACTTTCCTCCTGTGTCGGATGCTTTCGGGGAGCTCGAACTCACCGAGAGCGCACGCAAGCAACTGAGCGAGCCCTCAGCCGAACCGCGCATCGCCCTGTGCGCGCGGCTACTCGGCGCTGGGGCTGTCCAGATCCACGGTGAACCAGCCCGCATCTGGCGGGCTCCAGCCTGCTGGCAGACAGTCGAGTTTGATGCCGTCGACGTACTCGGCGTCGATCTGCAACGACGCGCCGATGTCGAAGGAGAGAACGAAGCACGTCACGACGTCCTGACGTGCAGGTTCGTGCTCCCATGAGCGGTGATACGCCCGAACGCAGCGGACGTTGCGTCGGCTGCCCAGGAACGGGAAGCCCATTCGGACCAGCCCGACTGCCTCCTGGACACCCTCGTCGCCGTAATCCCAGTGATGTGCCACGAGTTCCGCAGCCGTCAGATAGTGCCAGATGCGCATGTGGTCGCTCTGGCCGTCGGTCTCGATGAGGAAGTAGTCCGTGTCGCCTACCTCGAGGACTACTTCGAAGTCGCTGGTGAAGTACTCCGGGACGCCGTGCGGAGTCCACAACGTGCCACGCCACAGCACATCGGTGATGCCGCGCGCTCTGGCCTGTCGTGCGAGGAACTCCAGCGCCACGAGGTTCGCCTCAGGCATCAACGGCCGCCTCCTGCTGCGGATAGCCGATGTCGGCGACGTCCCTGGGGGCTGTGGTAACGAAGGAGGCCACTATGACTGTTTTTACGTCGAGACCGGTGACGGTGCAGTCCACCCAGCCGGTGCCGCTCAGCGTCCAGCCCAGCTGGAACTCAGACATTGACGTCCGGCTCCAGGCGCAGGAATGCTCGGACGTCGGCGGCCAAGGCCGTCATCTGCTCGCCGGCCTCCAACCAGGTCGTCACCGACGCGCTCCAGCCTCCGTGTCGTGCAGGCCACGGGCGCAGCGTCCAGGTCAGCCCGACGTGGCCGCCGGAGCGGAACACCGCGCTGACGCCGAGGTCGTTTTCGAGCGACCGCCAGCTGCGTTCGCCAGGCCAGCCGTGGAAGTCCCCAGCGAGTTCGTCCAGGAACGCCGGAAGGTTCGGGTGCGGCTCCCAGATCGCCGCGATAGCCTCGTCCACTCGGGCGGTCATTCCTAGGGTGGACGCCTCAACGGCGTAGTGGACGCTGTCCGCGTCGAACTGCCAGCGGTCGCACACACGCACAACCGTCTCGGTGTCCGGACAGCGGATGACCAGGGTCATCGCATCGGAGTCGAAGTGCAGAGCGTTCACCGTCGACACGGTAGATCACGGTGCCGCGGGCCGTCGCGTCTATTCCGGTGTCGACTGACAGGTGTCGGTCATCGGCGTGGTCGCCGGCCAGCGGTGCCGAATCAGTTGTGGGGAGCCTTTTGGATGATCAAGTCGAGAACGGCTGCGGCCTGTTGCGGGTGTTCCTCCAGCCAGTTGTCGAGGTGGTCCGCAACGGCTTGTCGGATATTGGCACGCACTGCGGCGTTGCCCAGCACGTCGCGTGTAGAGCCCTCGAACTCGGGATGTTCCAGCTTCACCGACACGATCGCTGTCAAGCCTTCGCTGATCCGGTCGGTGCTGAGATCGGGGTCGGCCTTCGTCAGCAGCCCCCGCTTCCTTGCATAGGCGGTGACCGCGGCTGTCACCCCGTCATGGAAGCCCAGCATGTGAGTTCCGCCGCCGGGGGTGGGCCGGCTGTTCGCGAAGCTGCGAACCTGCTCCGGTCCGGAGCTGCGCCACCGCAGAGCGACCTCCGTCGTGCCTGTCATCTGCGAGTCGTCCCGCTCGAAGCTGATGATCTCCGGATGAACGGGGGCCGCAGCCTGCTCGTCGAGGAAGGCGACCATCTCGCGCACACCGCCCGGCGAGCGGAATCGAACTGAGCGAGGCTCGGACAGGCGTCGTTCGTCCGTGAGTGAGATGTCCAAGACGCGGTTGAGGAATGCCAACTCTCTGAAGCGCTCGGCAAGCACGTCGAACGAGCACTCCGTGGTCTCGAAGATGTCGGGGTCCGGCCAGAAGCAGATGATGGTTCCGCTGCTCCCTGCCGGTCCCGCGTCTGCGGGAGGAGCGACCGCGACGCCGCGCGCGTACTCCTGGACCTGGCGCCGTCCTTCGCGCTGAACCTCGGCCACCAGCCGGCTTGACAGGGCGTTGACGACCGCAAGTCCCAGGCCGAAAGAGCTGAGCACCGGATATCGCGGTCCGCCTGGACTTCGGCCGATCATCAGCCGAGTCAGTTGGGCTTCGAGACCGGGGCCGCCGGCATCCGAATCAATCTCGAACGGGATTCCGGGTCCGTCGTCGGCGACACGCACGCTGCCGTCGGGCATGAAGGCGATCTCGAGATGGCTGGCGCGGTCGGTCAGGATCTCCTCGATCGCCCGGTCCGCAGCCTCGAACACCACATTGTGGAGACCCCGTTCACCGGTCGATCCGACATACATCCCCGGCCGCTTCCGCACGGCTTCCAAGCCCTCCAATACCTGAAGGTGGCTGGCGTCGTACTTGATGGGTTCCTGGCTCACGATGTCCCCTCCGACAGTGTTCTGCAGGCCGCCTCGATCCTACGTGATTTCTGGAAAAAGGCCAGGTCAGGGCCGAAATCGCGAAGGCGGGAGCGGGTCGGTGAGCGCCTATCGGCAGTCAGCCGAACAGGGGCTGCGGACGTCTGTGTAAGCGCGCGTATGGTCGGTCCAGGGCCGACTATGACGCCATTCCGCGCACCGTGGAGGCCAAGAGTTTGCTGGATTCTGAACACGGCCCAGAGCTCCGGGCGCGTCTGCCTCACAGCCGAGGCGGCGAGCATGGACTGCCGCGAAGTTGACAGAAGTTCTGGGGTTTCAACGGGTAGCGCGAACCTCGCTCGTCGCCACGATGTCGATGGCGACGCGCAGGGGCGTCTCGTCCCAGCCCAGCAACGCACGTGTGATCGCGATCGCCTGGATCACGCTCATCCCGTGCTCGGCTAGCAACACCTGGACGGTTTCCATCCCTTCGGCCGCGAGCACGGGGCGACACTGCTCGACCATGGCGGTCCAGCGCGCCGCCTCTTTGGGAGCCAGCCCCGCGACGTGGTCGAACATGATGACTCCGTTACTGCGTTGCCGCGCTTCGTAGGATGGCGTCGTGTCTGATCGCGAACGATTGTCCCGCTCGTCATTCCGACGACTCCAGCCGATATCGAAGCCCCGGCCGCTGCCCCTCCTGCCGCCCAGGATCTGGTCGGAACAGGACTGGGAGCGGATCCAGGCCGGGTACCGCGCTCGGGATATGGATGAGAAGTGGAACGTGTTCGCCGAGGAAGACGTCGTCTATCTGCACCGCAGTTGGACAGGCCGCGGAATCTACCAGGCGACCTTCAGCCTCGCGGACGGTGGCGGCTACCGGATTGCTCAGGCAGTAGTCGAGGGCGATCCCGAACGCTACCGGTTTGCCGATGACGAATACGACTGCGTCATGCTCGAGCTCGTGTTGAGCGCGATCGTTCTCGGTGAGCCGGCGCAAAAAGCCCGCGAGAAGTTGACCGCCCTGAGCCGGAGGACTGCTGACGGCGCGAACCTCCCGGCCAGCGTCATCCAGCACTCGGCGGTGGGCTTGCGTTCAGATCCGTAGGGTCGGGGTCGCAGGTCGTAGGCCGTCACGGCGATACCGCGGCGGGTGAGGTACTCATCGGTGAGCGGCTCGATCAGCTCCCACCGTCCACCGGCCAGCCCGCAGCCGATCCTCGGCATGTGCACCGAGGCCCCAGGTCGAGAGCGTGCTCCCCCAGGGCGGCCAGCGCCGTCTCGATCGCTGCGTACCGAACCGGAGGATCACCGGGGCCTGGACGATACCCGTGCTGCCCGATCATGTTCGCCACGATCAGGTCCTGGCCCAGCGGCACCAGCTGAACAGCACCCAGAGCAAAGTCGTTCGTCTCCCTCTCGCGGTACCACGAGCGGTAGGCGGCCTCCGGCTCCGGCCAGCGGCGGGAGACCGCGACGACGAACCCCTTGCCTCAACCGCCGGCATCGTTGCAGACATGCGCGATGATCCTCAGGCCGACGCCCTTCGGCGCGGTCGCGTCGCCCACCACGTACTCGATCTCCCCAGCCACGTCGCCGGCGGTAGCGCCGCCTACCAACAATGGCGGAGACCTGTCGCCTCAGCTCCGTAGCGGCCAGGGCTCGGTGGTCTGGGTGGCGGCGAACGGCTGGTGCCTGCTCGGACAGCGCTTGCGGACGCTCACCGGGTGAGGCGGCGTAGGCGTGTCCGTGGGCGGCGTAGAAATTCAGCCACGGATCAAGGCTGAGTTCCTCGCGAGCGAAGCCGATCCAGCCTTCGGTCAGCGACCAACGGGCCAGCCACGGCGGAACGTCCTGAATCAGCTGATACATCTCGTCGTCCAGGACGAAGGTGCGCACGAGCACTCCCCAGGCCTCGGGGCCGTTGCCGTGCTGTTGGCGTACCAGCCTGCGATCCACGCGCCCGGCAGTTCGTCCTGGTCGACGTCCACGCCAAGCACCGGATAGCCGTAGTCCAACGTCGGCGTCCGCGGCGCTGAGCCCGACAGACCGAGGTGGAATCGAAGCTCGTCGACGAACGCGTCCGGCACGTCCGGAGGCAGCCTGAGCGACAGCATCCACTCGTAGTGCAAGCTCAGGAGCCGGTATCCAAGCACAACCCGCCCGGCCGCCGAGCCGTCAAGGTCGTCGATGATCGCCCGGACCATGGCGCCTTCGAGCTTGACGATTATCGGCACCGAGAGCCACGCCTGCGTACACGCAACCGCCGCCCAGGGCCATAGACACCTCGGCGACGTGGTCAATGAGCGCCCCGCGGCTAAAGATTGTTAGCGACGGAAGTCACAGCGCAGTTGCCAGCGTCGCCGAGCTTCACACAACGCCTCGGCCGGGGTCGACGTCACGCATGTCAATTCCGATCCCGATTAGTCGGCCGACCACATCCAACGCCGCCTGTTTTTCGTCGCCGCTACCGCTGAAGCCTGCAGTCAGAACGGTGCGAATGGCTTCTTCGCGACTCGCGACCATGTACAGGTTGAGCGGGTTGCTCGCTGCCCACTCGTTCAAAACCGCCAGGCAAAGCTGAGTGTGGGTGGTCGCCAGGGCCGCTAGCCGATCCAAGACTCCGTCGACCGCTTCGACATGCCCGGCTGTCTTGAGAACGTTCAGGAGTCGACCGAAGGCCCAATTATCCTCGAACAGTCCAGATGCAAACCACCAACCGAACTCGGCAAGTTCCTTCGGATCCGCCCCACCGATGACGGCTTCTGTGCGGAATTCCCAGAAGGCTGTCAGCCGGTCAAGGACGTCTGTGTCAACTTGCTGTCTCGTCCCGCAGACTGCGGCTGATGAACGACGTGAAGTGGTCGCAGGTCGTAGCAGGCACTCGTCTGTAGATCCCGCGCAGCAGTCCGTCTGGCGTATCGAGGCCGATGAGACCGTGCCAGTAGTACGTCAGCAGATGGATACCGGTATTCGCCGACCGCGCCTGTAAACGCCGGTCCTCCGTGGCGGCATCGGCACGCGCCACTGCCAATGCGTAGTTACCCTTCAGCAGTTCGAAGACCGCCTTGGACAGTGCGGTTCGCACCACAAAAGCGTCCCAGGCAGCCTCCCAGAAGGTTCGGTCAGGTTCGCCCGGAGGCAGTAGCCGATCCAGGCTGGATCGGACCCAGTCAGGTGCGGCAGCTGCAATTGAGGAAGATTTGCGCCGAGGACTGCCCGTACTGCCGTGGAAGGATCGGTGCCCGGTTCAAGATGCTGGTCCATTCACTTCCTCTTCCAAATCCCGGATCCGCGCCCGGGCCGCGGGCAGCTCAGCGGACTCCGCACGGGACGGGCTCTCTTTCACCGCGATCTACCAGGTCCTGTCGTACCCACCGGTACAGACAAGACTGCGCGATCCCAATGACGCGGCCACGTCGACCACGGTCCGCTCGGAGGCGACCAGAGCCAGAGCGTGACGGCGGAACTCCGCCGGATACGGCTTCGGCACGACAGCTCCCTTAAACGAGGTAGCAATCGCATCCTGTCAACGCTCGTTCCGGAAAGCCAGGTCATGACCAAGGAGTCAGGGAAAGAGGGGCGAGCTCAGAGATACTGCAATCCTTCACCCTTCGACAGCGTTGATGGGTGTTGAACCGCTGCGGAGCGCCGACACCCATCACGTGCACAAAACCTTCTGCATCAAGGGAGTTCGATGGTCGGTACTTTGAGCAGCGTGTTGTAGACGAACTCGTAGATGGAACCCTCGGCCATATAGGCGATGGCCTGCTGCATGGTCATGTTGACCATGCCGGTGCCGAGCAAGTAGGTGATGACCCAGGCGTTCTGGGCTTCGGGCACCGTGTAAGGTCCGGTCACGCTGTATGTGGAGGTGGTCGAGTCGTATTTGTAGCCTGTGACGTCGAGTACGAGGTTGATGGCGTCGTTGGCGTCGGTCGAGCTCACCGTCGTGGTGGAGTTCGGACCGGCGGCCATCTCAGTGGCTATCAGATCACGGTAGCTGTTGTAGTAGGCCTGCGCTGCAGCCTGTGCTGTGGCTTGGCTGTAGGCCGTGCCGGTGTCCTGCTGCAATCGCGTCACGAAGGTATTCAAATTCAGGTAGACCGCGCCGATGAAAAGGGTGCCGGTCTGTGATTGAGACAGGAACGTCTTCTGGATCTCGTTCGTGAGCTGATTGTCGCTTGTGAGGTTCGGCAGCGCGTAGTAGGACTGCGTATTGGCAAGCAGTGCGCAGTTCGAAGCCGGCGGATAGGACACGAAGGTCGCGCCGTTGCCGCCGACGCAGGCCACCGAACCGCGGTCACCGTCGACGAACAGGTACTGCGACCAGATCAGGTCGTCGAACTCATAGTGGTCAACGGCGTTCGGGAAGTGCTGCGTATCGGCGGTGTAGTGGACCAGCACCTGGACGTCGATGGCGTCTATCGTCGAGGACGTATAGCCGCTCGTGCGGCCGACCTTCTCGATGTTCACGCCCACCTCGGGCACCGCCACGGCATTGGCTCCATCTCCCATCGGCTGACAGGCCAACTGGTTCATCGCCAGGTCCATCCGACATAGGAAGGAATCACCCTGCATGTCCCAGGCCAAGGCGATGCCGACCGCCTGGTGAGTCGAGGAGATCGGAGCCATCAGACCGCCGGCGACGTCCTGGGTGTAGGAGTTCTGATTGTCCAGTTTGGCCATCGCCACGTCGACCTGGTTAACGCTGGGGCTCTCCAGGAGCTGCACGGAGGAATAGAGCGTCGCGAACGGGATATTGATTTCGCCGTTGTCGACTGTCGCGGGGTTGACGATGGGGTCTGACAGTGCCAGCAGCCCGCCGAGAGCGCTGAGGACGGAGTTCGTCGACAGCATGCAAATGGAGCCGTCCACGTTACTTTCGACCAGGCAGCCGAAGGTACCGTGTGCGGTGTTGTCCGGATATTGGGCCGGGTCTTCGTTGGAGACACTGCACCCCTGAAGAGGTACCCCGAAGGGTTGCGTAATTGGGCCGCCTATACCGCCGGTGGGGAGGCTGCCCTGCGCCCCTGCCGGACGCGGTCCGGCACCAGCGTAGATCGGCCCGACTTGCACGACGTCGACGCCGTAGGTTCCGGTGTTTCCCGGCACGGTGGTGGGCAGTAGACGGCGCTTGGACACGGCGCCGGCCGGCAGCTTGTCCACGACCATGGCGATCACGACGAGTTCGTCCGTCACCTGCCCGTCGCGACGGCGGAACCCGATGCCGCAGCCGGTGAAGTTGGGGTCGTCGCGGTGCTGCTGGTAAAGCTGGGTCTTTGCGAGCTTCATCTCCTCGTGGACCGCTGCATCGATCTTCATGACGCCTCCTTCGGCGGGACCGCGGTAACCATGGGCCAGCTTCGGCTGCGTAGGAGGGCACGCCAAGCATGGGGGAACGCGTCGCTGAAGCCGAGCGGCGTCGCGGTCGCGGTGGCGAGCAGGAGCGCGGCGTTGACCCCGGGGTGAGCGTCCCATTCGGTGTGCGCGGCGATGGTCGACGCCACCGCCGAAGGAGTCGCGGAACCGATTCCGGCGGCGGCGAGTACATCGACGCCCTGGCGCGTCAGGACGGCCTGCGCAGGCGCCAGGTGTCCGGCCAGCGTGCGGATGTGTGCTTCGTTGACCCGGTCGAGCGGGTGAAGGTCACGGCCGGCGCGGTAGGGCAGTATTACCGGGACAGACGCCATACTGCGTGCCACGGCGGAGACCACCGCGACCTGCACGTCGGTCAGCTTCGTAGTGACATCGTCCGGCGCGGCAGCCCGCGCCCCGGCACCGGTGTCAGCCGCGGCGGGTGCAGTGGGCAGCAGCGCGCCGGCCGCGCCGACACCTACCACCCCGAGCGCCCGACGGCGCGATACGCCACCCGCGGTGTCTTGCTCAGACGTTCGCGAGGGCTGCACGGCGGCGCCCTCCTCTGATCTGGTGTCCACGGAACTTCCCTCCGGCAGACGAACAAACGGCCACAGCGGGGCGGAGCTTAATCAGTCTTCGAGTATAAGCACGGGTCCATGGCTTGCTTGGGCCCTCATATGGTCGCCTGAGCAGCGTGAACACACACCATCAACGCGTTCCGAACGCGCGTAGATAAGAACCCTTATTGCCAACTAAGTTAGAACCCTTATACAGTGGTTCTCCGGTGCTTGGTTTCAGCCGATTCGGGGGACTTTGTGCAGGAGACGCCACCGATTCCGCCTGACTTGGCCACCTTCCCCGCGCACGTGAACTCCCGGATGCAAGATCTCGTCCGCGGGCTGGCCGAGCCTGTGCGCGGGCCGGTCCTCGGCCTCGTCAACCGGCCGGGCAAGGCTCTACGGGCCCTGCTGATCGCGGCCTGCGCCGCACCTGACAGATCAGACCGGCAGACCCTGGTCCGCTTGGGCGCGATCGTCGAGCTCATCCACCTGGCCTCCCTGCTTCACGACGACGTCGTCGACAAGGCACCGTCACGGCGCGGGGCCCCGGCCGCTCACACAGTCGTCGGTCCCGAGCTCGCGGCTTTGGCGGGGCTGTCGTGTTTCGCGCTGGCCGGCATGGAGGCGGCAAGTGTCGGCGGCGGAGCAGAGGTGCTGGCCGGACGGGCTTCGGCGGGGCTGTCCTACGGCCAGGTGCTGGACGTGGAGCGGGCTTTCGACACAGCGCTGGCCATCGAGGACTACGTGGAGTTGGCCGCACGCAAGACCGGGGACCTGTTCCGACTGAGTTGCCTGCTGGGCGCGGCGGCATGGGAGGCGGACCCGGCTACCGGGCAGCGACTGGGTGAGTTCGGCCTTCACTTCGGGATCGCTTTCCAGGTTCTGGACGACTGCCTGGACTTTCAGACTGATGGAACCGGCAAGCCCTTCGGCTTGGACCACCTACGTGGCCTGTTCGGTGCGCCGACCCTCTACGCACTTCAATCCGACGAACACGGAAAGCTGGCGGAGCTGCTCTTGTCACCCGGCTTCGCCATCGCGGACATGCCCACGGTCAAGACCCTGGTGACCGAAGCCGGCGGGCTTCAAGCAGCGAACGATCTGGCGAGGCAGCACCGCGCTCACGCTTACGCGGCGCTCGACGGCGTACCGGACGCCGCGATGAGAAGCCGCGTCCTGGCCGTACTGGCCTTCCATGGGTGGGCATTGTGACGGGAACCGCCAAGACCGTCGAGGTGTTGATAGTAGGAGCCGGCCCAGCCGGTACCGCGGCAGCCGTGACCGCCGCTCGCGCGGGTCTCAGTGTCCTGTTGGCCGACTACCGCGCGCCCCAGTGGGTCGGCGACACCATGATCAGCGGGATCGCCGCGCAACGCCTGACCGAGCTCGGCGCCAACGTGGCGGGCATCCGGCCGGCCGATTCGGTCGAACTCTGCTTCCCCGGCAGGTCCCTGCAAGTCACCGGCACCGGTGCCGTAGTCATCGACGGCGGTGCGCTGCGCACCGCTTTGATCGACGCGGCCGTCGCGGCGGGCGCCGAACTGGTCACCGGCCGGGTGACGCTGCTGCCGAAAGCCGGAGACGAAGGCACCGCAATTCTCGACGGCGTGCCCATACGTGCCTCGCACGTCGTGCTCGCCACCGGCGCTCCGGGTGCGGCGGTGCCTGCGCATGCCACAGGGTTCGCGTGCGCCCAGCGGTTCGCGGACATCGACGTCGCGAACCGGATCGTGCTCGCGCCGCTCCAGCCCGCTGCCGAACCCGGCGCCCAACCGGCCATGCTCGCCGTGCTGCCGGGTGCCGATCGCAAGACCACCGTCTGGCTCACTCGGCGGGGCAGCACCGAATCCACCCCGATCACAGAGCCGACGCGGCTCCTCCAGGACGCGCTGGCGACGATGAGCAAGAACGATCGCCGATTCGCAGCCGCCCGCCCGATCGGCACCGCCGTTGAGGCAACGGTTCACTCTGGCTTCTCGCAAGTGCTGCTGGAAACCTCCGAGGCCTTGTTGGTGGGAGACGCGGCCGGGCTGGCGAATCCGTTCACCGGCGAAGGAATCGGGGCGGCGTTGCTCAGCGGCACCTTGGCGGGCCGAGCCGTCGCCGCACAAACCGCAGACGCAGATGCGGCGCGCACGCAGTACGCGCGGCAGCTCGCCGGCGAATACGTCGGTTACTTCGAAACGGCACGTCACGCCACGCGCCGGTACCACCTCGTCTGGCGAACACTGGACGCGGCCGCCGCCAGCGAGCACAGCATCTTCGCCAAGGCGCGCCGCGCCATCCTGCTCCCGGAGGAGATTCCGGGCCTGGCCGGCGACCGGGTGCCGATCACGTCGGCCGACCGCGTGGTCACCGGGCCATTCCTGGTTTCCTGCGATGAGGTAAGCGTCGCATCGCTGCGTACCCAGTGGCCCTTCCTGGCAAGGCTGCTGCTGTCCGGCACCGGACCGACCAGGCATCGTATCCGCCCGGCGCTGCTCTTCCTGGCAGGTCTGCTCGCCGAGGACCGGCCCGCCGACATCACGCGCGCCACCCCGGCCGCCGCTGTCGAGCTGGCCACCTTTGGCGCACTGGCATTCCTTGGAACCGAGTCGGGTCAACCATCCGCGCGCACCGTCGACTGGGCCGGCGCGACCTTGGTGATGGCGGGCGACTTCTTGATGTCGCGGGCATCTCTGCTCATTGCGGAGTCCGCCCCCGAGGCGTCCTGGGCGCTGGCCGACTGGCTGGCGGAATTGGCTGCGTCGCGCGCGGAACGACTTGGCGACCGCCCGAGCCGGGCGACCGATCTGCAGGCATCGCTCATGGAGTTCCCTGCCCGGCTCGGAGCACTGCTGAGCGGCAGTTCTGCCGACACCGTGAAGATGCTTCGCACCGTGGGCGGCCTTCTGGGTGAAGCATTCACCCATGCCGAGGACGTCCTGGCCCTGACCGGCCGGCGAACCCGGCTCGACATGACGCTCCAGGCATCCTTGGCCTACCGGTCTTCAGCCATCCCCGACCTCACAGAATCACACCCCGACGAGGTCGCGCAGCTGCTGGCGAATCCAGCGTTCGCCGCCGGCGCCCTCGCCGCCTCGGAACGTGCCTGCAGCATAGCCCTGACTCAGGTTCACACCGCGATCGCCGACATCCCGAGCCCGTTGGCGCGCCGAATCCTGACCGCCTACGCCGCGGCGACCGCATCGCACACCCCAATGGAGGTCATGTAGTGGACAGACATCGACGTAGGCTCGCCAACAAGGCGATATTCACAGCGATCCTGATGCTGCTGACAAGCCTGGTGATCGCGCGCCCCGCCGCGGCGACACCATCCCCGGGGCAAGGCGGGTCCACGAGCACCATCAAACTGACTCCGCCCAAGGACACGAAAACGGCCTGTGCCTCGGCCCAACGCGGCCACGTCTCCTGTTTGGCCTTGCTCTCCACCACCAAGCGGCACCTTGATCTACCGGCAGTCAGACAAGCAGCCGACTCGGCGTTCCAGGACCCTTATGACCCGTACGCGCTCCGGAACGCCTACAACCTGCCTTCCACCACCAACGGCCAGGGGCAGACCGTCGCGATCGTCGATGCATACCACAACCCTCACCTAGAGTACGACCTGGGCATGTATCGCACCCATTGGGGCCTTCCGGCGTGCACCCTGACCAACGGCTGCCTCCAGCAGTGGGGCCAGGCCGGCCCGGAAGGCCTGATTCCCACGACAAGCGACCCCGGCTGGGCCTTCGAAGAAGACCTGGACGTGGAGATGGTCTCGGCGATCTGCCCCAACTGCGACATCACCGTGGTCGAGGCCGACTCCACCAACGACCCCGATATGACGATGGCCGAGATAACCGCGGTGACCAGCGGCGCCAAGTTCGTCTCCAACAGTTTCGGGAGCACCACGCCGATCCAGACCGGCACCAACGACCCGTGGCACGACCACGACGGCGTAGTCGTCACCGCATCCACCGGCGACAACGGGTACGGCGTCAGCTATCCCGCGGCGGACACCGACACTGTCGCCGTCGGAGGCACCTCTCTCCTTCCCACCACCAGCAACAATCGCGGCTGGTCGGAGATCACGTGGGCCAACGGAGGATCCGGGTGTTCGACTGAGCCCAAACCCTCTTGGCAGCCCGATACCGGCTGCGCGGGACACGCCCTCGCCGATGTGTCCGCGGTGGCCAACCCCTACACCGGCGTCGCCGTCTACGACAGCGACCCCACCGAATCCAACGGATGGGGCGAGGCGGGTGGAACAAGCGCCTCTTCACCAATCATCGCCGCGACCTACGCCCTGGCCGGAACGCCCGGATCGGTACCCGCAGCCGCCGGCCTCTACGCTCACGCGAACCAGCTCAACGACATCGTGGCCGGCGTCAACGCTGTGAGCGGCTGCTCACCCACCTACCTGTGCAAAGCCGCCATCGGATACGACGGCCCGACCGGACTCGGCACACCCTACGGCCTCGGCGCTTTCAGCCCGGAATCGAGCGTGCCCGCCGACTACGCGATCATGGGCGATTCGTACTCCTCCGGCGAAGGAATGCTCAACTACGACAACGGCACCGACACTTCCAGCAACCAATGCCATCGCTCATACCTCGCATTCGGACGCCTCTACGCCGCCAAAATGGGCAGTGTCGCGGTCCACACAGCCTGTAGCGGCGCCACTACGGACAACATCACCACTACCGGCCAGAACGGCGAACCTCCACAAGTCGCTCAAGTCGGGCCCAACACCCGCCTGGCCACCATCACCATCGGCGGTAACGACGCCGGCTTCTCCAGCGTGCTGGCTCGCTGTCTCAATCCCCTGACCGGAAGCTGTGAGGATTACTACACCCAAGACGACAGCAACAACGAGGACGTAGTCATCGACGCCCTCGAGCCGAAACTGGCCGCCACCTACACGGCGATCAAGAATGCGGCCCCCAACGCGCGCGTTGTCGCCGTGACGTACCCCAATATCTTCAAGCCGCTCACAACCTGCGCGTCGATCGCCAACGCACCGTACACCGACGTGCAGTGGCTGATGCTCGAGACCCTCCACCTCGACAACGTCATCACCCAGGCCGCACACGACGCGGGCATCGAGGTACTGGACGAACGCTGGGCCTTCGCAGGCCACGAACTGTGCAACGCCAGCCCGTGGGCCATCTCACTGCCCATCCCCCTGCCCAGCGGCACCGGCGTCACCGACAGCAGCGCCTGGTTCCATCCCATGGGACCCGGCCACATAGCCATGGAAAACGACTTGTCCAGCTACCTCGCGCAGGCGCCGGCGGCCCGAGTCAGCCCCCGAGCATGGACGACAACTCCTTCTGTAGCGCCGAAAGGGATTCCTTCATCAGCTAAGGCTCAGGAGCTACTCAGCGATATCGGCACCTATACCACCCCGGCGACCGATCCGTATCAGAGCGGCGACTCGGTGTGGAATTGGAGGACCGAGGAGGGATGCGACACCCGGAACCGTGTGCTCCGGGTCCAGGCACTGAGCGGGCCCCAAACCCTCCAACCTCCCACCCCGACGCCGCTACCAGCGTCCTGGTCCACCCTGTGCCCCGTCACTGCGGGCACCTGGGAGCTGCCGTACAACGAC
Source organism: Catenulispora sp. GP43 (assembly GCF_041260665.1). Classification (NCBI taxonomy): domain Bacteria; kingdom Bacillati; phylum Actinomycetota; class Actinomycetes; order Catenulisporales; family Catenulisporaceae; genus Catenulispora; species Catenulispora sp. GP43. The sequence goes on along the minus strand of NZ_JBGCCT010000007.1, from coordinate 56,612 downwards.
GGCACGACTCAACAGACTGCCAGCTTCACTTCCACTGCCGACATCAGCAGTCCCAGCGGAATCGCCATCGACCACGTCGTCCCGAAGGCCGATGCCTGGTATTCCGGCATGTGGCAGGAGGATTCGTCGCCGGCGGGCAGGAAGGCGATCTCCGATTTCGCGAACGACAAGGGCGGGCCCGAACTATGGGCGGTGTCGTCTGTCACGAACAGCGCGAAGGGAGACAAGCGACCGGACCAGTGGCTGCCCGACAACGTGGGCGCCCGGTGCGATTACGTCAAGGCATGGATCACGGTGAAGTACGAGTGGGGGCTGAACATCCTCACCGTCCCTGTTCCGGGAAAACCGTACTCTGAAATGGGTGTTCTGCAGAACACTCTAAGCGGCTGCCCCTAGGCCGAAGCAGGTGTGAGACCTGCGAGGCTCGGCTTCTCCCCTATCTGCCGGGGCTTGGGCGTCTCAGCTTGGGCTCCGGCAGCAGAACAGCTAGAGAGTTCTCGGCTCGGAAGTTTCGCCGGGGTGCGCCACGCTGACATGCGGTAGCCGGAGCGCTATGTCGTCATTCTGAGGTATGCGCAAGGTGGCGGGCTCGATACCGCAGCCAGGGCCCGGCGCGAGCGGGTGCGGATGGCCGCGGCGGAGTTCATCGCCGCAGGTGAGACTGATGAGCAGGTGGCGCGGCGGTTCCGGGTGACGAAGATGTCGGTCAACCGGTGGCGTCACGCGTTGCAGACCGGTGGTCCCGGCGCGCTGGTGTCCAGGGGCGCGGCCGGGACCAAGCCATTGCTGACCCTCGACCAGCAGCAGGAGCTGATGGCACTGATCGAGGTCGGCCCGGCAGCGCACGGCTATCTCGATCAGCGCTGGACGCTGGCCAGGATCGCCGAGTTGATCCGGGTCCGGTTCGGGGTTCGGTTCCACTCTTCCGGAGCGTTGCACGAGATGCTCACCCGGATCGGGGCCAGTTGGCAGGTCCCGACCCGGCGTGCAGCCGAACGTAACGAGCAGGCGTTCGCCACCTGGCGTGAGGAGACGTGGCCGAGCATAAAAGCACGGCCGTAGCCCTCGGCGCGTACATCTGCTTCGAGGACGAGGCTGGCCAGGGGCTCAAACCGCCGCGCGGACGCACGTGGCGCCGACGTGGCATGACGCCGGTGGTGAAGGTCTCCAACGCGGGGACCAAGCGGGTCAACCTCGCCGCCCTGATCGCCTTCCGTCCGGCGGCGCGGCCGCATGTCCGGCTGATTCACCGCAGCCTGGTCTACCACGGTTGGAAGAACGAGAAGAAAGGCTTCGACGAGCACGACTTCATCCGCTTGCTCGACGGCGCCCACCAGCAGCTCCGCGCCCCGATCGTGCTGGTGTGGGACAACCTGAACCGGCACAAGTCGGCGGCCATACGCGCACTGATCAACACCCGAGCCTGGCTGACCGTGTTCTACCTGCCGACCACCGCCCCCGAGCTCAACCCGGTTGAAGGCGTGTGGGCGGTCATGAAGTCCGGGCTGGTCAACCTCGTCAAACGCGAGATCGACCAGCTCCACCGACTCGTCAAACACCGGCTACGACGCATGCAGTACCGACCCGAACTCCTGGCCGGACTCCTCGCCAAGACTGGACTTGATCCACTACCCCCGTAACACCCGCGGCGAGAACTCTCTAGAGGCGAGTCCGAATGGCGAAGATGATCGGCCGCCGACCGGCGATCAGATGATCCTCGCCGGTCGGCGTCACCTCGACCGTGCAGAGCCGCTGTCCGTCTATTTCCGGGGCGATCAAGATCTGCGAGATACCCTGGAGAACCGATGTGTACCGCTCACCGTTGCGCAGTTTGGTCGGCCGGGTGACCATCCATTCCCACATGCCGTTGTTGCCGATCCCCATGCACCGCTCGTTACCGTCTTCGTCGAGTTCCATGGCCATGTGGAGGGTGAAGGGGGTCCGGTAGGCCTCTTCGATCATCTCGGCGAACCCGCTGATGTCGCACACCGTTACGCCCTCAGGCAGAAACGGGTGCACGAACAGCACCTGAGGCAGGCGTCGCCGACGTAGATCCTCAAACGAGGCTGTCACCGGCGGACGGCGGTACCGCATGGCATCCATAGCCTGAGCGTAGCAACGGGTCCCAGGGCTACCCAATCGCGGGCCCGGAATCCCGCCGGAGCTTCAAATCGCGACCGATGAGCCATCCGTCCGCGAACCCGGCAATACTGCCGACAGCGTTTGATCCCCCGGTCGATGGACGCTCAATGAGACCTGTAGGGTCACCTTCCGCACGCCCAGAGTCCGTCGAGTGCACCGACCGATGTGGGTGGACACACCGGGCACCGTTATCCGCGGCCTGAGCCCTCGCCCGCGAACGCACGGTGTAACGCCCACGATCACAAGGCAATTTCCGGTGTACTGTATTCCGAGGGATTCGCCTGCCACGGCATCCCCCCGCGAGCGGATGGGGTGGTGCGTTGACGGCGACGGCGTGGTCGTCGAACCCACCTTCCCCTGCCAGGGATGACATATTTCGGTGTCATATTGCGGCCGGACTACCTGCTACGCGCCTTTGAGACATTCCGCGACGATGACGGCGAGGACCGTTTCCGAGGCATGTACGGCGCGGGGCGCAGCTGCCCGTTGCCCGATCCGGCAGTGGACATCGGACACGGCCTGGGCCGAGACATTCCGGCCTCGGTCCGGGACTGGGCCCTGACCGCGGATATCCATCAGATCCAGCCGCAAGAGCCGCCAGCCTGGGTGCTGGACCAGTTACGGCGGGGAGACGGCGCGACGTCGTGACCGCAACTGGAACGCCAGCGCGGCCAGGACACACCATCCTCCCGCATGACGCCCGCAACGTACTCCGGATGGCGTCGGGGAGCCATCCCGGAGTACGAGGCGCGGCCACCAGGCCGAACCCGAGCCGCGGGCTCCACGGGCTACTTGATCTCCGTCGGACCAACCGATCTGGCACTAACTGTCCCCATCGACGTCCATCAGGGACTGGTAGTCCTTCCTCGAACAGCATGCGCGGCGCGGAATTCTGCGAGCGAGAGATCTGTGCCGCCCACGGTCAGCCGCCAGAAGTCCCAGCCGTCGACATCGTCCCGGCCGGTGGCCGCGCGGGCCGCGGATTGCGGCGTGCCCCAGGCGCGGCCCACGACGCTGATCCGTCCGTCCTTTCGCAGCTCCGCGTGATACTCGCGGCCAGCACGGCGGCCGGTCAGCGCGATGCCGGTCGCGAGTTCGTCCGCGTCCAGGTGGATGAGAAGGTCTACCAGGTCGACGTTCGATCGGGGGTGGATGTCCGTCTGCCCGAGCGCCGCCGCGGTCGCGGGTGGACCAGTCCGGTGCGGCGTCGAGGCTCCAGCGCGGTGGATCGCCAGGGCAGCGGACGCGGCCGCGCTCCACTGTGCTTGGGGCCCGACCTTCCTTGCGATGAGATCCGCGGCAACGGGAGTTCCCCGCAGTCGCGAAAGCTGCCCGATCTCCAACATGAGCTCGCGACGCTGCTCCGTGATCTGGGTCGCGTTGAGTGCGAGGATCCGGATGGTCTCATCGGCGCGGCACAGGCCACGCTCCTTCTCGGCTTGCGAGTAGGACGCGCCGCTTCGCCGGCGCGCGAATCCTGCGGCGTCGAATCCGAGTAGGTCGGGGTCACCGGACCGGACCGGGTCCAGGAGCACCGGCTGCTCCACCGTGAGGTCGTCTCCGGGCTTTGTCGCGCGCGTCCCCGCGAGAAGCGGGAACCGGCTGCTCTTGGCAAGACCCTCTGGCACGTCGTTGTACCTGGCACCGCCGCTGTTACAGTGCTTGCAGATCACCCGGTAGTTCGTGACCTCGTAGGCGAGCCACCAATAGCCGGGGTGGCCGGGCTCGCCGGATACCTCCGACTTCGGCCGGAAGTGATCGATCTGGACATCCGTGCGCTGGATCAGCGTCTCGCAGTACCAGCACTTGGGCCCGAGCAGCTGGACCAGAGGGCCGCGCATTTCGTCTTCTGTCCACAACGAACGGAACTCGAAGGCCGTGCCATCAGCGATGCAGGCTTGAATCTTCTCTTTCACCTTGTGTGCCTTCTCGATCCACGCCGGTGGAGCGCTCAACCCGCTCGTGTCCACATACCGCATCGATTCACACTGCCGAGGAGAGACGTTCGTCGAACAACTGCGATACCAGGGCCGCCAATTCCTGCGGAGACGGCGGATCGGTGCTCTCAGCTGACGCGATGAGCGCACGGCGCCGACGGTGGAGTTCGGCGAGGAAGGCCGAGACCAGCGGGTCCCGATTCGCGGTGGAGAAGCCGAGGGAGTCCAAGGCCGCAGTGACTTGTCCAAGCTCGACCTGTTTGCCGGCATCGTCCTCTGCCTCGGCGAGCAGGTCATACTGCCGGTCGATCAGGGCCTGCGTGTACTCGTCGAGCTGGCTCGGCAGCCCGAAGAGGTCCGTTGTCAGCAGTCCGCCGGCGCCTTGTCCCCGTGGAGTGGCGGTCGGGACCATCGCGGCCGCTCTTCCTTCCACAAAGGCGACTACCCGCACTTGCTCCCGCGTCATGTTCGCGACTAGGAGAGGTTCGTGCGTCGCCGCGATGAACTGTGAGTCCCTATCCTCTCCGAGGACAGCTAGTACCGAGCTGTACCAGAGCCGGCTCCACTCGGGATGGAAGTGGGAGTCGGGTTCGTCGAGAAGGAAGAGTGACTGCTCCGCGCGTTGCAGGCGGAGCAAACCCAGGATCGTCAAGCGCTGCTGCTCGCCCGAGCTCAGATCGTTCAAGCTGAGTGTTGTGCCGTCCACGCTCTCCAACTTGACGTCGACCGTGAGGTAGCCGGCGTCGAGCAGTGTGGTCAGCAGCGCGAACATCGACAGGTCCCGATCGAAGAGATTGCGCAGGGCCATGATGTCCTCGGCGCCGCCGAGTTCGATCCCGAAGCCGTCAACAGGGCTGCCCACGCCAGTCAACGGGTCGGCTTCGGGGACGAGCCCGAAACGTCCGGACTCGGCCACCGCCGCGAAGAACGTGCGGACCGGACCACCCAGTCCCCAGTATGGAAGCTCGTACCAATTCCGTCGTACTGAGCGAGGAGCCTTGACTCGGAGAACGGCAGAGGCCACGCCCTCGATACCGGAATGCCTGTGCAGGTAGGTACCGAAAGCATCAGACCAGTCCGAAATCTGCGCGAGCAACAGCAGCGCCAGATGGGAGGGCGTGCAGAGGAAGACGCGAGTGTAGAGAGAACAGCTGATGGGCACCGTGAGCTCTTCGGTCCAAGAATCCTCGAGGGAGTGCGTGATCAGCCATTCGTTGAAGCCTGCCCGCCACTCCCGCTGCCATCCGGTGAGACAGCGTGCAGCGAGAAGGCGGTGGCGTTCGAACTCCGCGGTCCACGGTGCCTGAAGGTGTGCCTGATAGCCGAACACATGGTCGGGCAAATAGTCGGTCCACTCTGAACGGGGCACAGACTCGGCTTTGTCGCCGACGGCGCTCACGGTCACCGTCGGCGAGCTCTCGGCTGGCTCCTGCCTGACCTGGACCGTGTCGTCTCCGATGGCATAGCTGATCTCGAAGGCGAACGCCGCGCCGCCCTTCGGTTGGTACAGCGCTCCGAAGATCTCGACGAGTGCGTGCAGGATTCTGGACTTGCCGCCCCCGTTGGGCCCGATCAAGGTGGCGATGGCATGGCCATGGTCGACCGCGGTAGTGAGATCCAGGTGGAAGTCTCGCAGCCCTCGGTACGCCGGCAGCCTCAGTTCGAGTAGCCGCACCTGATTCCCCTCACGATCGTCTCCCCACCATGGCGGTGCTCACCGCGTCGGGTCCTGACCCGACTGTCCGGACGGCCGGCCGAGAACGCGAAGCGCGTCGGCGAGGGCTGTGAATTCTGCGAGCGCCGAGCGTAGTTCCCCGGTGATGTCCTCAGCTATGCGGTACAAGTCCACGTCGGGTTCAGTGGCGGGCTCGGTCTGGCGTGGTGCGACTCGCAGATCGAGCTCGCACCCGTCCCTGCTGAGCAGTTCATCGACGTCGAACGGCCTGAACCAGCTCGTCTCGTCCCGTTCCTCCCGTGACCGCCCAGGCCGGTAAGCGGCTACGAAGTCCAGATAATCGGTTTCGGCCAACGGGGCGGTCTTCGTCACCGATGGCTGACGAGAACGCATGTCGTACACCCAAAGGCGCCGTGTGGATGGCCTTCCGTCAGTCCGTGGCGCGGGTTTGTCGAAGAACAGGACGTTGGCTCTGACGCCTTTGGCGGAGAAGACGCCGGTGGGAAGCCGTAGCAGGGTATGTACGTCACAGTGATGCAGCAGCCGTTTCCGGATCTCCGCTCCCGCACCGCCTTCGAACAGGACGTTGTCGGTGACCACGACGGCCGCCCGCCCCCCGATGTCCAGCAGTGTGAAGACATGCTGCAAGAAGTTCAGCTGCTTGTTCGCGGTCGCCGCCCACAAGTCGTAACGACTGTACCCGTAGTCGGCGATCACGGAGCCTCTGCCGAACGGCGGCGCGGTCAGCACCAGTGTGGCGTGCCGTTCCGGTCTGGACAGCAGGGCGTCACCGACGACGACGCGCGGCTGAGCCACCCCGTGCAGGAACAGATTCGCCATTGCGAGGCGTGCCGTTGTCTCGACCAACTCGTTCCCGGAGACGATGTCCTCGTCAGTCTGTGCACGCCGTGCTCGGTCGGCACCTCGCGGGAAGTGTTCGATGAGGTAGTCGAACGCCGTGATCAGAAAACCGCCGGTGCCGCAGGCCGGATCGATGATCGTGTCGTCCACGGTCGGCCGGACACAACGGACGACGGCGTCGATCAGCGGCCGCGGCGTGTAGTACTGCCCCGCTCCGGTCTTGGCGTCGTCGGCGACCCGCCCGAGCAAGGCCTCGAACACCGCACCGGGCGGCAAGCCCGGAACACCGGTCCAATAGTGCTGATCGACCAGGTCGATCAGCCGACTGAGCTTGAGCGGGTCGGATACCCGGTTCTGCGCCTTCCGGAAGATCCGGCCGATGGCGTCCGGGCGATTTCCGAAGTCCCACAGAATCTTCTCGTAGAAGCTCCCTTGTTCATAAGGAGAGGTCGCGCGTAGCTGATCCCAAGCCTGAGAGCCCGGCAAGCGCTGAGGATTGAGGATGCGGTGACGCTGTTCATGAGCGATCTTGACGCAGATCAGGTATGTCAGCTGTTCGATGTACTCCAGCGCAGAGACCCCGTCGTCGCGCAGGAGGTTTCCGAATGACCAGAGGGACTTGACGGGGTCACGATCCCGGGCAGCCGGTGGCGGGGTTGATGGGGTCACGGAAGCATCTCCTCGTGCTCGAACGCTCCACCGTAGTTCGCCAGACCACCGGTGAAAGCTCTGCGCTGTACAGTGCGGCGCAGCTGGTCAGCCATCGTCAGGGCCCGCTCGGCCGACATGACGGCACTGTCGATCCGTGCCGTCCGCTCCTCGACGAGGCGGACCGCCCGGTCCTGCTCCGCGGGAGGACCGACCGGTACCGGCATCAGCCGGATGGTGCCAAGGCTGATGGAGGCGGGGCCGGTGCTCTGTCGCGCGTTGCGCTCGCACCAGCCCTGGCCGAAGCTGTTGGCGTGCCAGGCGAGCAGCTTCGGGTGAAGCCGTTGGTCGCGGATCCGGATCCGGAAGACATGATTCTGATGGACGCAGTCGGCCAGCTGCCCTTCCCAGATCCATCCCCGGCCCAGGTTCGTGCGGTCCCCGGTCGCGGTCAGCAGGACGTCGGCGGGTCGAAGCCGGAATGCGGACGCCCGCTCCCGCGGCAGTCGGGTCGTGGTGACGTCATCCAGTGCCAACCTGCCTCTCTGCACGTTCGATACGCGGAGAAAAGGAACCTCCACATCGGCGCCATCCGATTTCCTCGCGTTCCCCACCGCGACACCTCGGGCGACATCCGCGATGCTTCCCAGCCGTGTCCATCGCCAGCCCTCTGGGAGTGACGGCAGGAACCCGTCGTCCACGATGTCGGGAGGAAGGTCTGCGGGCAGGAGAGCCCTGCCGGTGATCACTCCGGCTCTTGCCATGATCAGACCGCTGAGCTCGGTGGCCTGACCGACGGCGGCCCGGGTGCGGATGACGGCCTTGTCGATGTGGGCGTGGCACGCGGCCAGCAGAGTCAGGATCCGGCGTTGCTCGGCCGTGGACGGAAGGGGGAGTCGGATCTCTTCCAGGTCAGCTTGGGTGAGTTGGTACGTACGACCGGCGATCAGCCGGGCGCGGTCCTCGAGCTGCGTGCGGACGATCGGTGAGTTCCACAGGCCCACGAGGTACTGGAGATCGACTGCGGAAGAAAGTGCTCGGACTCGCGTCATGAAGTCTGGAAAGGCCACGGGCCTGCTGTGCTTCGCGGCCAACGCACCTTCGCCGACCTGGGAAAGCGTGCCGCTCACCCGGCTGATCAGGAGGTCGCCGGGGTGGATGAGCCCACTAGTGTCCGTGTCCGCTTCGGGCGCCGACCGTGTGCTCCTGACGTCGTCGAAATCCACCGCGCCTGTCCGAAGAGCTGTCGGCCGGAGCACGGGGACGCCACCCTTGCCGCTGTGCACAGGGCGACCGCCGGCCAACGGCTCGGCCAGCACCTCGGCCAGTCGGACGGTCTGCCAACCTGGCGGAAGCCCGGTGCTCACCCGAGTTCCTGGTCAAGCTCACGCAGAAGGTCCAGGGCGCCTTCGTTCCCGAATTCCCGCAGGAAGCCGTCGGTGCCCCCGCGGCCGGAGAAAGGCAGACCCTCCAGGTCTGTCGGATCGAACTGGGCGCTGGCCACCGCCGAGTCGGCGATGTGCCCGATCCACCATGTCTGGGCCGCGGTGAGCCTGCCCAGCCGGTTCTCCAGAGCGCCTGCAAGGCGATCTGCGGATGCCTCAGAGGGCCTCGCTGTCGGGGTGCTGTGGGCAGAGGACTGTAAATCCGGCCCGGCCATGCGGTCCTGGAGATCGAGCAGTGTTTCCCGTAGGGCGGGCAGTCGGGACAGCGCATCAGCCAAACCTGGTGCTTTCCGGCGCTCAACTGTTGGATTGCCTGGCTCGGGGATCTCCACGAGCTGTTGGACCAGATCCTCCAGCCGGATGCCGGCCAGGCTCCGAAAAGCGGCGTCGTCGCCATCGGTCAGCAGCGGAACGAGGCGGGCAAGCCGTAGGCCGAGCTCGGTACGATCGTCCTGCGTCAGGCTTTCCTGCGCGGCGATGTCGAGCAGGTGTGACAGCGCGGTCGTGCTCGCCGCACCGGGGGGATCCACCACATTGACGCGACCCCGGGGTTCGTGCCGCGAGGCTCCGACTGCGTCGATCACCACGAAGTGTGTTTTGGCGATCGCTCCCGGGCTGACCGCGCGCAGTGCGGCGGCCGAGATCGGCCGCGTTCCCCGACCCAGGAGCTGCACGTACTCGGCTGCTGACCGCACATCGCTCAGAATCAGCATGCATTCGAGCGCTGGTACGTCGAATCCAGTGGCCATCGAGGTCCTTATGACGGCGATCCGGAACTCTGGTGCCGTCGTAAACTCTCTCAATCGCCGGAGCGGCTCGGCCGCTGTGCCGTCGATATGCCGAACGAAACCCGGACCCGCGGCGAAAACGGCGCGAATCGCCTTGGCGACCTGTTCGGCGTGGTGATCGTCGTGTGCCAGGACAAGCGTCTTGGGGACGGCACCGGGAAGATCTCCCCTGCCCGGGAAGAGTGTGGCGAGACTGTCCCTGAAGGTATGAAGAACTGCCGTGAGCGCAGGCGGTTCGACGACGCGGCCGGCCATGGACCCCGGCCGGTCTGCTCCACGGTCAGGGTGTGCGGCGTCGCCGTCCAACGGCACGAGTACCGCTCGCTCAGGGGAATCGAGGCGCGCTTGGAAGAGCGAGTAATCCAGTGCCGACCCGTCAGCCACCGCCTGGTTCAGCGTGTACTCACTGACCGGATGGCCCTCGAAGAACCTGATTGTCCAGGAGTCCGGCAGGCTGGTGAAGCCCAGCAGGCGCGCGTCGAAATACTCCAGACGGGCGCGGTCCGCGTCGTAGAACGATCTGCGGCAGTCGTCCACGATGATCAGATCGAACGCGTCGGGCGGAAGATCCGGGTTGTGGTCGACCTCGGAGGACGAGGTTTCAGACTGTCGAAGAATACTGCGAAGTGTGTGCACAGTCGTCACGACAACCCTTGCCGATGGCGACAGGGCTGCGGGCGTGGTGAGTCTTTGGACGCTGTACAGCTCGGTAAAGCTCCGCACCTGGCCGGGGATGTGGAACTGGTGCAGTCCGTCGATCAACTGCATCGCGAGGACAGCCCGATCGACGACGAACAGGATGCGATGCGCCTTGGCGTACTCGAGTTGGCGAAAGGCCGTGAGGATCTCGGTGTAGGTCTTACCCGAGCCGATTACCATCTGGACCATGGCTCGGCGGCGGCCCGAAGCCATGGCTTTCTCAATCGCCCCGATCGCTGCGGCCTGTGGTGCTTTGAGAGCTTTCGCAGCTGATCCTTTGGCGGGTTGCTCCAGCTCGGGGAGCCTGTGAGCAAGCCTTGCCGAGTAGGTCGGCGCATTCGGATCCGCTTCAGCCTCACGCGACCATCGCGCCAGTGTGGATGGCTGATGGAACCCGCTGACCGTCCGTGAGCGCGGCTCGGGATCGTTTTCGTTACGGAAGTGCAGCTGCCGGCCATCGCTCATATAGCGGTACGGAAACGGGGCGCGCCCGGTTGGGAAGAATGGCGCGTCGGAGAACCTCTTGGCTCGCTCTTCAGCCTGCTGCATGGCGGCATCGGGGTTGGAACCATCCTCGAGACAAACAACCAACCCGGCAGCTTGGCCACCGACCAGAAGCAGGTAGTCGAGGCGATGTTCGTTGGTCGAACGCAGATTCGCAACGGTGCCGAGCGAGTGGTGAGCCTTCGCGTCGCGGTTCGACTCCGGGAACGTCCAACCTGCTGCTGCGAGAAGGCCCTCGACCGCCGCCGCGGCCTGAGACCGGCCCGGAGTGCGCGACTCGAAGTCGCGCCGGAGTTGCGGTAACGCTTTCTTCACCGCCGCGACTCGCTCCCGCAGGGTGTGTAGCTTTGCTGAATCGGCAGGGACGTATGGAATGGGCTCACGGTCGCCGGTACGGAACCGAAAGAGCCACACAGCCAGCTCGAAGCACCGTGCGACGAAATACGCGGCGATCGAGTTGCCCTGCGATCCGACCGGGTCGTACGGAAGCGCGTTGAGCTCCTCGAGTGCCGCTAGCACACGTCCGGTGACCGGTCCGGAAGCGTGTAGGCGGTGTAGATACGCCTGCGGATCCTCCTGCGAAACGGTTACACCGAAAAGCCGACCAAGCGTGACTGTGAAGACTTCTCCGAACTCGTGCGCTGCCGTCAAGGAGGCTGAGGGGTCAATGGACTCTCTGGTTTCAGCCGCTGCGCCATAGAACAGGAGCAACGGTTCGTGAGGCAGGAGAAACCCGAAGTTGGCAGACGCAGCGGCCAGGTCTGCAAGCCGACCCTCGAGCTCGGCCGACCCCTGAGCCATCCAAACCCTCCCGTACTGGTTAGCGCTTCCAGCCATGGCGTCGCGATAGCGCGGCCGCAGCTGAGCCGACGTATCACTTTATCGTTCGCCACCCGTATCAGCGTTCGGGCGTACCGGTCCGGTATCTCATCCTGTCGGTTCGCGTCGTCTTGAGCCTAATCGGTGGAACCCTGCTCGACGCGTACCTCGGGGCCCGGCCGAGGATTTGGATTCCGATGCATGGGATGTTCAGATGGTCGTACCGTTGAACAGATCGACTGCGACGAAGCTGGCGGTGAAGGCTCCCACTCGACGGCGTTGAGAGCTGACTCCCATGGGAACGTCTCCGGCCGACCTTCGCCCGTCTCAGCCAGATGCGGTACGAATCTGCCCTCGCCGAGCAGGAATTTCACGCTCTCCTTGCGCAGCACCTGCACCAGCCGGCCGAATACCCGGCTTGCCGCCGGCGACGTATTCACGAACTGCGACACCGTAATCGGAACCCCTGATGATATCAGCTCGGCAAGCAGCCCCAGCGTGTGCGTCCGCGATCTCCGCTGCCCGTGTATTGATCGTATGTAGGTCGCCGGGGCCACGATCACCGCGTCCGCCGACGGCGACTTCCCCGCCTCGCCCGGACGCCGATACCGTGCCAGCACTGGGTGCCATGTCAGCGACTCCAGGGCGGGCATGTCCGGGAAGCCTATTGCTGACGGCGTCGGTGCCAGCCACACGTCTGTGAACCGTCGTCCAATTCCCCGCCTGTTGCGTCACGGACCTGGCCAGGGGGACGACGACGCTTGTCCGTCGGGACCATGGGGACGACGGTCTTCTCCGGGCCGCTCGACAGCTGCCGGATCTGTAGCGACGGCCGCGGCGGTCAAGGATGAGCGCAGCTCACCGCGTCAGCGGCGCAGAAGGTGTCCTTGAGGGCCGGGGTCGGCGCGGACACTTCGGAGTCGGGCGGCCCGGAGCATGATGCCTGGCCGGTCAGTAGACGATCTGGGGACGAAGACACCCTGGGTGGGGAATTGCACGACGGTCGACAACGTCCCAGCGGCGGTCGTGTCCCGGCTTCACCAGCTGGTCCACGAACGGCGCTGGGCCCGCGGCGCACTTCACCACGTACAGGGTTTGAGCCACGCTTGCACTTGCACTCCGGCACGGCGGGCGAGCGATCGCGGTCCGGGGCTCGGCCTGCGATCCGGTACGTTGATCAGGTTAACGCTGAGGGCCTTGCTGCCTGGGCGGCACCACGCCTCCTCTGGCGCGATCCGCCCAGTCGTCGGCAGCACCTGCTCGGCGTCGGAGTACCGACCCTGCTGGAAGTGGGCCGCGCCAGGTCGAATCCGAGCGTTCCACGCCGTTCCCGCGGCATCAGTGTCAAGGCGGAGCGGTCAATGCCAGCGGCGTACTGTATGGCTTCACCCGCCTGGCGCAGCCGCACCAGCGAAGACACCCAGTGCAAGTCCACGTTCACTAAGCTGAACGCGGTTTCCCTGTCTGTGCTGCCGTCACCGAACCTCCAGGTGGCGACTGCACGCGCCTCGTTGTGCATCGTCTGTGCGGTGTGGGCGTCGCCCTACTCGGCGGCAGCGATCTCAGCGGTCAGCAGCACAACCCAGTACAAGGCGCGATCTCGACGGACGGGGCCTCGACCTTGGGTTCCATGTGCGCGGCCATCGCCAGCAGGGCATCAAGAGCGGCCTTGGTGCGGCCGAGCGACGACATGGCGTGCGCGAGTGAGCGAGTAGCCCGGCCCAGACAATGCAGATCATCTGAATAGTGCGCGGCCGGCATCCCGCGACCGGCGGCAAGCCACGTCGTCTGATTCGCTCCCAGCTTGAGCAGTGTGGATGAGGCGATGCGGCACGTCTTCCCCAGGATGCGCGTGGCTTCCGGGCCGGACTGCTTCTCCGCTGCCCGCTACGCCTAGAGTTCATCACCGTGGTTGCCCGTGTTGTAGGCGCGGGCGGGAACAGCGCCCACAGCTCGCCGTCCGTATCGTTTTGAACAGGCGCATCGGGGAGGGATGATTTCAGCGGGCTGCGGTGCATGGACGTATCGCTCTATTCTTCTGAGCTGATACACATTGCCCGTCGGCGTCGGCGGGCAACCAGCCAGGCTGCTTGTCGCGTCGTGGTTCGTCGTCGGGGGTAAACATTGACGCAGTCGGACATGTTCGAGTCGGACCGTGCCCCGTGGCAGAGGCTCAGGCTCCAAGGTTGGGAAGCCTTCGTCGCCCCGATCGCCAAAGGCGGCGAGGCTGTAGTCCAGGACCCGGAACTGTTCAGAGTCGCCGAAGCCGTGTTCGATGCGTTCGCGAACAAGTCGTCCACCGGCGGGCTGACCAAGCGTGACCTGTTCGACGCGTGCAGCGCGATCTGTGACGAGCAGCAGTTTAACCAGAGGTTCGACGTCTTCAAATCCCTGAATCTGCTCATCCCCGCCATTTCGAAGAAGCACGAGGACAGGTACCTGTTCAACCCCTACGGCGCGGCCGGCATCCTCGTCTTCGACCGGGTCGTCACCGAGGGCGGTGTCGACGAGATGATGACTCTTCTCGACCGGACCCGTGCGGCGATCCACCGCGGCACCGCCACGGTTGACCAGGTGCGTGGCGCTCTCGCGCGGGCACGGGGCATGCTGGTCGTCGCAGCCGACTATCTGCTGACCCTGGTGCGGACTCGGTCGCTCGACATCATGATCGCCGAACGGCACCAACACGAACATCCGTCGCTGCTCACCGATGTACGTGCGGTGACCGGCCAGGTCAGTCTGCGTTTTCCGGAGCTGGACCGGTTCGCCTACTTGGTCGTCGTCGAGGTGCAGCGGTACCTTGCCGCCAGGGCCGATTTCGTCGAGCGGCTGTTGGAAGAGGGCGCGCGCGCCGAGAACTTCGGCGTTCTTCACCACGAGAAATACCTCACCGCTGCGCGTGAGTCCACCGTCGTGCAGTTGAGTGAGCCGCTGGCGCGCGTCGTGGTCGATCCGCCGGATCCGATGCCGAACCCCGCGGCGATCGTCGCCCAGGTCGAGCAGCTTCGCCCCAAGGAATCCGAGACCCCGCGACCGCCGCGGCCTCATAACCCACCCCCGGATACTGATCCGTTCCAATCGCTGATCGACCGCGAGCGCAAGCGATCGGATTTGGCACGGGCCCTTGCCGAGGTGCTGTTGGCGGGTACGGACGAGGCCGACCTCACCGATGAACTGGCCGCAGCCGGCTGGCCGGGTGCCGCAAGACTTCTCCTCTCGGCGCTGCACGCGTCCGGCTCGGAGGATGACTTCGACGTCGAGTTTCGAGACGAGTTTCGCGTCGAATCCGATGCGGCGGTGACCTATTTGACCCCCGTGCTCCTGCGCCGGCGGCAGCCATGGCGGGGAGCGCCTGGTGAATGACCCGTTACAGGTCTCCCGGGTCGCTCTGGCACGTCTGCGCGCGCAGGGCTTCGCCATGCCTGTCACCGGAATCGATGCGGCCGCAGCACGTGCCGGCCGGATCGTGGTGTCTGCGAGCGTCGGCGGCAACGAGGCCCAGACCCTCGGTTGGCTGCCGGGCTTCGAACCCGTGGCCCAGACGGAATCAGCCTCGCGGGCCACGCCGCTCACCGTGCATGTTCTCGCTGCCTGCCTCGGTGCGTGCTGGCAGGACAGGGCCGTCCACCCCTGGCCGGGGCGTGTTGCCGGTGAGGATGAGATCGTGGCGGCACTCGATGCTGCGCGCGGTATGAACAGCGACGCTGCTGCGCTCGGCAGGATTCGCAGTGCCTTGACGACCCTGCGCGAATCGCTGTGGCTCGATCCGGAGTCGAGGGCGATCAGGCTGGGCCCACGCGTGGCGGCATGGTCCGACTCACAGGTGGACGTGATCCGCGAGGTGTACCGCCGCCTTCCGCGAGATCCCCGCAGGATCGAGGACGACCAGTGACACATCTGTCCGATCTGAGTCCGGTGCAGCAAGCCCAGGTCATGGAAGCCGTTGTCGCGGTCGAGACCACCGAGGTCCCCGTTCGCGAGGCTGAGTTTCCCGGGCTGAGCGAGCCCGAGCTCCGGGCCGTCGTTCAGCGCTGTCTCCACGAGGCCGGCCGGGTCCTGCTGAAGACGGACGTGGGTTTCACGTCGGGCTACGCCGCCGACGTCGCCGTGGTTCTGGCCGACGAGGGTATCGGTCTGCTCGACGCCGACGATCGCGCGGTCCTCGTTCTGGTCCTGCTGCACTGTGTCGCGATCCCGAAGGCGAAAGGCCGGGTCGTGGCCAAAGGGTGGTGGCCGGGCGAACCTGTCCACCGGTCTGAGATCCTCAACAGCAAGGTGCCGGACGGCGTGGTGCACGACGCACTGCGCCGACTAGCGGATCGCGGGCTCGTCGCCCTCCACGGTCAGCGCCGCCTGGTCGGTCCGGGTCCACAGCTCGCCCGGCTCACACCGGACGCCGCGGCAGGGCTGTGGGAGGACCTGGTGTTGCTGGCCGAGCCGGACGGCGTCATGGCCGATGTGATCAGACGTCGCCGTCAGCGCGAGAATTTCAAACGAACCGGGAGTCAAGAGTGATCGACCCGTACGCCATCGGATCGTCCCAAGGTTCCGTGGGCGGCGACGGGGTGATCGGAGGGCGGAGGCTGGTCGCGGTCCAGACCTTCGAGATCGCCCGGCTGACGACTCATCCGGTTCCCATCGTTCCGGGCTGCTTCGTCGCGGTCACCGGAGAAGGGCCGAAGGGCGATTCGAACGGTTCAGGGAAGACGACGTTCCTCAGTGCCGTTTCCCTGCTGCTGTGTGATCCACAGTGGCGGCTCGACATCGACGGCCGTCATGCCAACGGGCTGCTTTTCCAACCGGATGCCGCGGGTCTCGACGCCGCGTCGGGCCGTGCGCCGCGCGGATACGTCGTCGGGGTGTTCGCCGCAGCTGACCTGACTGACGAGCAGGACTTCGTGACGGTCTGGGTACGGATCTCGCGCACGCCGCCGTTCGTGCAGATGCGGTGGAGCCCCGGCTTGGTAGTCGTGCACAGGGCGACCGAGCAGGAGCAAGCGGACTCGGCGGACTCGGTCTGGGAAAGCCTGCCGCCGAAGTCCGAATGCGGTTCGCGGCAGATGGCGCGGGCCTTGTATGGGGCTGCTCCGCGTTGCCTGGCCTACCTGGACACGTCGATCAGGCCGTCGGTCCCGTCACTGCTTTCGCAGCAGATGACCGCGATGTCGCCGACGCGGATCGGCGAGGCGCTCATCGCGCTCACCGGCCGAGAGCACCTGCTCGCCAACGAGTCGCGGGAACGCCGTAGGCACGCCGACCAACTGGACGAACTCGCCGAACGCGAACAGAACGACCAACGGGAGCGGCTGACCGAGACGGTCCGGCTGGCGGAACTCACACGTCGGGATCTCGCACGTGGTGAACTTGCAGAGTCGCAGCGCCGCTGGGAGCTGTACCTGGCTCAAGGGCTACTGGAGAAGGAGGCCGAGCACGCCACCCAGGAGTCTGTCGTCACCGAGATCAAGGGCCTGGTGGACGAAGCCGAAGAAGCCGTCGCGTCCGCCAAGATAGTCCTAGAGAAGGCGCGAGGCCGTACTGATCTTCAGGAAGCCGTCGATCGAGCCAGCGAAAGCCGCCAGACGGTCACCGACCTGATCGCGGCGTCGCAAATACAGTCGGGCAGGCTCGGCGCAGAACTTGAGACCGCACTTAAGCGCAGGTCGGATTTGGTGGTCGAAGCCGAAGGCGACGACGGCCGTCCCGTGGAGATCCATCGGGAGGAAACCGAGAGCGCCGAAGAGGCGGCAGGCGAAGCGAAGAACGCGCTTGAGCGTGCAACCGGAGAACACGATCGGGCGAAGGCCCGCCACGAGGCTGCCAAGGCAGGGCGCGGTGGACGTGTCGGCGAGGCCCTCGCGCTGTTGGACGAAGTCGTCCCCGCTGTCAGCCTCGTCGACGTCGTCACCTTGGACGAGACCGTTCGCGTGTCGTGGGAACCGCGCCTGTCGCGCTACCAGGACGCGGTGGTCGTGGCACCTGATGACGAGGACGCCGCTCTCCAGGCCCTGAGCTTGATGCCCGGCGCGGTTGTCGTACTCGCAGACGGGGCGCTCGAGACGTCACCGGCGTCCCCGCATCCAGCCGGGGTCACCAGCACGGCTCCACTCAGCGGCTTTCTGGGAGCATTGGCGGAACGCCAGGGCTTCGAGGCAGTGCCTGATCGCGTTCGGGACCGAAACCTGGGCGAGGCGATCCTCGGAGGCTTCAAGGAACCTTTCACCGGACGCTCGGCGAGGATCGCCCTTGCCCTGGCCGAAAAGATCGCAGCGTGGGCGGAGGTCACCCGGCTCGTCGACGTTCTGCACATTGCGAACGTTGATCTACAGCGGCATCGGGCACTGCTTTCCGCTGCCACGGCCGTCGTGGAGCTGAACGAGGTGCGCGGTCGGATAGGGGAGCTCGAGAAGAAGATCGGCTTGGAGAACAAGCACCGCGACGGACTCCAGCAGCAGTGGATCGAGGCCGACCGGGTACACAGCCAGGCCGCGAGTGCCCGCGACAACCACACGGCAGTTGTCAGAGGTCTAGCGAGTGATCTGGAACAGAAGGAGACGCAGCGCGGTTCGCGCAAGCGGGAGCACAAGAAGGCGACCGAGGCGCTGGAGCGGATCAACCTGGTCGGTTGGAGAGTTGCCTGGGCCGACACGCCGACGCTTGCCGCGCAGCTCGTTCAAGCAGCGGGCGCCGGCGGGTCGGTAAGGTCGGCGACTTGGTGGCTTAACCGCACCGCGAGTGCTTTCCGCGATGCGCTCAGGCGCATCGCGGACGATGTCGACCAGCTGGCGCCGGGTATCGGAGAGCTCGTCGACGACATTGACGGAGTCGAGGGCCGCCTGGCTTCGAGCCCGCCGGATCGCGCCGTGTTCGCGACTCTGATTCGCCCCGTGCGTGATCGCCTCGACGCGACGGCAGAGCACGATGCGGTCCTCCACGACCGCATCATCACCAGCCAACAGGTCCGCGAGCGAGACATCACCGAGGCACGCGGCGAACTCGAAAAGTTGGTGGGCGAGCTGAATTCGGTGCAGGACATGGTGGAGAACTCCGTCGAGACTGCGTTACGTGCCATCAGCCGTCGGCTCGACCGGCTGGACCAAGATCGGGAAGGTGGTTACGGAGCCGAGCTCGACATCGAGATCGTTCGTCCCGTCGGTCCGGAAGCCGCGTGGGAGTGGCGGGTGACGCCGAAGTGGCGGCGGTCCCCGTCCGGAGGTCTCGTCTCCTACAAGGAGGTCGCCAACGGGGCCCAGGTGAAGGTCTTCGCCATCCAACTGGTTCTGGCCGCGCTGCTGGCGGACGAGAGCGTGCCCGGCAGGCTGCTCGTCCTCGACGAACTGGGCAACAGCCTCGGCGACGCCAACCGGAAAGACGTTCTCTCGGCCCTGCACCGTGTCGCCGAACAGCAGGGGGTGACCATCCTGGGCACCTGCCAGGACAGCGTCATCCTCGACGCGGCCGGCGTGTGCGGGCAGATCCTGTGGTTCTCCCACACGTCGGCGACCGAACCCTACAACCGTCCGACCAGATCCTGGGGATTCGATCCCGGGCGCGAACGGGTCGAGCTCACGGCTTCGTGGCTGCGGGAGGGGCGGACCGGGGACTGACGAGCACCGCGGACAGGAGGCCGGGCAGCAGCGGAAGTACCGTGTCGTGCAGCGTCTGCTGCTCCCGGCTGGCACCTTGGAGGTTCGGGTCCTGCGCGATCCGGGTCGCCAGGTCACGGTAGAGGTCGGGACCGTTCAACGCGAGCTGCGTCGCCATCGCCGCCGAACGGTCCCGTTGCCCGGCGGTCATCCCCCGGTGCGGGCCCTGAGACCAGTAGTCGGCGTCCATGCCAACCGGGTGGAACGGTCTGCCGACTCGCTCCTGCATGTCCAGGATGATGCCGATCCCGTCCGCGTCGAGATCGCCCCAGATCGCGATGGGAAGTGGAGCCAGGATTTTGATGAGGTCGACGAGTCCGTGGGTTGCATACCCCTTGCCCCACAGGACGATCCAGTCGTCGACGATCTCATCGATGCCGCACGCCTCCTGGAACGTGCTTTGGTTCTCCACGACGAAGACGCCTTTGGCCGACTCGAACTCGATGTCGCCGATGAGGCGCGCGCCATTCGAGGGGAGCCCGGTCCAAGGGCGGGCGACGCCCGCGTCCGCTGCGACCGAGCCGATTCGCCACCGTAACGGACCACGGACACGGATCTCGTAGTCGGGGGTCTTCATCAGAATACTCAGCCGACCGCCGAGGATGTTTTCCACCGCCTGTCTCCGAGGTTGCGTCCACTCCTCCTTGGATGCCTTGCGTTCGGGCAGGGCGCAGGCTGCGACCTCGTCGAGGGTGGGCGTGCGGGACGAATCCGGCCGTTGGTACCACCACGCTGCCACCCGGAGCGCGAATTCGTAGGGCGACCATGCGTTTGCCTTTGCCTTGGAACCGGGCGGCGGGACCAGCGGCGCGTCGAGAGGTTGGATGGCGAGTCGCGCGTGCTCACAGGCCAGTTCGGGAATACCGGCGATGCTCCGGAGCAGCTCCGCGCGCGCTTGTTCGGGCCGTAGCTTCCCGGTGAGCTCCACGAGCTTGCCCGGGGCAACTTCAGCCCAGTAGGGAGTCAGGCGGATCTTCTTGTGCGCCTTGATCAGGTAACGTTCGTCGAGTTCAGCGTAAACCGTCAACCCGCCGCAAGCCGCCAGCGCGTAGACCAGCGGCTTGGCACGTGCCCCCCATCTCGTTTCGATTCCTTTCCACCGGCGCTCTGGCTCCTTCAGGAACCAGGCGAGTTCGTCTTTGGCGATCGTGACCGGAGGCTCGAAGCGTTCGAATGTCCCAAGCCCGTTGATTTCGACTGCGCGGGGCCGTAGACGGCCCTTTCTGTCGACAGGCCGTTTGCCGGCCGGATACACCGAGTACGCCTCCAGCGAGGGCGGGAGCTCCGAGACGCTGATCCGTTCGCGGATGAGAAGCGGTTCGGGCTCGTCATTCACTCTGACTCCGGGCTGATCCGGCACCGATGCGGTGCTCTGAGGACAGACACGCGGAAGTTTATCGACAGGAGGTGCGCCGGCCGTCGAGATCGTCCCGCGCGCCGCGGAAGCGCTGGGAGGGATACTCGCTGGACATCGCGGTCTCGATGACTGCTGGGATCCTTGCCGAAGCGGTGGCGGGCTACCGCGACCTGGTGGAGATCAACCTCCCCGCGTTCGGACCAGCCCTCGGGCTCTACAGCCTCCTGCCAGCGCGTATCGAAGGCACGATCACGTACTCCGAGGCCCCGGCGAAGATCTGCCGCGCCTGAACTTCGCCTGGATCCCAGACCCGGCCCTCGATCCCCACGCCCCGACACCCGTCGAACTGAGAGCCGCGAGCGAGCCCGGTCGCGGGCCGTACTGGCACACGCCTCAGGGCCCGCGTACGGCATCACGAACCGCGTACCACATCCCCATGCTCGAAGACGGGATCACCCCGCTCGGCAGTGCGCGACCCTCGACGAACCTCGCCTACGAGTGGCTCGCCCGAGACCTTCACGCACTTAAATGGCTGAAGGACGCGATCCATTTCCAGGGGTAGCACGAGACATCAGAAATACATAAATAAGACTTCAAGGTACGTCATTTGAGGCGACAGATACCTCCCTTCTGAACCACGGCGAGTTGCACCTGACGCCCGGAAGGATCTCTCATCGAAGCGCCGAATGCGCTTGACGACGAGACTCTGATGCGAGATGCTCTAAATGTCCGATGGGTGACTGAGTGACCTAGGCCAACGGCGCTCCCACCAGGGACGTCACGATGTGGAATATGCCAGGTGCAGATGGTCACAGATTAGCCAGGGATTTGGCGGGGTTATGGTACTGAACCCCCCTCGGACACCAGAATCGGTGCTTTCGCACTATTCATCCCGACGCAGGGTAGCCGTCATGGTTACCCTGCGTAGCCGTTTTGGGTTCGGATGACTCTTCCAGTGGGTATCACCCCTCTGAGCTCCCACCGCAACAGGCCTCTCAGCGTGTTGTTGTTGGCGCGGTCCCCACGCTCATCGGTGTTATCGCACCAGCGGAGGCCTCCGTGTCCGAAGCGCCCGTCCCGTTACTGATCCCTCCCGAACTGCCGCCGCTTCCTCGCGGCGCACGACTCCCCGCCGCTCCACTCGCGCTTCCTGCCCAGGCCCAGCCCTCTGATACCGAATCCGGTCCGATCATCGTCGGGGTTGCCGCGATCGACGGATCAGGCCGGGTGCGCGAACGCACTGTGCTAGCAGCTCTGGCATGGGGCCCTGGGGAGACGCTGGACATGCGCATCATCCGAGACGTCGCGATCCTACGCGCCGCCCGAGAGGGTTGCATACGCGTCGACGGACGCGACCAAATCGCCCTACCCGCAGGCTGCCGGATGATGCTGGGAATCAAGCCCGGCGAACGCGTGGTCTTCGCAGCCCATCCCGCCCGAGGCGTCGGGCTCGTCTACCCCATGTCCGTTGCCTCGGGCTGGATTCGCGCCCACATCGCCAGCTTGATCGAGGTGCTCGATGCTTGAATCCCACGAAACAAATAGCCGCGCCACGCCCACATTCGAGCAGTTCCAGGCCCGCGCAACAAACGCATGTACGCCAGGTCAGAAGTCGGCATACGCTCCGGTCTGGCGTCGCGCTTGCGAACGGCTGGGTTCAACGCTGCTGGACCAAGTCACAACCCTCGACATCCGCATTCTTCAGCAAGCCGATATCTCCCGAGCCGCACACCGCGCTTCCAGTCGGGATGGACGGTACGCCGGCGAGCGCACCGTACGGGCTATGCGGACCCTGTTCAGAATGGCCGAGCAGGACGGCTGGATCGATCACCGGCACAACCCGGCAGCTCTGCTGCCGCTTCCGCGCCGCAAGCCTTCGACACGGCGCGCGCTGACTGTCCTCCTGGATCAGATCGTTGACCAGGCAGGACTCCTGCAAGTCCACGCCGGCCGCGACGGCGCCGGCGGCGAGCACCGGGTCCAGGACGTAGCGCCGCGGCGCGTAGGTGATCCGGTGGCCCTGGACCGGCAGCGAGAAGCCGTCGAGGCGGACGCCCGGCGCCTCATAGCTCTGATGGTCGATCGGCCGGCACCCGGCCCGGCGCAGGCCGTCGAGCAGCCCCCAGCGGTCGAGCAGCGCCACGCCCGGCTGGTGGATGTAGTGCGAGGACAGGGTGTCCTGCGGGAAGCGCGCCTTCTCCAGGAGCAGTACGCGATATCCCCGCCGGGCGAACAGCATCGCCGTCGGCGAACCCGCGCAACGGGCGCCTATGACAACTACGTCGTACATGGCCCTCGCTCACTGTTGAGTTACCGCACCCTGGGATTCGATGTAGGCGGAAATCGAAGCCACCGTCGGATTCAGGAACATCTGGTCCGTGGGGACTTCGGCGCCCAGTTCCTCGACGAGAGCCCTTTGGATTTTCGCCATGATGACCGACTGGCCGCCGAGGACGAAGAAGTCGTCTTCGGTCGATATGTCGTCGCGGTCGAGCTCCCGGCACCAAATGGCCTGGACTCCGTCGGCAATCATCGCAGTCCCGCCGGAGGCCATCAATGGTCGATCAGCGATATCGGCGGCGCGGTTCTGGAAATCCGCGACCAGCGCGGCGCGGTCCACTTTCCCGTGCGGGCTCAAGGGGATCCACGGGACGTCGACGAAGCCGGCCGGCACCATCGAGCGCGGCAGCGTCGCCAGCAGGCCCGCGCGGAAGCGGCCGGGGTTCGTGTCGGAGTCCCCGCCGCTGTCGTCCCGGTCGTCCCGCACGACGAACGCGACCAGCTCGGTCTGCCCGGCCCGGCCGGCCACCGGGACCACGGCCGCCTGCCGGACGCCGGGCAGCCGGACCAGCGCGCGCTCGACGTCGGTCGGGTCCACGCGCATGCCGCGCACCTTGACCTGTGCGTCGATCCGGCCGGCCACGACCAGGTCGCCGGCGGCGGTGACGCAGCCCAGGTCGCCGGTGCGGTACAGGCGGCGCGGCTCGCCGTCCACCAGGACCGTCGTGAAGCGCTGGGACTCCGGTCCGGCGCCGTTGAGGTAGCCCGCGCCGACGCCGATCCCGGAGATGCAGATCTCGCCGTACTCCCCCGGCGCGACGCCGTCGGCGCGCTCGTCGAGGATGTGGATCTCGGTGTTGTACGCCGGCCGGCCCACCGGGGCGTTCTCGTGGCCGGCGGGCCGGAAGCCGGCGAGGTCGTAGGACGTGGCGACGTCCGTGCACTCGGCGACGCCGTACTGGTGCGGCAGCGTGCAGGTGGTGCCCCTTCGCCGGGCCCACTCCTGGAGCCGCTCGACGTGCAGCGGCTCTCCGCCGAACAGCACGTAGTCGAGCCGACCCAGCGCCTCGCCGCCGCACGCGCTCTCCCAGTCCACCAGCAGATACAGGGTGCTGGTGGCGCAGTGCACGGTGCGGATCCGATGCTCGGCGAGCAGCCGGTAGACCAGCGCGGCGTCGAAGCTCCTGCTCTCGGTCAGGTACTGGGTGGCGCCGCAGAACAGCGGCGCCATCAGGCTGCGCTGGGACAGGTCGAACCCGAAGACGCTGACCACCAGGTTGCTGGATCCGGAGTCCAGGCCGTATTCGAGCCGCAGCCAGTTGAGCAGGTTGTACCAGCCCTTGTGCCGCACTCCGGTGAGTTTCGGCGTGCCGGTGGATCCGGAGGTGAAGACCGCGTAACACAGGTCGTCCCCGACGACCGGGACATCCGGGTCGGTGGCCGGCAGGTCCCGCAGGCGGTCGGTGAGCCGGTCGGGGGCGAGCACCTCGACCGCCGCAGATCCCAACCGCGGGGCGGTGGCCGGGGAGGCGACGATCAGGGCCAGATCAGGGGTCTGCTGCTGGAGCAGGTCGAGCCGGGCCGCCGGGTAGGCCGGGTCGAAGGGCACGTAAGCCGCCCCGGCCTTGAGCGTGCCGAGCAGTGCGACCAGCAGGTCGACCGAGTAGTCCAGACAGATGCCGACCTTGGCGCCGCGGCCGTGGTCGCACCCGATGAGCAGGTGCGCGAACCGGTTGGCGGCGGCGTCCAGTTCGGCGTAGGTCACCTGCTCCCCGGCGCAGCTGACCGCGACGGCATCCGGGGTCTGCCGGGCGTGGGCCTCGAACCGCCGGTGGACGACGGGGGCCGGGGGCAGGGCGACCCGCTTTCCCCGCAGGATCATCAGAGAACTCCGATACGTCGCGGCGCAAGAGGGGGCACGGCCGGCTCGGTCAGTCCGCCGCCATGGCCTCCCGCAGGCTCCGGGGCCGCAGATCGGTCCAGTTCTGCTCGACGTAGCCCAGGCAGTCGGCCCGGTTCGCCTCGCCGAAGGCCACCCGCCAGCCGGCCGGCACCTCGGCGAACACCGGCCACAGGGAGTGCTGGTCCTCGTCATTGACAACGACGTAGAAGCTGCCGTTCTCGTCGTCGAAGGGATTCGTGCTCACTGCCACCGTCCTTAACAGACACAGAGCGACTGGAGAAAGAGAAAACGAAGTGACTCGGGAATTGGCGACGGCCCGGACAGACAAGTGCAGCGACCGGCCTTGTCTTGTCGACGGGACACCCGCCCATCCGCACTTCGGCGAAAACGCCGACCTCACTGTGGGGAACGCTAGATCCCGCCCGTCGTCGCCGCAAGGAAAAGCCGCGACGCCGAGTCCCGGGTGCGGACTCGGCGTCGCGGCGGCGGCTGCGAACAGTGCGCTCAGGCGATCTGCCGGCGGTAGGCGACCATCGACAGCAGGTAGGCGACCACCAGGACGCCGACGCACCAGGCCGCGGCGAGCCAGGCCTGGCTGCCCACCGACTGCTCGTTGATCAGGGCCCTGATGGAGTTCACCACCGGGGTCACCGGCTGGTTGTTCGCAAAGGCCTGCAGCGGCCCGGGCATGGTCTTGGTGGGCACCATCGCCGAGCTCAGGAACGGCAGGAAGATCAGCGGGTAGGCGAACGCGCCGGCGCCCTCGGCCGTCTTGGCGGCCAGCGCGGCCAGCACCGCGATCCAGCTCAGCGCCACGGTGAATAGCGCCAGGATGCCGGCGATGCCCACCCAGGAGACCACCCCGGCGCCGGAGCGGAACCCGACGAGCAGGGCCACGGCCACCACGATCACCAGCGAGATCGCATTGGCGACCAGCGCGGTCAGCACATGCGCCCACAGCACGCTGGAGCGGGCGATCGGCATGGAGTGGAAGCGCTCGAAGATACCGCTGCGCCGGTCGGTGAACAACCGCAGGTTGGTGTAGGAGATGCCCGAGGCGATGGTGATGAGCAGGATGCCGGGCAGGATGTACTTCACGTACGCCGCCCGGCCGCCGGGGTCGACCGCGCCACCGAGCACGTAAAGGAACAGCAGCATCATCGCGATCGGCGTGATCGCGGTGGTGATGATGGTGTCCGGGCTGCGCATGATGTGGCGCATGGCGCGGCCCATCATCACGGAGCTGTCGCGCAGGAAACGGCTCATCACTGCTCCTTACTCAGGGTCTGGGCGGTCTGGTTGTCCACGGCACGGCCCGCGGCGCCCTGGCCCGGAACGGCCGGGCTGTCGGCGCCGTCCGCGCCGTCCGCGCCGTCCTTGCCGGTCCGGCCGACGACGGCGAAGTAGACGTCCTCCAGGGTCGGCTTCTTCTCCACGTACTCGACCTTCGGCGGTCCGAGCAGTTCCTGGAGCTCGGCCAGCGTGCCGTTCACGATGATGCGCCCCTCGTGCAGGATGGCGATCCGGTCGGCGAGCTGTTCGGCCTCGTCCAGGTACTGCGTGGTGAGCAGCACCGTGGTCCCGCGCCCGGCCAGCTCCTTGACGGTCGACCACACCTCCTGGCGGCCCTCGGGGTCCAGCCCGGTGGTCGGCTCGTCGAGGAAGATTACCGCCGGGCTGCCGATCAGGCTCATGGCCACGTCGAGGCGGCGGCGCATGCCGCCGGAGTAGGTCATCGCGCGCCGCGCGCCGGCCTCGGTCAGCGCGAACCGCTCGAGCATCTCGTCCGCGACCCGCCCGGGGTGCGGCAGGTGCCGCAGCTTGGCGACCAGGACCAGGTTCTCCCGCCCGGTGAGGACGTCGTCCACGGCTGTGAACTGGCCGGTGAGACTGATGGACTCGCGTACCTGCCCGGCCTGGCCGACCACGTCGAAGCCGTTGACGCTGGCGGTCCCGGCGTCCGGCCGCAGCAGCGTGGACAGGACCTTCACCAGGGTGGTCTTGCCGGCGCCGTTCGAGCCCAGCAGGGCGAAGATGCTGCCCGGCTGCACCTCGAAGTCCACGCCGCGCAGGACCTTCAGGTTCTTGTACGACTTCTCCACGCCCTGGACGCGGATCGGCAGGACTTGCTCTGTCGTCATCGGTCGGTCCCCTCCACGCTGCCGGTGCTTTCACCGGTGCCGGTCATCAGGTATGGTTTGTTCTGTCCACGTCCTGTGGCCATGTCGTGGACCCCTCCTCGTCGGAGCGTTCGACCCGTGTTCTGGCAGGGGGCTCCAGGTCCCGCAGAACTCTGTGGCACGCCGAGGCCGCGCTGCCCGGTTCCCACGAGCAGCGCGCAGACCCGAGATCTGGTCGGCGGGTGTTACCGGCCGCCCCGCGACTCGCGGTAGACGTCGGCGTTGGTCGCCGAGTCCTTGATCAGGCCGTCGGCGAAGGCCGCGACGTCGGTGCCGGTGAGTTCGAGGACTCTCTTGCCCTCGGCGACCCCCTCCTCGAAGAAGTCCACGATCCGGGCGAGCAGGTTCCCCCCCTCCAGATCGACGGGCCCCACCTTGAAGAGGTACTTCTGCATCTCCTTGTAGACGAAGCGGTAGTCCGGCGGCAGTGCCTCGACCCGGGCCACGTGCTCCCGCCACTGCTTCTTGCCCGCGATGATGTCCTGGATGCCCATCTCAGCCTCCCAGCCGGCCCAGCTTCTTGGCGACGTCCCGGTTCAGCTGCTCGCGCCACTTGTCGCGGTAGCTCCGGGCCTGCTCCCCGCCGTCCACCAGGGCCGCGGCGAAACCGTCGATGTCCTCGCCGAGCACCTCCGCGATGCCCAGCCCTTCCGCGGCCGACTCCTCGAGCAGGCCCAGGACGCCGTCAAGGATTGGCATCAGGTTGCGGCCCGAGAAGTCCGCCGAGGGCAGCAGGTCCGTCCTGATCCGCTCCCACGCCGCCCGGTATTCGGCCGGCAGCACCGCGGCCCGGGCCTCGAAACCCTTCCATTCCTTTGTCAGGTCGCTGCCCGTGATGTTCTCCCAGAACGTCATCGGCTGCCCTCCTTCAGATCGTTGATGCGTGAAGAGAGGTACTCCCACTTCGCCCAGAACCTCGCCAGCTCTTCGCGTCCGGCCTCGTTAAGCGCGAAGAACTTCCGCGGCGGGCCCTGCGTCGACGGCCGTTTCGTCACGTCCACAAGCCCGTTCTTCTCCAGGCGGACCAGGATCGTGTAGGTCGTCCCCTCGACGACATCGGGAAAACCGAGGTCGTTCAGCCGACGAGTGATGGCGTAGCCGTACGTCTCCTCGTTGCCGATGATCTGGAGAACACAGCCCTCGAGTGTGCCCTTCAGCATCTCTGTCAGATCGTCCACCGCGAGCCCTCCTCCCGGTACTGAGTAGCGCTGAGTACCACTACAAAGTATCACGGAGTAGTGGGCAGTGGAAGCCGGCGGCGCGCTCCTCCCGCCGACCTCGCGTTACAGGACTTCGCCGTCCTTCGTCCGCCTGCGCAGAGCGGGCCTGGTGGACTGGGCCAGGCTGCTCAACATCTCCGCCAGGCCGGTGACGGTCCGGACCGCGAACAGCGTGCGGATGGACAGCTCCTGGTTCAGCTCCGAGCGGATCAGCCCGACCAGCCGGATCGCCCGCAGCGAGTTGCCGCCGAGGTCGAAGAAGTCCTCGTCGATGCCCACCCGCTCCACTTCCAACGCCTCGGCGAAGACCTCGGCCAGGATCCGCTCGGTGTCGTTGCGCGGCGCCCGGTAGGCCGGGCCGCCGAACTCCGGCTCGGGCAGCGCGGCCGGGTCCAGCCGGCCGCCGGGGGTCAGCGGGAGCGCGTCCAGGACGACGAAGACTGACGGGACCAGGTACTCCGGCAGCCGCTCGGCGGCGAAGTGGCGCAGGTCCTGGCTCGACGGCACGGCATGGTCCGCGCCGGCGCGTGCGGTGCCGACGCTCTCGGCCGCATCGGCGGCGCTGCCGATCTGGTTGCTCCGGCCTGCCGCCGGGACCACGTAGGCTGCAAGGCACTGCCGACCGGAGGGGTCGCGGACAGCGGCCACCAACGCCTGGGCCAGCGCCGGATGCGCGGACAGCGCTTCTTCGGCCTCTGCCACCTCGACCGCGTGCCCGCGCACTTCCAGAGGAGATCCGACTCTGCCGACGTACTCCAGCCGCGCCGGTTCGCCGACCCATCGCACCCGGTCTCCGGTCCGGTACATGCGCGCGCCGGCCGGACCGAAGGGACAGGGCACGAAACGCTCCGCGGTGTGCGCGGCCTGTCCGAGGTAGCCGCGCGCCACGCCGGGCCCCGCGACGTACAACTCCCCGGTCACGCCGACCGGGACCGGCGCCAACCCGGGGCCCAGCACGTAGGCGGCGGTGTTGTCCAACGGCCCGCCGATCATGCCCGCAGTCGCCGGCCCGACGGCGGGCACGCGGTGGGACGCGGCGAGCACGGCCGCCTCGGTCGGCCCGTACCCGGCGACGACCGTCAGGTCG
This sequence comes from Catenulispora sp. GP43, assembly GCF_041260665.1. Taxonomy (NCBI): domain Bacteria; kingdom Bacillati; phylum Actinomycetota; class Actinomycetes; order Catenulisporales; family Catenulisporaceae; genus Catenulispora; species Catenulispora sp. GP43. Next base: position 27,424 of record NZ_JBGCCT010000007.1, on the reverse strand, counting down.
GGGCAGGCCGCACGCACCCGCCGCAGCGCGGCAGCCGGCACGCGGTCGCCGCCGGTCCACACCTCGCGCACCGCGGCCAGGCGTTCCGGACGGTCTGCCGCGACCACGCAGAACTGCCCGGCGGACAGCCACAGCGCGGAGACGTCATCCGGTGTCCGGTCCTCCGCCAGGTCGTCGGGGTCCAGCTCGCCGGGCGGCGCCACGACCACCCGGCCGCCGGTCAGCAACGGGGTCCACAGTTCGAGGGCGAGCCCGTCGCAGGTGTGCGGCGAGTGCCACAGCACAGCGGTGTCGTCGCCTTCGCGCCAGCGATGGTCCCGGGTTAGACGCAGCATATTGCGATGCGTCACGGCTACAGCTCCGGCCCCGGCGTACATCACAGCCATCAGGTTGTCCGGGTGCGATGAAGTCGGGACCTGTGAGCCGCCGTCGTCGCCGATACCAGCGGACTCATCGGGATCCCGCGCCGAAACCTGACTGCTCACGATCGACGGAACTCCCAGCTCGGGAGCGAGCTCCTGCGCGGTCGCCGCGTCGGTCAGCAGCACCTGCACCACACAGTCGCCGGCCACCGCCTTGATCGCGTCCGCAGGATGCGCCGGGTCGATCGGCAGGTAGGCGCCGCCCGCCTTCAGCACCGCCAGCAACGCGACCGCCAGGTCCGCCGACCGCGGCAGCGCCACCGCCACGACTGCCTCCGCACCGACGCCCCGGCGCCGCAGCGCCCCGGCCAGCCGGGTGGACCGCTCGTCCAGCTCCCGGTAGGAGACCGCCGAGGCCCAGGACACCAGCGCGTCGGCCTCGGGGATGCGCTGCGCCTGGATCGCGAACAGCTCCGGGACGGTCAGCTCCGGCAGCGGCACGACGGTGTCGTTCGGCGCCGTCAGCACCCGGTCCCGCTCGGCACCGCCGAGGGCGTCCAGGATGTCCACGGCACCGACCGGCCGCCCCGGATCGGCGGCGATCAGTGCCCTGATGACAGCGATCAGCTCACCACCGATGACGCCGAGCTCGGCGCGCGAGTACAGGCCCTCCGGGGCGTCGAGCCGGAAGTACAGGTCGCTGCCGGGGCTGCCGTCGGTGCCGACGCTGAATGAGAGCTCGTTGAAGACCCCGTTGATTCACGACTGCCCACCATTAGAGATCCGCGCGTTTTACCTGACCATCACGTGAAAGGGTGAGGAGCGGCGTCGTCGAACCTGCCGAGGCGGGCCAGCTCGACCCTGGACTTGATCCCGAGCTTGGCGAAGACGTGGCGCAGGTGACTGTTCACCGTATGCGGCGACAGATACAGCCGCTCTGCGACTTCGCGGTTGGTCAGTCCTTCGGCCACGAGCTTGGCCACCGACTCCTCGGCACCCGTCATCGCCGCCCACCCCGTGGTGGCTGGTTCCTTGACCACCAAGCGACGCCGGATTCCGAGGTCGCGGAGCTGGCCCCGAACGCGCCGGGCATCCCACACTGCGCCGATCTCCGTATAGCGGGCCAAGGCATCGCCGAGTGTGGCCACACCAGCCTGCTGATCGGACTCCAGCTGACAGGTACCGAGGTCTTCAGCGGCCATGGCGGCCTCCAGCGGGCGTCGACAGTCATCGAACCCTTTCAGGGCGGCTCGTAGCTTGCTGTCGTCCTTCACTACGAGGCCCTCGACGTAGGCGCGGGTCACCGCGATCACCCGCGAACCCGGGTTCAGTTCCGTCCGCCGCCGCACGTTGCCCAACGCCACTTGTGTGAGCGCGTCGTCCGCGGTCGCCGTTGCGATCCTGACCAGCACCATCTCGTCGGTGACGTCCAGCGGGAAACGCGGCAGTGCGGGCAGGTCGGCGGGACTGGCCAACCAGTCGCGGGCCGCGGCCACGTCCCCGTCGCCGAGCGCGGTCAGGGCCAGCATCCAGGCGGCGTGCTGCCGGTTCACCGGCGGCCCGGCCTCGAGAATCACCTTGGCTATCTCGGCGGCGCGGCGCAGCTGTCGCGTGTCGCCCATGTGCATAGCCGCCCGCGCCATAGCGCACAGTCCAGCTCCGTCCAGAGCCGCGACCGCGCGAGTACCGTCTTCGAGTTCGAAACGGCCTTCGAGGATCGCGGCGGCTTCGGAGATCCGGCCGAATCGCAAGCACAGGCGCGCCTGCCAAGTCTCGTACATCTCGTAGATGAACCCCTGCCGGTCGCGGCGTGCGGCGGCGAGCCCTTCGGAGGCGATGGTGAAGGCCTGTTCCTCATGGTCGCGATAGGACAGTATCTCGCCGAGATACATCTCGATCATCCGGACCGCGGTGTCCTCCCCCGCGGCCACGCCTATGCGAGCCGTCTGCTCGAACAGCTCGTACGATTCGGGGAATCGCTCGTCCGCATAGGCGATGCCAGCCTCGGTAAGGCTCAGAACGAACGATGCACGCGCGTCACCGGTGGCTGCCACAGCCTCACGTGTCTTGCTGATCGCCTCGCGTGCCTCGTCATACCGGCCGGAGACCAACAGGTTGTAGGTCAGCGACGCGTGATGCGCGGTCCTCAGCGGCGCCGAAAGCCCCGGGAGACTCAGCGCTCGGCGAACAGTCGCCACGCGGACGTCGGCCGAGACGGCGAACATGTTGGCGATGCTGAGTCGTACCTGGGCTTCCTGCTCAGCCGACAAGGCCTTGCGCAAGGCCGCATCGGCAAAGGCGACAGCTTCAGTCCAGTTCCCGCTCGCGTGCAGGGCCACGGCGGTGACGCCGACGATCTCGCCTCGTTGTGCGTGGTTCGGTGGGACGAGACCGAGCGCACGGCGACCGAAGTCGGCCGCCGCATGCGCGTCACTGGCCGCGACCGCCTTGGCGGCGCGCAGCAAGGTGGTGATGGCCAGTTCGTCGCCCGGTTCGGCCGTCGCGGCCAGTTGGTGGGCCACCTCGATCGGCAGCGCGCCCCGCTCCAAAAGCAGGGCAGCTGCTTGGCGGTCCAGGGCGGCGCGCGCACTGGCCGGCAGGCTGTCCCTTACCGCTTCTCGCGTGATGTCGTGCCAGAACGCCAGCTTGGCGCCGCGCTCGACGAACAAGTCGGCGTCCAGCAGTTCGCTCACCGGCGCCAGCAATTCCGAGGTCGAGCAGTCCAGCATCTGCGCAATGTCCGTAAACGAGAAACGCCGGCCCAAAGACGCCGCGACGGTCACCGTTTCGCGCGCCGGAAGGGACAGGAACGCCAGACGTTCGCGCATTCGATGAGCGACACGGCGGGGCAGGCCGGCATGGGTCACGTCCGCGATCCCGTCGGCGATCTCGACCCGCTTCTCCTCCTGGAGCCCCAGAAGCGTCTCCACAAGGAGGAAGGGATTACCAGCCGCTTGGTCGACGAGCGACAAGACGTTTTGTCCCGGCACAGCGCTGAGGATCTCCGTCGCGATCTCGACGGCCGCGTCGCTCGTGAGCGGTCCGAGACCGACCTTGGACAGGTCTCGGCTCTCCAGATAACTCAGGGCTCTGGCGATCGGCGTCGCCTCCGGGGTCGGCCGCGCGGCGATGATCCAGGCGATGGGCACGTCACGAAGCCGCAGCGGCAGTTCGCGCAGCGCCGCCGCAGTACCCGCGTCGGCCCAGTGCGCATCGTCGACGCACACGGCCAGCGGCGACTGGAGGGCCTTCGCCTCAAGCAACGCCTCGATGTCCCGCAGCAGCCAGAACCGCTGGTCCGGCTGCGGCGGCGCCGGAAGGTCCGATCGGGACAGAAGCGGTTCGCGTCCGTCGAGCAGCGCTGACAGAAGGGTCGACATCTCGACCGCGGCATCGTTCGGGTCGGCGGTCGCACTACCGGTCCGGATTCCCAGTTCCTCGGCCGCGGCCCTAGTCTCCGCAAGAAGCCTGCTCTTGCCGATACCGGCTCCGCCGGTGAGAACGACTGCGGTGCCGCTCCCGGCGGCGACGCGCCGTAGCTCGTCCTTGATGAGGTCAAGTTCGTCTGCTCGGCCACGCAGGGCACAAGGCCACCACCCTTGCCGGTCCATAGGCAGCCTCCTTCGACGAATCGCTCACCACTGCGAGGCGACTTGCTTGCTGGACCTGGCGACGGCCAGTGCCAAGAACACGGTGGTCGTGATGCAGACGCTGACCAGCGCCCAGATCGTGCCGAAAAGGCCGCCGAGCGTTCCGATCGTCACCACCGCCGCCCCGCCCTGGAACCAGCGGTTGCAGGATGCGGATGCGCTGACCCGGCGCAGCATCGCGATCGAGGTGAGGAACAACGCCACCGGCACCGACAGCGTCATCGCCTCTTCCCATTCGGGAAGCGAGCTCTGGCCGGCGGCCAGGTCAGCGATCATCGCTGCGAGCGATCCTCCGAGTGCGGTGAGGATACCGAACACTACGTAGTGCCCGTACCCCCAGATGAAGCTGATCCGTCGGTCTTGCAGGTTGTAGGTGCCGAGGAACCCGAAGTAGAGCCACCACAACGCGAAGGCCAACACCGCGGCGCTCAGCGCTCCGAGGATCAGGACTCCAACATGGCCGTTCTGCCGTCCCGGCGCACGCAGTCCGGTGTTGAACGCGGTCGACGCGGTCAGCACGGTCTCGCCGAGCACGATGAGCGTGAACAGGCCGTAGCGTTCTTGGACGTGTTCTCCGTGCGTGGTGGGCCGGCTATCGATCGGCACCCGGGTCGCCCACAGCGGTACGAACACTTCCGCGGCGGCTCCGACCAGGAACAACGGCACGGTTGCAAAGTGGGGCAACGAAGTGAACCCGACGACGACCCACCATGCCTCGGCAAGCAGGATTCCACTCGCCCAGCGGCGGCAGAACACCGCCAGCTGCGGGTTCGCCCGCGCCGCCCGCAGCCACTGGGCCGCCATCGCGATCCGGATGACCACGTAGGACCCGACGATGATGCGAATGTCGTAGCTCTTGAACATGGGCGCCACGCCGGCCGCCAGGCCCAGCGAGCCGAGCAGCTGCACCAGGACGGTCAGTCGGTACGGGACGTCATCCACATCGAAGAAGTTCGCGAACCAGGTGAAGCCCATCCACGCCCACCAGACCGCGAACATCGCCAGGACGAAATGGAGCAGGCCGGATGCGAGCCGGCCCCCGGAAATAGCCAGGCGCCACTGCTGTGCGACCGCGCTGATCGAGACGACGAAGACCAGATCGAAGAACAACTCGAGGTTGGTGGAGGTGCGGTTCTCCTCGTCGGGATCCCGCTGAAGCATGGGCTGTACCAGAGCGGTTGATGCCCGGGACGGCGAGGCAACGGCCGCATTGTGGACGTTGCTCAGCGGCGCACCATGCGGCAACCCGATCACACCGCTGCGGCCATGAGGCCGCCCGGCCGTCTGCCTGCTGCGCGAGACCCGAACGCTCAACTGCCGGTTCCTTCGGCCGCGCAGCCACCACCGATGCGTGTCGCCACTGACTAAGACCTCTCGACGTTTTCGAGTTTCCTTGATTCTTCGTGCACCGGCGCCTGCGCGACATCACATAAACAGGTGAGAGACGTGGCAGCTCGTCACTCTGGAATCTGGTCCATGAAGATCGCTCAATCGAGTGTCATGCCGAACCGTAGTGGCCCGACTCCGACGGTCGGCGAATAGTGCCACTCGTCGCGTCCGGCAGCCTCTGGATCAGCTTCGGTGGTGATTGCCATAGTTGCTCCTCTGAAGGCACCTGAGAACCTGTCGCCTGTCCTACACCAAAACCGGGTTCTGGCAAGATCTTCGTAAACAGTGGAGCCCGGAGGTGCGATGCTCCGGGCTACCCGGCAACAGCCCTGCGGGGCGGAGGCGATTCGGCCTCCGCCCCGCAGGGGTACGTGGGCCGCGACCCGTTGGACTACCGGACTACGGCGCGCACATCAGATGCCGGGGCCGGCCACGTAGGTGAAGCCGCCGGTGAGTGTGGCGGATCCGCCTGCGGTGCCGACCACGATGTCGGCCGCCCCGGCGGTCCCGGGCGGGGTGACGACGACCAGTTCGGTGTCGTTGACGCCCGAGAACGACGCGACGGCGCCACCGATGGTGACCGACGTGGTGGTGGTCAGGTTGGTGCCGGCGAGCGTCGTTGCGGTGCCACCCGTGGTCGGACCAGAACCGGGGGTGGCGGAGGTGACGGTGGGGGCGTCGACGTACGTGTAGGTCAGGCCGTTGCTGGCGCCGCCGGCGGTGGTGACGGTGAAGCCGACAGTTCCGGCCGCGGCGCCGGCGGGCACCGTGATGCTGATCTCGCTGTCGGATATCACGGTCGGTGTCGCGCTGTTGGCGCCGAAGGTCACGCTGGATGCGGTGGCCAGACCGGCGCCGGACAGGGTGACGGTGTTGCCGCCGGCAGTCGGCCCGGAGACCCCGCTGAGGGAAGCCTTGAACGGTGCCCCCACGTAGAAGTACGCCAGCGGGTTGCTGGTCCCTCCTCCGGTGGTCACGGTCACGCCCACCTCACCGGCCCCGGACGGGGCGGTGACGGTGACCGAGGTGGGCGTGTTGGCGGTGATGGTGCCGGACTTGGTACCGAACTTCACAGCGGTCGCGCCACTGAGGTTGGTGCCGGTGATGGTGACGGTGTTCCCGCCGCCCGTGGGTCCCTGGTTCGGAGAGATGGGCATGCGATTGCTCCTGGTGCTCTGGATGGTTGAGATCGGGTGCGGGCGATGTGTGCTGCCCCTGGTTGTGCTCGCCGGAGGCTGGCAGGGCCCTGCCGGTTTCCGGGTACCTGGACGTGTCCTCGGTCAAGTGCCGCAGGCGGCGCAGATCGGGGTGTTCAGGTGATGGCGATATCGCGCGATGACAGTCCCGCCGGCTCTGCATCCCCTGTTGCGCGGACAGGGAGTCAGATGGTCGGTACGGCATCGAATTCTGCGTTAAGGATGGAGACCCCGTAGAGCCGGGAGCATGTGAATCGTTCACATGACACCCCCGAAACGCAGTGCGAGTCACTCGTAGCAGTCGGCTCCGAATACCGGCTGATATATGGCTCCTCTGTGCGAATACCCGATACAACACTATTGAGGCTGAAACGCTACGTTTCGCTGGGTTTCGCTACAGTGGCGTTGAGGTTGCGTGCGCAGCATTTTCGGACTGCGCGGTGTCCGGACAGAGGTCGCCTGGGCGTGAGGGCTGGCGTCGCGCGGGAGGCTGCCTCCTGTCGAATATTTCATCTGTAAAGGTCAGCAGCAGGTGCGGACTTGGTTTTGGAGGCTGTCGACACGGCATCGAAGCTCGTGCTGTGGTCCTGGCGAACTCTCGGGCATGATGGCCGGTTGCGCTGCTGCGTTTGACCTATCTGGCCGTGACCAACGCCTTCGCGGCGCTGCGGCTGCTGCCAACGAACGACCGGGACAAGGATGCGGAGATCTTGCCCCTGCGCCATCAGCTCGCGGTCCTGCAGCGGCAACTCGGTCCAGTCCGGGCCAGGTTTACCCCCGGGGACCGGGCCTTCCTTATCGCGCTCCTGCAACCATCACGGCGATCACGGTGTTGGCGATCGTGTAGTGCGGCGGGTGCGCCCTGTGGACCGTGGAGTGCCGCCCGAACTCGGTCGGCATCGGATCGTTCTCCGGGTCGAAATCCTTCAACGCCAGCAGCGCCGGCGTGTAGGTTCCGCGTTTCGGTGTCACACGCCAACCTCGTGAGCTGCGACATCTTGCGTGTCCGCGGCCCATGTCACTGTGATCAATCCGCGATCCGTGCCATTTCCCGGGTGGCGCGGGTCTTGGACGGCTCGTAGCAGGCAGTACGTAAAGCTCCTGAGGGTGCCGACAACCTGAGCTGGGATGATGTCGGTTCGTGGGGTTAAAAGCTGGTGTACCTGGTCGCGAGCCGGTTGTTCGCCTGGATGCGTCTGTCCGTGAGTGATTCGACGGCCAGGGACGTCGAGATCCTGATGTTGCGGCATCAGCTGTCGGTCGCGCAGCGTCGGGATCGCCGGCTTGCGCGGAAGCTCACCTGGGCGGACCGGGCGTGGCTGGCGTTGCTGGCCGGGCTGCTCCCGGCCTCCCGGCTGTCGCGGATCCGGCTGATCGCTACCCCTGGCACGGTGTTGGGCTGGCACCGGGACCTGTTGCGGCGCCGCTGGGCGCGACGTTCGCGGCGAGGGCCGGGACGTCCGCCGACACACCGAAACATCAAGGCCCTGGTGTTACGGCTGGCCAGAGATAATTCCGAGTGGGGCTACCGGCGGATCCACGGCGAGCTGGCTGGCCTCGGCATCCGCGTCGCGCCGTCGACGGTGTGGGAGATGCTGAAGGCTGCGGGCGTTGATCCGGCCCCGTCTCGTGATACCGGCCCGACCTGGGCATCCTTCCTGCGTTCCCAGGCCGAGGCGATCCTGGCGTGCGACTTCGTGGTGGTTGACCTGCTCGACGGGTCGAAGGCATATGTCCTGGCGGTGATCGAGCACGCCACCCGGCGGATACGCGTTCTGGGTGCCACCTTGCACCCCACCTCCGACTGGGTGGTGCAGCAAGCCCGGAACGCGGTGATGGATCTGGAGGACGCCGGGTTGCAGGCGAAGTTCCTGCTCCACGACCGGGACGCGTCCTTCGGCGCGCTGTTCGACGCGGTGTTCAACGCCGCCGGCATCGGGGTCATCCGGACTGGGGTCCGGGCACCGCGCCAGAACTCGATTATGGAGCGGTGGTTCCGAAGCCTTCGCGTGGAGCTCACCGACCGCACCCTCATCTGGAACCTGCCCCACCTGATGCGGGCTCTTGGAACTTGGCCGTGCGTTCAGGTGCGTGGTGTGAGATGGGCGGCGAAGTGTCTCGCGACGTCGTCGGCTACTGCCTCGGCGTCGCGGGAGCCGTCGATCTCCAGGACATGCACGCCGTGTTCCCGTGCCGCGCGTACGGCGTGTTCGGCGAGTAGCCGGTCGCGCGCGACGCGGTTCGCCTGGGCGAGCGTAGGGTCGCCCACCTCGACGTTCAACGCGCTGGCGCGTGGCAGAGTGCGGATCTGGTGTTGCCGGAACTCCTCGGTCGGCACCATGACGATCATGCGGTCGGGTGTGTCGAGCATGGGTGCGAGCACGTCGGGGCGCAGGCCGAAGCCCTCGGCCAGCACCGGATGCGGGCTCACGAGCGCGCGCAGGTCGTCGAATACGAATTCGATTCGATCGTCGAAGATGGCAAGGCACTCCTCGGCCAGGGCGCCCGGCGTCGAGCCCACCCAATCAGGGCCGGGATATTCGCCGTAGGGCGAACCGGCGCGGGCTCGGCGCGCGGCTCGGCGCTCCAGGTGGCCTCGAGCGTCGTGGTAGTCGTAGTGGTATGCCGTCAGGCCGTGTCGGGCGGCGAGGATGTTGGAGACGGTGGACTTGCCGGCCCACTGCGCTCCGCCGATCCACAGTGCGGCGTGCAGGGTGCCGAAGGGGTCCCATTCGAAATCCGCGGAATCAGTCACGGCTGGGAGTATGCCCAGGTCGACCACGGGTCGGAAGTCTCGATAGCTTGGAGGAATATCACAGTCCGAATAGGGAACCGGGTGTAGCGGTCGCGCGTATTACCAAGACAGGGCAGCAGCGATCGATGGCGGCTCATGGAACTTGACTCGCTGTCAGCTCTCTGAGCGTCGTCTGGGTTGGGCATGGCGGCCACCGGTTCGGGTCGTGAGGTGTCCGGGGGCACGTCGGGTGGTGGCGGCGCGGGCGCGTAGGCGCTGGTTGACGGGGTTTCGGTAGCCGAAGGCGCAACGGGCGTCGGTCTTGATCACGCGGTTGGCGCCCTCGGATCCTGCGTTCGTCACGCCCGTGGTGATCGCGGCGAGGATCTCCGGCCACCAGGTCGAGACCGTGCCCGCAAGCCGCTGCATCTCCGGCAGGCCGCTGGTCGCGGCGTTCTCGTAGAATCGGATCAGCAGGGCGCTGATCTGCGTCCGGTCCCGGTGCGCGCCGTGCAGCGTGAGCAGGTCCATCAGGTCTTCCTTCGCGTTCCAGGCCTTCAGGATCGGTGCGCCGATCTTCGCCGGCAGCGCCTGGAGGTCGTCGATCATCGGATCCAGGTGCTCGGCGTGCATCCTGGCCCCGGAACAAGTAAGCCTGTTCCTCAACTCCCACTCGCGGTTGCCCTTGCGTCCCCGGCGTCCGCGCTGCTGGACGGTAACGCGGCGGCGCACCTCCGTCAGCGCCGTATTCACCAGTTGCGCGACGTGGAACCGGTCGACCACCAGCGTCGCGTGCGGCAGGCTGGTGCGGATCGCGGCCTTGAACACGGTGCACATGTCGATCGCCACGACCTGAACCCCTGCACGCCATTGCGGGCTTTGCGCCTCGAGCCACGCCGAGACCGCCGCGTTCGCGATGAGCCAGGACACCTCGTGATCGCGGGCGGCCTGGATCACCGTGCGGCCTCGATCGGCCACCTCCGCCCCGATCGAGGCGCGAAGCCGTCCGGTCAGCCGTGCACGGGGCGGGATTTGCGGGACCGACTCGGTGAACGTCCGGCGCGGACAGGCGCTGTTGCCACAGCGCCAGCGCCGCTTGGTCCAGGTTAGTGTGCTCGCCCGACCGGCCACCGGCAGATCCCTCGGCCGGGTGCGCACCCACGAATACGGATGCTGCGACCGCTGCCCGCACCCTGGGTCGCACCGCCCCTGGCCAGCGGCAGTCACCAGCGCTATCACCGGATTGCGCTCCGGGTCGAGCTCGACACCGGCGACCTCCACGCCGTCCAGTCCTAGTAGCAGTGTCGTATCGTTGACCAAGCCCGTGGCTCCCTCGCGATCACTCTTGTCTCAGCAACTCGAATGATCACAGAGCGCCACGGGCGCTTCGTTTCCAGCAAAACTCTGATTCACGACCAGCAGACGCGCTACACCCCAAGCACGGGCAAGCTCGAAGAGCCCTGATGCGCCTGCTCCGCGAGTACGAGCAGCACTACAACACGCACCGCCCGCACCGCGCACTCCGCCATGCCGCACCACAGCAGCCGCTGCCGGACAACGTGATCGACCTCGACACGCTACGTGTCCGGCGACGAGATCGAGCCGGAGGCGTGATCCACGAATACGAGCAGGTCGCATAGGTCTTCGGCATTCTCAGCCTGCTGCCCGCGCAACCACCGGGCGAGCAGTTGCTCATAGGGCAGCCACGCGGCCGGCTATTTCAGCTTCCTTACGTACCTCGGCAGCCCTGAGCGTAGCCGCCCAACGATAGGTAATATGAGAATTTCTCAGAAGGCTCGGGTGAATTGTCGTCTCTATTCTTCAGCCACCCCAGCTGCCACTAAGCCATATGGTGGAACCGGTTGGCGTTTCTCGCCTGAAAGCGACTTCGTCCGTGGTTTGCTCTGACACGTACCGCACCGACCATCACCCAATCGGGCTACTGGGGTTATCCTCAGACAGGGGAGGAACACAAGGATTCGCGGCTGTTCGCAGGCGCGAAAAGGCGGCGCCCCGAGCCTCTCACAGCTCTTGAACGGGACGCCGCCGGTGGTGGTCCTCGGCCGCCGTCAGGTGGCCGAGGACCCGACCGCCGAGTCAGACCATCATCACCAGGAGGGTGATGACGGTCGCGACGGAGCCGAGGATGATGAACATCCGCGTCGTCCGCTCGCTCGGGAAGTCGGGGTTCTGCCACCACCGCACGCGGTGCTCGCGAGCCGGCATGATTTCGCGCACGGGTGGTGCCGCCTTTCTTCAGTTGTGATTATTGGATCCACCTGGGCCTTCGACCGGATCGCCGACACCCGTAGGGCACTGTAGCCAACGCCACGGGCTTCTCGAGGCATTAAGGCACTGCGTCACCCAGTGGGGGGGCTATTTGACTCAGCACTCTATTGCCGGTAATGTAATCCCCTTTTCGGATGGCGTGGACCAGGGCAGATGTCGTCTTCGAACACGTCGCCGGACCGGGTAATATCAATACTCGGAGCCAGGCCCGCCGTACTATTCCGATGAATACAGAGCCGTTATATCTATAACCTGGCACGCCGAATCGGTGAAGTCGCCAAGGCCTCGGATCTGCCCGAGGTCGACCCGGAAAAGCTGAGGATGCTGCCACGTGCCACGTGCCGTCAGCCTTCAGCGCAAAGCCCCGACCGACTCCTCGACAGCATCCAGCACAGCACCCGAACGCACAGCCGCCTCCGCCGCGCGCAGCTCCGGCGACAGGTACCGGTCGGCGCCCGGGCCGCCCACGCCGGCGGCCCTCAGGGCCGTGACGGCTGCGGCGGTGGCCGGGGCGGGCTTGAGGGGGCTGCGCAGGTCGAGGGCGCGGGCGGCGGTCAGCATTTCGATGCTCAGGATGCCGGTCAGGTTGTTCAGTGCGGTGCGCAGTTTGCGGGCTGCGGACCAGCCCATCGACACGTGGTCCTCCTGCATCGCGGAGGTGGGGATCGAGTCCACGCTGGCCGGGGTGGCCAGGCGCTTGGTGTCCGCGAGGAGGGCCGCTTGGGTGTACTGGGCGATCATGAGGCCTGAGTCGAGGCCGGGTTCGGCGGCCAGGAAGGGGGGCAGGCCTTGGGAGCGGGCGGGGTCGAGTATGCGGTCGGTGCGGCGTTCGGCGATCGAGCCTGTCTCGGCGGCGGCGATGGCCAGGAAGTCCAGGACGAATGCCAGTGGGGCGCCGTGGAAGTTGCCGTTGGACTCGATCCGGTCCTGGGCCACGAGGACGACCGGGTTGTCGATGGCGGAGGCGAGTTCGCGCTCGGCGACCGTCAGGGCGTGGGCCAGCGTGTCCCGGGCGGCGCCGGCCACCTGGGGTGCGCAGCGGAGCGAGTACGCGTCCTGGACCTGCTCGCGGTCCGCTCCCGCCTGCGGCGTGGTGATGCCGGAGCCGGCCAGGAGCAGGGCCAGGTTCGCGGCGGACGCGGCCTGGCCGGGGTGCGGCCGCAGCGCGTGCAGCTGCGGGTCGAAGACGCGGCCGGTGCCGCGCAGTGCCTCGATGCTCATCGCGGCCGCTATGTCGGCGTTCTTGAGGAGCCGGCCGAAGTCGGCGGTGGCCAGGATCAGCATCCCCAGCATGCCGTCGGTGCCGTTGATCAGTGCCAAGCCCTCCTTCGGTTCGAGGTCGAGGGGACGGATGCCGTGCGCGGCAAGGACCGGGCCGCTGTCCGTCAGGTGCCCGTCGGGGCCGATCACCTCGCCCTCGCCCAGCAGCACCAGGGCGACGTGGGCGAGCGGGGACAGGTCCCCCGAGCAGCCCAGCGATCCGTGCTCGCGCACGGCCGGGACGATTCCCGCGTTGAGCAGGGCGGCCAGGGTCTCGGCGACGATCGGCCGCACCCCGGTGCAGCCTGTCGTCAGGGTCCTGAGTCGCAGCAGCATCAGTGCCCGGACGACCTCGGCCTCGACCGGCGGGCCCATCCCGGCGGCGTGCGAGCGGACGAGCGCGTGCTGCAGCCGGCCGCGAAGCTCCGGGGCGATGTACTCGCTGCCCAGCGCCCCGAAGCCGGTGGACACCCCGTAGGTCGCGGTGCCGGACCCGGCCAGCTTGTCCACGACGGCCCGGCCCCGCCCGAGCGCCACGAGCGCGTCCGGGGACACTTCGACCCGCGCCCCGGCGCGCGCCACCGCGATCACGTCCGCGGGGGTCAGCCCTGCGGCGCCGAGGATGACTGGTGTCGGCACGACGGGATTCACGACGGGATTCTCCGTTTCTCTGATGACCGGCGGCGCGCCGTTCAACGGCGGCCGGAATCCGGCTGGACGTCGCCGCCCGGCACCCCGTTGATGCGCACGACGGCGTCGTTCGCCGCGCGCAGGACCGCCGCGCAGGCCGCGTGGTCTTCGCCCCGCGCCAGGACGATCCCGATTCCCGTCGTCGAGCTCGTCCGCATGTCGGGCATGGGCGCGCCGGGCACGACGGACATCTCCACGGCGGCCACCCCGGGGACCTCCAGGACGTCCTCGGGCCGGACGTGGTTCGTCGAGCCCGCGACGGTCTGCAGATACGCCCACCCGAACACGTCGTCGCTGACCTCGCCGACCTCGACGCGGTCGCCGGTCACCGCCCCCACCGCCGCGGCCGCCAGGTCCACGCCGATCCCCGCCTTGACCGCTCTGCGCACCCATCCGCCGCCGGGCCGGGCCGCGAGCTCCCCCGCGACGAAGCTCCCCGGTTCGCCGAACACCTCGAAGTGAAACGCCCCGTTGTCCAGACCCAGCGCCCTGGATGCCTCGGTCGCGAGCGCCGCGGCCTCCTTGTACAGGTCCGGCTCCGCAGCCGGGTGGAACGAGGCGCTGGCCGTGGGACTGCCGTTCCTCGTCTCGATCAGCGGTGTGAGATACCGGGACACCAGGACGGCGTCCTCGTCCACCCGGCCGTCTCGGACGAACCCGTCGAAGTGCCACTCCTCCCCCTCGTTGCGTTCCTCGACCAGGAGCCGGCCGCCGGACGGGCGCTCCCCCTCGATCTCGCGCACCGCCGTCACCAGGCCGGCCTCGTCCGCCGCGGCCCGCACCCCGACGGTGCCCGCGGACGCGATCGGCTTCACGATGAACGGAGCCCTCAACCCCTGTGCGCGCACCACCGCGACGGCCTCTTCCGCACGCGCCGCCCCGGCCGGGACCACGACCCACTTCGCCGTCGCCAGCCCGGCCTGACGCCACGCGGTCTTCTGCAGCGCCTTGTCCCGGCAGCGCAGGGCGACCTTCGGGTTCAGGGCGCGGGCCCCGAGCACGGCGCCGAGCAGCGCCGCCGGGACGACCGCGAACTCCTTCAGGGTGACGACCGCCTCGACGCCTCGCGCTCTGGCACCGATCTCCTCGAGGGCGGCGAGCAGTCCGTCGACGTCCGTGTACGACTCGACCTGGTGTACCTGTGCCGACTTCTCCCGCACCGCGCTCACGCGGTCCCGCTCCGCCGGCTCGAACAGCACCGTGACCTCGTGGCCGCGGGCGACGAGCGGTTCAAGGGCTTCGGCGTGAACCCCCAGCATGACGACCCGCATCGCAGTTCTCCCCTCCGGTTCAATCCGACGTGCCGCCTCGATCAGCCCCGATCAGCCCCGATCAGCCCCCGGAACCGTGCCGACACCGAGCAGCGCGGCGGCGGGAAGCGCGAGCAAGCCGTCTTCGCGTTCGAACACGGCTGCCAGGCGGGTGAAGCGGCGCTCTGCCTCAGCCCGGACCTCCGGCGTCTGGCTGGTGTGGAAGTAGCCCGCTCCGGCCACCCCGGACACCGGCCCGGACCACCACACGTCGCGTTCCACGACCAGCGTCCAGGCGACCGCGCGGCACTCGACGCCGTCCAGACCGGAGTCCCTCATCAGGGTCGCCAGGCCGGCCTCGGTGTGTTCGAAGTCGTGGCGCGTCGGGCGTCCGCGCCGGGCCGGGGGCCGGACCGCCCCGGCGCCTTTCAGGGCGAGTCCGAACAGCGCGGTGGCCATCGGCGGGACGGCGCTCCACGCGGTCACGGCGATCCGGCCGCCGGGCTTGGTGACGCGCGCGAGTTCGGTGAGGGCCGCGCCGGGGGCCCCGACGTGGTCGAGCAGGAAGTTGGCCGCGCACGCGTCGAAACGGCTGTCGCCGAAGGGCAGGTCGGGGATGGCCGCGACGAGCACTCCGGCGTCCGGGGCCGCGGTCCGGGCCAGGGCGGCCATGGTCGGGTCGGCGTCGAAGGCGGTGGCCGTGGCGCCGCGGGCCAGGCACGCGGCGGCCAGGGTGCCCGGGCCGGTGCCGGCGTCCAGGATCCGCAGGCCGGGTCCGGCGCCGATCGCGTCCAGGACGTCGGGGACGGGACCGGCGCACAGCAGGGCGAAGGTCCTGGCGTAGTCCTCGGCCTGCCGGGCCCAGGTGCGGCGCTGCTCGGCGTCGAAGGCCGCGGCTGGGTTGTCCCCCGGGGCGGGGCCGTCCGCCCGAGCCGGGTCGTCCGCCGGGGCCGGGTTGTGCGCCGGAGCCGGGCCGTCCGCCGCAGCCAGGCCGGTCACGCGGGCCGTCCGTCCGGTGTCAGCGCGACCGGTTTCACGTCCGGGTGGTCGCGGCGCAGCCTGTCGAAGTCCGGGTATCCGGCCAGCCGGTGGAGCAGGGCGACGGCCGCGTCGGCCGACGGTCCCGAGCGCGCGCCCATCGCCACTTTGAACAGGCCTTTGCGACTGCCCTGCGGGAAGATCGTCTCCCAGCGGTGCGCCCGGAACCCGAAGCTGGCCCCCCATGCCATCGGCAGCCCCCGGCCGGCGACCTCGGCGCCGATCAGGCCCAAGAGGAAGGCGTGGTTGTCCCTGGTGTCCTCGGCCAGCTGGAACATGACGAACGGCGCGTCGCGCAGGGCCCCGGCCGGGGCCAGGCTCGGGTGTCCGACCCGGGCGAAGATCCCGTCCAGACCGGCGGTCGCCGCGGCGAGGCGGCGGTTGTTGCCGAAGACGCGGCCCGCGTGGCGCCGGGTCCACTCCGGGTCGAACACGAAGCCGTGGTCGAGCACCGCCATGGCGTCCATGGACAGCGCCGTGCCGGTGACCGACCGGGTCACGCGGAGGAACTGCCCGTACAGCCGGGCGTCGGGGACCCCGGTCTCGGGGTCCGCGTCGCGGCTGTAGATCGAGGCGACGCCGGCGTTCGCCAACTCCAGGCCCTGCTGGTCGAGTTTGAGCGCCGACCGCAGTTCCACGACCAGGGTCGGGCCGTCGCCGCCGACGGCCCGCAGGAACTCGGCCGTCGGCCAGGAGCACGACGAGAGCGTCGTGTCCAGGACGATGACCCGGGGCCGGTCCTCGGCGCCGGTCCGCCAGGCGCGGGTGAAGCCGTCGACGTCCATCGGCGTCAGGTCCCAGTCGTAGCGCACCGGCTCGAGGTACAGCACGTCCAGGCCGCCGGCCGCGACCGCCTGGACCGGGTCGGACAGCCGTTCGAGCCGGAACGCCTCGGTTTTGGTGAGGCCGAACAGGATGTCGGTCTCGTAGTAGCTCGCCCACACCCCGACGCGCAGCGGCGCCGCGGCCGAGGGTCGCACGATACTGCGATACCCCTGGAGCGCGCAGGAGATCGCCGCCATGCCGCTGTTGAAGATCACGTGGTCGGCGTGCCAGCCGGGCGGTGCCGGGGTCGCGGCGGCGAGACGGTCCTCGAGCCCGACCGCGGTGGCGCCCCGTTCGTAGATGAAGCCGACGCCGCCGCCGGAGGGCAGCGGCCGGTCCGCACCGAACTCCGGCGAGCGGAAGTGCGGGTCGGCGTAGCGGTGGCCGCGGTCGATCAGGGCGCCCCGCAGCGCGAGGGACAACCGGTCCAACTCGCGTTCGGCGGCCACCGAGCCGAGGTCGGGCCGGGCGGCGACGGCCCGCGCCGCGTCCGCGATCCGCCGGAACTCCGGCTCGTCGCAGGCGCCGAGCGCGAGATCGCGCAGGCTCTCGGCCTCCTCGCGGCAGCCCTGGGCCGGGTCGGCGGCCACGAGGTGAGGTCCTCGATGATCTCCCGCCGCTCCCGCCGCTCCTGCTCGCTCGGCTGGAACCGAATCGACCGTCACCGCGCCAGATCCTCGATCTCCCGCTGCTCCTGCTCGCTCGGCTGGTATCCGATGGCGTCGGCGTTCGCCCGCAGCTGGGCGGGCGAGCTCGCGCCGGGGATCACCATCGCGCACGCCGGCTGCGCGGCCAGCCAGCCGAGCGCGACCTCCAGCAGGCTGCGGCCGTGGGCGTCGGCCCACGTGCGCACCGCCTCCATCGCGCGCACCCGCGAGGGATCGATCAGATGCCGGGCCTTGGCGATCCGGCTGCCCGGCGGCGGTTCCTCACCCAGCCGGATCTTCCCGGTCAGCAGTCCCTGGGCCAGCGGGAAATAGGCGATGACCGAGAGTCCCTCGGCGTGGGCGACGCCGATCGGATCCGGCTCGCCGGACCGGTCCACCAGCGACCACGGGTACTGCGCGGACACGAACCCCTCGTGGCCGGCGGCGGCCGCGGCGTGCTGCGCGTCGCGGATCTGGCCGGCGGAGAAGTTGGAGTTCCCGAAGTGCCTGACCTTGCCTTCCTCCCGCAGTTCGGACAACGCCGACAGCGTCTGGCCGATCGGCGTCTCGGGGTCGGGGAAGTGGATCTGGTACAGGTCGATGTAGTCGGTCTGCAGGCGCCTGAGGGAGCTCTCCACAGCCCGGCGGATGTAGGCCCGGCTGCCCTTGGCCCCGGCCTCCGGCCCGAATCCCATGTCGTGCCGCGGCGCGCCGAACTTGGTCCCGATGACCACCTGGGAACGCTCGACGCGCTCGGCGCGCAGCGTACGGCCCAGCAGTGTCTCCGAGGTGCCTTCGTCGCCTGCGTCGCGGCGGCTGGAGAAGTGCTTGCCGTAGCAGTCCGCGGTGTCGAAGTAGGTGACGCCGCACTCCAGCGCGGCGGCCACGACAGAGCGGGTCCCCTCCTCGTCCACCGACCGGCCGAAGTTGCTGCAACCCAGCCCGAGGACCGACACCTCCAAGGTGGAGGAGCCCAGCTTCCGATAACGCATACGAATCCCCTCCGGCCTATCGCGCGATCCGGAAACCGGCCCGCAGACACACGACGCGCTCGCCGTCCACGACCGGGGTGTGGCCGTGCACGGTGAATCCCGGGTCCAGGACCAGGCACTCGCCGGGCTCCGTCCGGAAACGGCGCAGTCCGCTCGGCGTGGCGACGACGCTCGCGCTCGCCTCCTCCGGCGGGCGGCTGTCCACGCGGTCCAGGCATAGCAGGATGCTGATGTCCTCTTCGCTGCGCGGAACCAGCTGGAACTCCAAGCCTGGGCTCTCGCTGTCGAAGACGAGATAGGACGCGTTGACGTACCCTTGCGGCTCCGACGAGATCTCCAGGCCGTATTCCTTCGCCAGCATCTCTCGCAGAGCACTGCTATCGAGGAACGCCTGGCCCGCAGGTCCCGCATCCGTCGGATCCGCGGCGTCGCGGGCCTCTGTCGCGAGCGCCGCCAGCACCGCCGGATCGGCGAACTCCGGCCGGCACGCCGAGGGCACCGGAAGCAGCGAGTACCGTTCCAGCTGTTCGGCGATCACCGCCAGCAGGTTCGCCTTCTCTGTGCCGTCCTCCGGAAGCAGGCTGATATCGGTCAGGCTGCGCAGACTGCGGGTCCATCCGTCCGCGAACAGGCTCGCCGCCTCGCCGTCGAGCACTCCGGGATTCAGCACGTCACACCTCCGCGACGGCGTCGGCGAGCCGGAACCCGATCCGCAGGATGGTCACGTTCTCGCCCTCGGCGACCGGCGACCGGCCGTGCAGGGTGAACGCGCCGTCGAAGATGAGGGCCTGGCCCGGCTGGAAGTGGAACCGCTCGACCCCTGTCGGCGTGACCGCGTAGGTGGCGCTGGCCTCGTCGGCGTCCCGGTCGTCCAGGCGGTCGATGCACAGCAGGAGGCTGACATCGACGATGTGCCTGGCGTCCAGGTGCCATTGCAGGAACGAGCCCGGAGCGTCGTAGAAGATGTAGGAGGTGTAGCGCATCTCGCCGGGGACCCGGACCAGGCGCAGGCCGCACTCCTTCTCCACATACTCCACGACCCCCAGCCGGTCCAGGAGCATCTCGACCCTCTTGCTGACCGGCGAGTTCCGCTTCTGCTCCGCCTGGTAGGCCGACTGCTCGGCGATCCGCGCCGCGTTCGCCGCCAGCACCTCCATCACCGACTCCGACGCCCACTCCGGCGTGCGCAGGATCGGGACGGGGACCGACGAATACGGCGCGAGGTGCCCGGCCATCGCCCGCAGACACTCCGTCTCGGGGTCGTCCGGCGCCGGAAGCGCACGGATGTCGGCCATCGCCCGCGTGGCCCGGGTCCACGCGATCGCGAACAGCCGCGCGCGTTCGCCCTGCAGGAACCGCGGATCCAGCACGTCCGCCTCGGAGACGCTCATCCGCGCACCACCGTGCCGCGCGGCGTCACGATCGGCATCGCGGGATCGACGCGCAGATCCGGGTCGCCAGACCACTCGCCCACGTCGTCGCCCGACGCGCCGGCGCGCGCGATCGGCTTGCCGTCCTCGGTCGCCATGGCCGGGAACAGCTGGTCCATCGCGATCGGTGAAGTCGGGTTCTGGAACCGGCCGTCGATCGAGATCCGGGCCAGGGCCGGTGCGTCAGGAGCGGTCCCGTGGACCGTCAGGCTGTGGAAGACCACCACATCGCCCAGCGCGAGCCGGGGCTCGACCATCCGGTCCCGGTCGACCTGCGCCACCGCGCCCTTGCCGGCGGCCTTGTCGTCCACGGCGAGCGTACCGTCCCGGTGCGATCCCTCGACCAGCACGACACCGCCCTCGGTGCAGTCGTGCAGCGGGACCCACACTGTATATACGTCGGGGTCGCCGTGGACGAACCAATAGTCCTGATGCATCGGCTGCGCACCGGCGTCCCGGCCGGCCGCATTGGTCCGGATCCACCTGCGCGGATGCAGGAACGGCTCCTCGGTGTCCAGGACGATCCGTAGAAACCCCAGCAGCCGCGGCGACCGGAACACGCCCGCGTACTGCGGGCACTCATAGGCCTCCCGCCGCATCCGCAACAGGACCTGCGACGACATCTGCTCGCGAAGCCGCGTCCACGTCAGCTCAGCCGCTGCGGCTGCGGCGCCCGCGCCCGCGTCCGCGTCCGGATCCATTCGCGCGCACAACTGCCGCCGGAACTCGTCGATGGACTCCGGAGGCACGGCATTGCGCGCCACCACCAACCCGTCTCGGCGCAGACTGTCCGCCGCGGCGTGCAATTCGGTCTCGGTGGCGACGGCCAGATCAGTCTCAAACACAACAGTCCCCCTCTGCTAGCACGACAGTCCCCCGACTGCTAGGCGGTCGCGATGCTCCCGGAGTGTTCAGGCGACCGGAGCCACGGATCGTCAGCCCCCTGCACGGGCGAGCCCTCCGAACCCGTGGAAGCCTCATACATCAAGCGATACGGGCCGTCAGCCCCCATCAACTCCTCATGCGCGCCGACCTGCACGATCCGGCCCGCCTCCACGACGACGATCCGATCGGCACGCGCCGCCGTGGCCAGCCGGTGGGCCACGATCACCGTGGTCTGACGGCGCGTCACCGCCGCCAGACCGGCGGCCACCGCCGCCTCGCTGACCAGGTCCAGCGACGCGGTCGCCTCGTCCAGCAGGAGCACGTCCGGGGCCGCGACGTAGGCCCGCGCCAGGGCGACGAGCTGGCGCTGGCCGGCGGACAGGTTCCCGCCGCCGGAGGCCACGGGGTGCCGGTACCCGCCGGCCAGCGAGGAGATCATGGCGTGCGCGCCGACGGCCTCGGCGGCCTGCTGCACCTGCTCGTCCGTGATCTCCGGGCGGCAGAAGGCGATGCTGTCGCGCACCGTGCCGGCGAACAGGAACGGCTCCTGGGCCACGGCGACCAGCCTGCTCCGGAAGGATCCGAGGTCGTACTCGCGCGCGTCGCGTCCGTTGACGCGGATCGTCCCGCTGGAGGGCTCGTAGTACCTGGCGATCAGCTTGACCAGCGAGGACTTGCCCGCGCCCGATGCTCCGACCAGCGCGATCGTCTCGCCGTCGGCGATGGCCAGGTCGATGTCGGCCAGCGCCAGCCGGTCCTGCCCCGGATAGCTGAACGAGACGCCCTCCGCGACGACCTCGCCGAAGTGCTCCGAGGCGGGCAGGCCCGCGGGGCGGACCGGTCCGGCGGCGATGATCAGCTCACTGAGTTTGCGCAGGCCGACCCGCGACTTCTGGTACGTGCCGATCGCGATGGCCAGCTGCTGGGTCGGCGCGTAGAGCAGGTCGAGGTAGATCAGGAAGGCGATGACGCCGCCGACGGTCAGCCCCGCGTGGTGCACCCGGCCCTGGCTGAGCCACAGGACCGCGACCGCACAACCGTCGAACACGAGCACGATGAACGGGAAGTACAGGGCACCCAACCACTGCGCGGTCGACTGCGAGTGGCGGTAAGCCTCACTGAGCTTTGCGAAACGGTCGCTGCGCTGCTGGACGCGGTGGAAGGCCTGCGTGACCCGCGCGCCCCGCACACTCTCGTGCAGATCGGCGTTGACCTCCGCGGCCTTGTTCCGCGCATCTGAGTAGACGCGCGCCGCCGCACGCCGGTAGAGCCGGGTAGCCACGGCCAGCACCGGAACAGCGACGAACAGCGGGATGCTCAGCACCGGCGAGATGACGGCCGCGGCGGTGAACACGCCCACCACAGTCAGGGCACTGACGATGGACGGCGCGACACCGGTCTGGGCATAGGTCGCCACCGCGTCCAGGTCCATCGTCATCCGGGTCAGGATGCGGCCGGTGCCCTCACGTTCGTGGAAGTCCAGACCCAGCCGCTGCACATGCGCGAACGTCGAACACCTGAGACGGAACAGCAGCCGCTCGGCCAGACGGCCGGCGACCCGCGCGGTGCCGATGTCGGTCAACCACCCGAGCACCGCGGCGACCAGCGCGACACCGGCGAACACCATCAGCGTCCCGACCCGGTCGGCGGCCACCCCGTGATCGAGCCCGTTGCGCACCAGCAGCGGGAATGCCAGCGCCGCCAAGGCGTCGACGACGATGATGCCGACCAGCAGAGCCATCCGCCAACGGAACGGCGCGAGCATGCCGCGCATCCGCAACGGCGACGTCAGACCGGCCGCGTCCGGATCCTCGTCGCTGAGCGCCGGACCGTCCAGGGCCTGCGGCAACTCGGCGACTCGCCGGGCCATGTCCGCCAGGGCAGCGGCGCGCTCGGGCTTCTTCGCGGCCGGCGCGGCGACCGGCGCGCGCTCCCACGGCGAGGCGTCCTCCTGCCCGGCGAGCATCATCACCTCGCCGGCCTCGATGCCCTCGGCGTCGCCGCCGGGCCCGGAGATCAGCAGCCGGTAGAGCGCACAGCGGGCGAGCAGGTCCTCGTGGACGCCGACGTCCACGACGCGGCCCTCGTCGATGACCGCGATCCGGTCGGCCAGGCGCAGCGTCGAGCGGCGGTGCGCGATCAGCAGCGTGGTCCGTCCGCCGCTGGCCACCGACAGCGCTTCGTGGATCTCGTCCTCGGTCGCGGCGTCGACGGCCGACGTGGCGTCGTCCAGCACCAGGATGTCCGGCGCCTTGATGATCGCCCGGGCGATCGCGATCCGCTGGCGCTGGCCGCCGGACAGGGCCAGGCCGCCCTCGCCGACGAGGGTGTCGTACCCCTCGGGCAGCGCCGAGGCGAAACCGTCGACGCCGGCCGCCTTCGCGGCGGCCAGCACCTCCTCGTCGGTGGCGTCGGTACGGCCGAAGGCGATGTTGGCCCGGACCGTGTCGGAGAACAGCATGCTCTCCTCGGGGACGAACCCGATCGCCGCCCTGAGCGAGTCGAACGTCAGCTCCCTGACATCTCGGCCCCGGACCCGGACCCCGCCGCCCTGCACCTCGAACAACCGCAGCAACAGCAAAGCGGCCGTCGACTTCCCGGACCCCACTTTGCCGACCAGCGCCACGGTCTCGCCGGCGGCGACACTGAGCGAGAACCCGTCCAGGACCGGCCGAGCCGGGGTGTAGGAGAAATCGACGTCCGCGAACTCGATCTCGGCGCCGGCGGACTCCGCGGCCCCCACGGCGGGAAGCTCCGAGGCAGTCGGGCTCTGGACCACGTCGGGCTGCAGATCCAGGAGATCGAAGATCCGGTGCATCGCCGCACGCGCCTGCGGCCCGTTCACCGCCAACTGCGCCAACACCGACACCGGCGAGGAGACCTGCGCGAGGTACGTGAAGAAGGCCAGCAGCGTGCCCAGGCTGATCTGGCCGTGCACAGCCAGCCATCCGCCGACCGCCAGCACCGCGATCTGGCCCACGGCGGGCAGGGCGCTGAGCGCCGGGGTGACCTGGCTGTTCATCCGCACGGTACGCATCCGCGTCGCGAACAGACGACGGGCCGCGGAATCGAACCGCCCCGACGAGCGGCCGTCCTGCCCCAGGCCCTTGATGACCCGCACGCCGGCCACGTACTCGTCGACGACGCCCGCGAGCTCGCCGGCGGCCTGCTGCGCCTCCCAGGTCGCGGGGTAGATCCTGCGGCGCGCGGTGCCGCCGGCCACCAGGAAGACGGCGATGACGACCAGCACCACCAGGCTCAGCAGCGGCGAGAGCAGCACACAGGCGACCATGGTCCCGACGAGCAGGATGACGCAGCCCGCCGTCCGGGGCATCAGCGCGAGCTGCTGCTGAACCAGCGTCAGATCGGAGGTGGCGCGGCTGAACGCCTGTCCGAGGACCACCTCGTCGTGCTTGCCGCCGTCGGTGCGCAGGAGTTTGCGGTGCATCTCGGTGCGCATCGAGTACTGAGCGCCCAGCGAGAACCGGCCGCCGTGGTAGACCCGCAGGAACGAGGCACCGTAATTGATCGGGGCGGCCAGCGCCAGCGCCACCAGCCACGGGACGACCGAGCCGCCGGACGTCAGCCCGTTGACCGTCGCCCGTTCGAACAGCGGGACGACGAGCGACAGGGCCACCGCCGTCAGCGCGCCGGCGGTGCCGATCAGGACACTGCGTTTGTACTGCCAGCAGTATCCGGCGAGCCGTCGGATCCAGTCATCGCCATTTCTGGTGCTCACGTCTCTCCTCGCAGCGCGTTCAGCGTCTGCTCGTTCACGGTGAGGCGGACCAGGTCCGAGTCCGGGAAGACCTTCGCCGCCGCCGCATCGATGATCCGGTTCGCCTCCGCATCCCGCTCGGACACGGGAAGGCTGAAGGTCACGAAATTGCCGGCCGGGGCCAGCACCCGCGCCGCGGGCAAGCGCTCGGCGGCCAGACGCGCCACCTCGACACGCCAGTCACGCACCGAGGCCGCGATCGATCCACGCGTCGCGGCCCACTCCTGATCGAACAGGACGTCGAGCACCGCGAGCTGGAAGTAGTCCAGCGCGTACGGCTCCGACAGCGACTTGAAGCCCGACATCCGCGACGGATCGCCGACCAGCAGCCCCAGCCGCGCCCCGGCCAGTCCGAACACCTTCGACAAGCTCAGGCAGGCGGTCGGCCGCGGGCCGTCGGACAGCTCGGCCAGGCGGGGCAGCAGCGGCTCGTCCTCGAACAGGTCATAGGTGAGGTCGATAATGCAGCCCCGGTCGCCGTCGGCGCAGGCCGCCTTCACCACGTCCGGTTCCACGACGTGGCCGGTGGGATTGTTCGGCGAGCACATGACGAGGGTCGCCGCCCCGCGCGCGCCGGCCGCCGCAGCCGCCGTACTGTTCACGGCGGCGAGCTCGTCGCCGACGTCGTAGTAGGAGAACGGGATCCGCAGGCCGGCGGCGATGACCCGGAAGCCGAACCAGCTCGGGCTCGGGAAGAGAAGGGTCCGCTCCTCGAGCGCCTCGCGCAGGAACGCGATGCGCAGCGCTTCGCTGCACCCCCGCGTCGGGAAGACCGCCTCGGCTGCCACGCGGAGCCGGTCGGCGGCCTTGGCGACGATCGCCCGCTGGTTCCTGGACGGATAGCGCCGCCAAGAGCTCGCCGACAACCGTTCCAGCACCGCGTCCTTGAAGGCCTCGGGGAGATCGAAGGGTGCTTCAGTGAGATCCACTCCCGGCGGCGGCTGTTCGGGAGGGATCGCGGCGGCACGGGTCATCGGCTGCTCGCGGATCCCAAGGCGCCGATGTGGTTGATCTGGTCGAGGGTGATCCCGCGCGCGGTCATGAGGAACTCGCAGAAGGACCAGTACTGGGCGCGCTCGGCGGTGAAGGGGCCGAACCTGCCGACGTACTCCGGGATCCACCCCAGGAACTCGTCGACGATCTCCTCCTGGCTCCGCATCTGCGTGTACTCGCGGAAGCTCAGACTGCGGTGGTGGATGAACCTGCGGCCCGGCAGCGCCTCGCAGAGCGCGGCGTAGTCGGGCGTCTGGAGGATGAGCTCGTGCCACACCTCGTCGCCCGGGCCGGTGAGCGGGATGAACCCGCCGGGGCGCTCGGACATGATCAGCAGGTACTTGAGGCACTCCTCGATCTGGATGTCGAGGTCGTGCGGATCGCGGTCGGCGAGGTTCTCGCGAACCGCCTGGACGTAGTGGGCAGGAAGATAGTCCGAAATCGTGACGTCCACGCGTCGCTCCTCGCGCTGCTGGGTTCCCCGTGAACCCGACCGATGGGGACCTTCGCCGGCCATGCGCACCGATGACGTCCCGTTGTCAGTACCCTGCAACAACTCCTGGGTACGCTATCCGGGGCGTGGCGGCTTGTAAAGGGTTCTGATTCACTCCGGGCGGCCGGTAGCGTGTGATCGACTCGCCGTTCCGGGACCGACAGGAGCTGGGGACATTGCCGCGCAAACACGTCGTGCTGTTGAGCCACGTGGGATACGAGAGCTACTTCGACGAGCGCGGAGAGCTGATCTTCGATCCGGAGCGTTTCGACATCACCTTCGTCGGCGGTCCCGAGCACCTCCGGCGGATCCCGCCCGGGCAGGTGCTGCGCAAGCTGGCGGCGGACGTCCGCGACGAGGAGTCGATCCTGGCGCTGATCCCCGACCTGGCCGCCGGACCGCGGATCGACGCAGTCGCCGCGCACTCCGAGCGGATGATGGTGCCGGCCGCCCGGATCCGCGACACGTTCGGCGTCCCCGGCTTCACCGAGGCCCAGATGACGATCCTGCGTGACAAAGTCCTGATGAAGGAACACTTCGCGGCGCAGGGCATCAGGGTCCCGGACCACATCGGGATCCGGCAGCCTGCCGACGCCCGCGGCCTGCTGGCGAAGTACGGGTCCATCGTCCTGAAGCCGGTCGGCGCCTCCGGTTCCGAGGGCATCGAGATCGTCCACAGTGCGCGCGACCTGGACGAGCTGCAGGCACGCGGCCTGCCGGTGCCCGGACGCTACGAAGCCGAGGAGTTCGTCGAGGGCCGCCAGTTCCACGTCGACAGCCTGGTCCGCGACGGCGTCCCGGTCACCGCCGTGGCCTCGCACTACCTCGACCGGCAGTTCGCCTGGGGCGGGCAGATCAGGTCGGCCACGGTCGACCCCGGGCCGGAGCGCGAGGCGCTGCTCGCGTTCAACCGGCGGGTGCTGGCCGCCATGAGCTGGTTCAGCGGCGTCACCCACCTGGAGGTCTTCCTGGACCGCGACGGCGACGCCGTCCTGTGCGAGATAGCCGGCCGGCCCGGCGGCGGCGGGATCATCCGGTCGCTGCGCCACAGCCACGGCGTCTATCTGCCCTTCGCGTCGATCCTGCCCCAGATCGGCCTGGAGGTGCCCGAGTGCCGGCCGGTGCAGCCGGCGGAGCGCGGGGCGACCGGGTGGTCGATCCTCTTCCCGCCCTCGGCCGGCCGGTTCGCCGCGTTCGGCGCGCCGCCGGACGACGACTGGGTCGTGGACGTCAGGATCCTGCGACGGGTCGGGGACGTGATGGAGAAGCTGGCGACGACGGCGGGCGGCATGGCGGTGGCGATCGTCTGCGGGCCCGACTCGGCCACCGTGATCGACCGGCTGAACGCCGTCGGGCGTCAGGTCACCGCGACGATGGCGGACGTGTGAGGCCGAAAAGGCGCCGGGCGGGGGGGGGGGCCCCCCCCCCCCGCGGCCCCCCCCCCCGGGCCCCCCCCCCCGCGCCGGAGCACCCCCCCCCCCCCCGCCCCCCCGCACAACAACGCGGCCGCCCCCCCCCAGCCC